>NZ_QKLI01000012.1:0-99724 GCF_003224255.1 Curtobacterium sp. MCBD17_030 | reverse complement strand
ATGACGCGTTACCACCCAACAGAACCATCCCCGGATCTCGAACCAACTAAGCAGTCCAAGATCCGGGGACCAGTTCACAGCTGGTACCGGGCCTCCCGTCCGTCGTGGGGTCGCGACGTCAGTGCGTGCGGCGACCGACCTTGTCGACGGTGAAGATGTTGCCGGTCGTGACGCCTTCTTCGACCTCTTCGAGGGTGCGACCGCGGCTCTCCGGCACGAACTTCCAGATGAACAGCAGCGCCAGCAGACCGACGATGCCGAAGCCGAAGAACGTGCCGGTGATACCGGTCGCGGCGACGATCGACGGGAAGTACAGCCCCAGGAAGGCGTTCGCGATCCACAGGCAGAACACCGAGATGCCCATGCCGAGCGCGCGGATCTGCGTCGGGAAGATCTCGGACAGCACGACCCAGACGGCGATGTTGAGGAACGTCTGCATCGATCCGACGAACGCGACGACGAGGAACAGGATCACCCAGGGGCGGGCGGGGTTGCCGTCGGGCAGGGCGACGGAGGCGATGCCGATGAGGAAGTGGCAGAGCGTCGTCAACGAGAACCCGATGATCAGCGTCGTGCGGCGGTTGATCCGCTCCATGTTCATGATCGCGATGACGCCACCGATCACGGCGATGACCCCGGGTGCGATGTTGGCGATGAGGGCCGCGGAGGCCTGGAAGCCCGACTCGATGAGGACGGTCTGGCCGTAGTACATGATCGAGTTGATGCCGGTGAGCTGCTGCGCGACGCCGAGGCCGGCACCGATGAGCACGATCCGGATCAGCCACTTGTTGCCGAGCAGGGTGTGCCAGCCGCTCTGGCGCTGGACCTGCGCCTCGATCTCGTTGCTCCGCTTGATGTCCTGGATCTCGGCCTCGGCCCGCTCGTCGGAGCGGATCTGCCGCAGGACGTCGAGCGCCTCGTCGTTGCGGCCCTTCGACGCCAGCCAGCGCGGCGACTCCGGGACCCGGAGCATGCCGACGAACAGGGCGATGGCGGGCAGGGCGCACACGGCGAGCATGATCCGCCAGACACCGTTGCCTTCTCCCCAGAGGCTGCCGATGAGCGCGTTCACCAGGAAGGCGGCGAGCTGCCCGATCACGATCATGAGTTCGTTCCGCCCGGACAGCGACCCACGGATCTCGTACGGGGCCAGTTCGGCGAGGAACACCGGGACGACCGTCGACGCCCCGCCGACCGCCAGGCCGAGGAGCACGCGGCCGACCACGATCACGCCGAACGTCGGGGCGAAGACGCACGCGAGCGTCCCGACGAAGAACGTCACCGCGAGCACCAGGATCGTCTTCCGGCGACCCCAGCCGTCGGCGATGCGTCCGCCGAGCATGGCACCGATGGCCGCACCGAACAGCAGGGAGCTGGTCACGACGCCCTCGGTGAAGTTCGTCAGACCGAGCTCCTGCTTCATCGGGAGCAGAGCGCCGTTGATCACGCCGGTGTCGTAGCCGAAGAGCAGCCCGCCGAAGGTGGCGACCAGCGCCAGCAGCCCGAGGCGGCGGCGGTGCGGGCCGGTGCCGACCGGGGGCAAGGTCACAGTCGGTGCTGCCGGTTTGATGTCGACCATGTCGGTGACTCCTTCGTCCGTGATCGCGCGTCGTCGCGTGGAAGTGATCGTGACCCAGAAACTTTGTCCTGTCAACCGGACAACCGGTTGTTTCACGACTTGGACCGGTCCATGAAAGCCCTGGTCAGTGTCGGAGCGGTCCATCACGCGTTCGGAGAGCGTCTCCGCTCGCGAGGTGGACCATGTCTGATCTTCCCACCCCGCTGGTGACGTCGCCGCCGGTAGGCTCTCCGGGTCAGAAGACGACGATCCATCACGCACGACACGGATCGCAGGGGACGAGCGCAGGGGGACCATGCACCACGGGAACGGACTCCAGGGGAACAGCCGCAGACTGACGGCAGCACTCGTGCTCGCCGTCGTGGTCACGACCGCCGCGGCCAGCTGCTCGCTGCTCCGCGGGTCGGACGAGTTCCCCGCGCCGCAGCGGAGTTCCGCCAGCGCCGCTCCGCGCACACCCCAGGCCGACCCGAGCGCGAGCGCCGAGGCCCGCCGCATCTCCGAGTCCGCCTCTCCGCGAACACCGACGGCCGTCCCGACCGAGGCCGCCTCGCCGGACCCCACCGTCTCGCCGATCCCGGTCGGCAGCGTCCTCAGCGAGGCCGACGTCGTCTCACCGAAGGGGAGCGTCCGGTTCCACTACCGCGTCGTCGTCGGCGCGGACGGCACCCCCACCGCGCAGTGGACCGGTTTCGCCTCGACCCTGCCGGTCCCCGTCGCGACCACGTTCCTCGAGACGCCGCCGTCGGTCGGCGACGGGATCACCTGGCACGGCGTCGGCGACACCACCCTCGGCGGCGGCCCCGGCGCAGCGGCAGCACCCGCCTCGACGGCGCTCGACCCCGGCCGCGCAGACCCGTCCTGGCTCGGCACGATCGTCGTCTACTCGGCGGCGGCCTCGGCCAGCCCGGAACTCCCCGTCGAGATCGGGCCCGGCAAGGTGCTCGCCGTGCAGCCCGTCCGGTGGTCGGTACCGGCGCGCACCACGAACGTGCACCCGGTCGACGGCGGAGCCCGGCCGAACGCCACCGGCAAGTCGAGCAGCGAGGGCTCGCCCGACGGCGCCCCGACCGCCTACCGGATCGCGTCGGAGGACCTCATCGGCGCCGTGGCGAGCCGTTTCGGACTCTCGGTGAAGGACCTGGTCTGGCTGAACCCGGACGTCACGGTCTACGGCGACCAGCAGTACCTCTACGAGGACACCGTGCTCAACCTGGACCCGTTCCGACGCTGAGGCCGAGCGGACGTCAGCGTCCGGTCGTGTCGTCTCGCCCGGCCGACCCGTCGTGCCCCGCCGACCCGTCGTGCCCGACCGACCCGTCGTGCCCCGCCGACCCGTCGTGCCCCGCCGACCCGTCGTGCCCGACCAGTCCGTCGTGCCCGACCGGTCCGTGGTGCCCGACCGGTCCGGCGTCGAGGACGTCGCCGAGGGCCGACATGCCGGCGCCGTGGTCCGTGTAGCGGCGGACCGTCCGTCGCGCGGCAGCGCGTGCCGCACCGGTCAGCCGCTCGTTGCGTCGCGCGGCGTCGGCGACCCGGCCGGCGTGCCCCGCGGTGGAGAGCAGCACGTTCGCGAAGGCCCGGGCGTCCCCCTGCTCCGGGATGCCGGTCACCGTCCACGCACTCCGGACCTGTGCGTCCGGCGTGACCCCGCGACGGGTGCCCATCCGACGCCAGTCCGAGAGTGCGCCCTCGGTGCGGTCGGCGGCGCGGCCGGACTCCGCGGCGCGCTCGGCGTCCGCGGGCCGACGACGCTCGGGTGCCGGCGCAGCCGAGGCCGCCTTGGCGCGGTCACGCGCGGCGGTGTCGTCCCCGCCCACGGCGGCGATGCGGGCGGCGTGGGCCGCTGCTGCGGCCGCGAGGATCTCGGAACGGTCCATGCGTCGACGGTACCCCGGACGACCGACGTGGTGCGGGCCTCCCGGCCGTGGGACACCCGGACAGGAGACGCCGCCACGAGACGCCGCCACGACGTCGAGACGCCGCCGTTCCCAGCGGCGTCTCGACGACACGGCGGCGTCTCGACAGCCCGGCGGCGTCTCGACGGCCCGCACCTCGCGGTCAGACCCCGAGGTGCACCGCCAGCACGTCCCGCACCGACGTGTAGTCGTGGGAGCCGTAGCGATCGTTGCGGACGTGGCGGAGCTCGGCTTCGCCGCTGAACATGCTCACGAAGTACTGCATCCCCTGCCAGGCCGGGAAGGTCTCGTCCTCGGTCGACGACAGCCGCCGTCCGGTGCGGGCCATCGCGGACAGGAGGCCCGTGGTCCCGGCCCACTGCAACCGGAACGTCCGTCCGGTGAGCCGGGACATCGTGTCCGCCAGTTCCCGCGAGGTCACCCGGTCCCCCGCGACCTCGACGACCCGCGGGGCGTCGGTGTCGAGCGCCACCCGCGCGGTGACCCACGCGACGTCGTCCTTCGTGGTGAAGTCGAGCACCTGGTCGGGCGAGGACCAGAACAGGACGCGCTGCCGGTCGAACAGCACCAGCGGCGCCTGCCCCGTGAGCATGTCGGCGAAGGCACCGTTGAGCACCGACGTCGCACGGATCGACGCGGCGTCGACGTCGGCGGCGAACTCACGGCGGAGCTCGAAGTTGCGGTTGGTGCCGGGCGTGACCGAGCGGTAGTCGGCCGCGTAGTCGGACGGCACGAACCGCTGCACACCGGCGTCGACCGCGGCTGCGAGCAGGGCGCGCTGGGCGTCGACGATGACCGAGCGGGTGCCGCTGACGGCCGAGACCACGACCTCGACGCCGTCGAGCGCCCGGAGCAGTGCGGCCCGGTCGGTGTAGTCGGCGACGACGACCTCGACCCGGTCCTGGTCGGCGAACTGCTCGGCCGCGCGGTTCGATCCCCCGCGCGTCAGGACCCGCACGTGCGTGTCGAGGAGCAGGAGTTCGCGGACGATGCGCGAACCGAGGTCACCGGTCGCGCCGGCGACGAGCACAGAGGTGGTCATGCCGTCAACGCTACGGGTGACGATCGCCGACCGCTCAGGTCCTGCCCACCCGGACGCTCGGCGGGCAGCGCGGTCACCACCCGGTGTCGAGCGTGTGCTGCACCAGGAGTGCGGCCAGCACCTGGACCGCCAGACCCACTCGACGCCAGCGGGCAGGCAGCAGCGCGGTACCGACGAGGACCCAGGGTGCGAAGGGCAACCAGATGCGCTCGACCTCGGCCTTGCTCATCCCGGACGCGTCGGCGAGGAACACCATCGCGATCCCGGCGAGCGACAGCAGGACGGGCACGACGACCGGTCTCGGCAGGCGGGACCATGCCCTGATCCCGCCCGCGGCTCCGCGCACCGTCCGGGCGGTCACCGCGACGGTCTGCGCCACGGCCGCACCGGCCAGGGGCCCGGCGCTGAATCCGAACGCGCCCAGGTTGCCCCAGGCCCAGTACGTGATCGGCCGGTTGTGCGCCACGCCGGCGTAGTAGCGCACACGGAGGACCGGGTACGCCTGCCACCACGCGAAGCCCCAGAGGGCGAAGCCCCCGACGACGGCGACCGCACCCCCGACCGCCCAGACGAACGGTCGCCAGTTGCGGGCGGCGAGCAGCACCGCGACGGCGAGGACCCCGAGCAACGGCAGGCCGTAGGACATCATCACGGCGTACCCGAACAGCAGTCCGGCGCCGATCCCCCACCCCGCGGTCGCGGTCCGGGTCCTGCTCGACGCCGCCACGGCCAGCAGGCACGCGGCCCATGCCCCGACGGCGGCGAACACCGCGTCCGCGGACACCGCCGACCACACCGCCGCGGGCCCGAGCACCAGGAAGGGCGCTGCCCGGCGAGCCGCGGATCCGGCACCGAGCAGGCGGAGGGTGAGCAGCACGGCGACCGGCGTCGTCGCCGCGACGAGCAGCGTGACCCACCCGGCAGCGAGACCCGTGGTGACGCCGATCCGGACGAGGACCACGTGGAACAGGAGTGCGCCCGGCGGGTGTCCGGCGATGTGCACCGGCCACTTGCCCGGGCCGCCGACGATCCGCGGGATGTAACCGTCGAGCGTCTCGGCGAACGGCCGACCGGCGACGTCGCGAGCGGTGTCCATGTACTCGTAGCCGGTGTCCAGGATGCGCCCGACGCCGTCGGTGCCGTCCACCAGCGCCAGGGCGGCGAACCACGCCACGGTGACGGCGTACCCGAGGAGCAGCAGCCACGGCCAGCGCAGCCGTGCTGTCAGTCGGGGCGCGGCGACGACCGCGAGCAGCGCCAGCAGTACGGCCGGGACCGTCCCGGGACCGATGCGCGGCTCCCACGAGGCGTGCAGTGGCGGGAAGTACCGCACGTGCACGTCCCACCCGGTCAGACCGGGGACGAGCACCGCGGCGGTCATCACGACGAGCGCGACGGCCAGGCCGATGGTCGCGGGCAGGCTCCGGAGGTCGCGCACCCCGGGAACGGTACCCGTGTCACGCCACCGGCGCGCGTGCACCGTCCCGGACGGGCCGGCACCACGGCGCGCCGCGCCCCGCCGCGGTCAGTGTGCGGCGGCGGCCAGCGCGCGCAGTCCCTCGTCGATCGACACCGACGGCGACCACCACAGGTCCGCCCGGGTGCGGCGCTGGTCGAACCAGTGCGCCGTCGAGAGCTGTTCGGCGAGGAACCGCGTCATCGGCGGCTCGTCGGTGCCGGGGCGGACGCGCCACACGGCCTCCACGGCGGACCCGGCGAACCGGGCGAGCGCGGCGGGCACGTGTCGGCGGGGTGCGGGAACGCCGGAGGCCGTGCAGATGCCGGCGAGGAGCTCGCCGACCGGGCGGGGTTCCCCGTTCGTCACGACGTACGCCTGGCCGTGCACGTCCTCAGCGCGGTGCAGCGCGGCGACCATCGCGGTCGCGGCGTTGTCGACGTAGCAGGTGTCGATCAGGGCGGCGCCGGAGTCCAGGACCGGCAGGCGTCCGCTGCGGGCCCGGTCGACGATCCGGCCGACGAGCTGCTCGTCACCCGGCCCCCACACCAGGTGCGGGCGGACGGCGACGACCGCGAAGCCGGGGGCGTCGGCACCCAGTGCCAGGCGCTCGGCGGCGGCCTTCGTCCGGGCGTAGTCGCCACGGGCGGTCTCGGGGACGGCGGGGGTGGCGTCGTCACCGGCGATGGACGTCCCGGTGTGCGCGACGGAGGGCGACGAGACGAACACGAAGCGTGTGGCTCCGGCCTCGCGTGCTGCGGCGAGCAGGACGCGCGTCCCGTCGACGTTGATCCGCTCGAAGTCGGCGGGGTCCCCGGCGAGCGACACCTTGGCGGCGAGGTGCACGACCGCCTCGACACCCACGACCGCGGAACGGACCGCGGCCGCATCGGTCATCGTGCCGAGCGAGTCGGTGACACCCTCGACACGGGAGGGCCGGCGCTGGAACGTCCGGACCTCGTGCCCGGCGTCCCGCACGGCAGCGGCGACCGCACGACCCAGGAAGCCGCTCGCGCCGGTGACCAGGACCCTCACGGGCGGGTCATCCGTCCCCCGGAGAGCACCGACGACGCCCAGCGGGACAGTCGGGCCCGGTCGACCTTGGAGTTGTGTCGGATGTCCGTCGGCAGCACCGGGACGACGAGGACCGCCGCGACCGGCACCCCGGCCGCGGCGCGGACGCGCTCGGCGAGTGCGGGCTCCGCGAGGCCGGGACGACGAGCGGCGGGGACGGTCTCGACGACGGCGACGACCTGCTGCGTGCCGGCCGGGCCGATGCCGGCGATGCCGACACGGCCGATGCCGTCCACCCGCTCGATGCGCTGTTCGGGGCCGACCGGCGTGACGACGCCGTCCGCGGTGGTGACGACGTGCTGCATGCGACCCTCGACCCAGAGCTGGCCGGACGCGTCGAGGTGCCCGACGTCGCCCGTCCGGTGGCCGCGCGGGTCGTCGACGCCGAGACGCGAAGCCCGGTCGGCTCGCCAGAGCCGGTCGTAGTGGTCGCGCACGTGCGGGGCGACGACGACGATCTCGCCGGTGACGTCCGGCGTCTCAGTGAGTGCTCCGGTCGCGCGGCCGTCGGCGTCGAGCGAGGCGATCCGCACTCGCACCGACGCAGCCGGTCGGCCGACGCAGATGCCGACTGCCGACGTCGCGCCGTCACCGGACGCGGCCGCGCGGACACCGTCCAGGTCGACGTCCGTCATCAGCAGCCCCTCGGTCATGCCGTAGGGGGTGTGCGCACTGGCGTTCGGCATCAGCTCGGTCGCCGCGGTGAGCAGCGCTGCCGACACCGGGGCACCCGCCGACAGGAACAGCCGCACGCGACCGAGTGCCCGCCGGTCGTCGTCGGTGAGGGCCGACGCCGTCGCGACGACGTTCGCCAGGGCCGCCGGGGAGAGGAACACCACGGTGGCGTCCGCTGCGACCACCGCGTCGGCGACCGCTCGTGCGGTCAGCGTCCTGGGCGCGGTGACGTCCATGTCGGGTGCGACCGAACGGGCGCCGAGGGCCGGGCCGAGGAGTGCGAACGGTGCGAAGCCCGCCACCAGGCCGGTGCCGACGCCGACGCCATACTGGCCGGCGAGGGCGTCCCGCACCGCGCCGAGCTGGCCGTGCGTGTAGACGACGCCCTTCGCCGGTCCGGTCGACCCGGAGGTGAAGAGGACCGCTGCCGGAGCGTCGGAGACGGGCGCGGACGGCAGTGCCGCTCCGGCAGCCAGCCGTGCGGCCCCGCGGCGGGCCACGGCGGCCAGGGTGTGCTCGACCCGCAGGGCCCGGCGTGCCGGTGCGGGGAGCGCCAGGGTCGCGATCCGACGCCCGGGCCAGCCGAGAGCGCGCGCGGCTGCGAGTCCGGGCAGGGCGCCGATGATCCAGTCCGGACGGGCGCCGCGGACGGCGCGGGTCAGCCCGCCGAGGCCGAGTCCGGCGTCCGCGACGACGACGACCGCGCCGATCCGGACGCAGGCGTACAGGGCGGCGGTCAGGTCCGCGCCGGGAGTGACCAGGAGCGACACCCGGTCGCCGGGTCGGACGCCGAGGTCGACGAGCCCGGCGGCGACCTCGTCGATGCGCCGGGCGAGCAGCCGCCAGCTGATCGTCCGGGTGCCGCCGGGTGCGGCCATCTCCACCAGGGCGGGCTCGTCGCTGTCGCGGAGTCCGGTCAGGTGTGTCCAGAGCGGGTGGTGCGCGTGCTCCGCCCGGTCGGCGCTGGCGTCAGCCGTGCTGGCGACGTCGTCGGCCGGGAGGCCCGATGCGGCCGAGGTGGGCACGACACCGTCCGGCAGGTGGTCACCGAGCCAGTCGAACACCGTCCCGGCGACGTCGGCGTCGTCCGGCAGCAGGTGTCCCGCGCCTTCGAACCGGTGCACGTCGGCCTGCGGCAGCCGTGCGGCGAGGTCGTCGAGGTAGCGCTCGAGGAACACCGGGTCGCGCGGGCCCCAGAGGAGCAGGGCGGGGACGTCCAGCGCCGCGACGCCCGCCGCGATCCGGTCGAGCTCGCGAGCGCTCGGGTGGGTGGCGTCGACGGGGATGTCCGCGACGAAGCCGCCGACGGCGCCCCGCCGTGCGGCACCGCGGTACGGCGCACGGTAGGCGTCGGCGGTCGCTCGGTCGAGCCGCGGGTGCGCGATCGCCAGGGTGGTCTCGATGAACGCTGGCGTGACGACGGTTGCCCGGCCGAGCAGCTCGGGACGGAGCGCCAGGCGGAGCGGCGCCGGGATCGGCGCGTCCTCCGGCTGGTGCACGGCGGTGTTGCAGGTCGTCACCGCGACGACGAGGTCCGGGTGGTCCACGGCCCAGCCGAGGGAGACGACGCCGCCCCAGTCGTGGCCGAGCGTGACGACGGGACCCGCGAGCCCGAGTTCGTCGGTCAGGGCGCCGAGTTCGGCGACCCGGTCCGCCAGGCGGTGGTCGACACCCGTGCGCTCCGAGAAGCCCATGCCGAGCTGGTCGACGGCGACGACGCGCCAGACCGGACCGCCGGCAGCGGCGACCTCGAGGGACCGCGCGACGACCGAGCGCCACAGGTAGGACCAGGTCGGGTTGCCGTGCACGCAGAGCAGCGTGCCGACGGGCTCGACGCCGAGTTCCGCCAGGGACGCGGCCGTGTCGAGGAGGTGCCAGGTCCGCGCCGGGCGGGCCGGGCCTCCCGAGCGGTCAGGAGTCGCGGGGACCGTGACGAGGCGGGACCAGGCCGGGTCGAGTCCGGGCAGGGGCGGCGGGAGCGTCGCCGGAGCCGTGGTCGCGGCGGCGCGCGGCAACCGCGGTGTCACCAGCGCAGTTCCATCATCGCCGTGTTGATGCCGGAGCCGACACCGCCGAGGAACACGCGGTCTCCGGGGCGGATGGAGCCACGGGTGACCTCGTCCGCGAGGGTGATCGGGATCGACGCCGGGCCGACGTTGCCGAAGCGCTCGTAGGTGGTCGGGACCTTGTCACGCTCGACACCGATGGCCTGGACGAAGGCGTTCGTGTGCACGTCCGAGACCTGGTGCAGGACGTAGCGGTCCATGTCGGCCCAGTCGAAGTGGGCACGGGCCTCGTTCCAGGCGGCGACGACGAGCTCCATGCCGCCCTTGAGCAGCATCTTCGCGTCCGTGAACATGCCGTCGACGCTGCCGACGCACAGGTCGTACCACTGGGTCGCCGCGCGGGTGACGCCGCCGACGATCCGGTGGCCGGCCGGGTGCAGGTCCGCCGGGCCGAGCACGGCAGCAGCAGCGCCGGAGCCGAGCGTCAGGCTGGCGAACTCGCTCATGAAGTCCTTGCGGTTCCGGCCGCCCTGGTTCAGGCGGTCGATCGTGTTCAGCTGCACCTGGTCGGCGTCCTCGCCGTCCACGATGAGCGCGTACTTGATCTGACCGGAGTCGATCATGCCGGCGGCGACGCTCATCGCGTTGACGAAGCCGAGGCAGGCGTTCGCGATGTCGAAGTTGATCGCCGACGTCGGCAGGCCGAGGCCGTGGTGCAGCCGCACGGCCACCGAGGGCTCGAGGTGCGGACGGGTCACC
The DNA here is from genome assembly GCF_003224255.1 of Curtobacterium sp. MCBD17_030. Classification (NCBI taxonomy): domain Bacteria; kingdom Bacillati; phylum Actinomycetota; class Actinomycetes; order Micrococcales; family Microbacteriaceae; genus Curtobacterium; species Curtobacterium sp. MCBD17_030. The sequence continues at coordinate 89,214 of NZ_QKLI01000012.1, read as the reverse complement.
GACGTGTTGATGAGCAGGCCGACGTCCTCCGGCTGGATGCCCGCGGCCGCCATCGCCCGACGTCCGGCGTCGATCGCGGCGGTCTGGAAGGACTGGTCCTCGCCCCAGTTGCGGCGCTCCCGCACCCCGGCGACGCGTTCGAGCAGCCCCATCGGCAGGCGGAGCCGGCGGAGCACACCGCGGAGCTTCTCCTCGATGTCCGCGGACGTGGTCACGCGCTCGGCGACGGTGGTCTCCACGGCGAGGATCGCGGCGTTCTGGAAACGGACGGTCGCGTTGCCGGGTCGCTCCGTCTCGGCGCTCGGAGTGTCCTGCTGAGGCCGCTCGGTCATGATCGTCACTTGCACATACTTCCGTATCGATGCTGGGTCTCCGTTGCGACTGCGCCGGACGGACCCCGGGAACGTCGTCGCCGTTGCCGATCCGGCAATCGTACTGGCCGTCCCCGAGCACCGGTGCGAAGCTGCCGGGATGACCGCACGACCCGCTCCCGGCGCGGATGCCGAGGCCTTCTGGACCGCCCGTTACGGTGACGCCCCGATCTGGTCCGGGGCGCCGAACGCCTCGCTCGTCGACACGGTGGCCCCGCTCTCCCCCACTCGCTCGGATCATCCGCTCCGCGCGCTCGACCTCGGCAGCGGTGAGGGTGGCGACGCACTGTGGCTGGCGGCGCAGGGGTGGCACGTCACCGCCGTCGACATCGCCACCAACGCCCTCGCCCGCGGCCGGACCGAGGCCGAGCGCGTCGGACTGGGCGACCGAGTGACCTGGGTGCAGGCCGATCTGGCCGCCTGGGACACCGACGACCGGTTCGACCTCGTCGCGGCGTCGTTCCTGCACTCGTCGGTGTCGTTCCCGCGGAGCGCGGTGCTGCGACGGGCGACGCGGCTCGTGGCGCCGGGCGGCCATCTGGTCGTCGTCGGGCACGCGGGCTCGCCGTCGTGGGCGTCGCACGGGGAGCACGCGCACGCCGAGCCCCTGGTCGGGCCGGCGGAACAGGTCGAGCAGCTCGCGCTGGACGACCGGTGGACAATCGAGGTCGCCGAGCTCCGCACGCGGCACGTCGCCGCGCCGGACGGCAGTCCGGCGACGCTCGAGGACTCGGTGGTGCTGGTGCGGCGGCACTGACACCCCGGCTCCACACCGCGCGAGAGGCCCCGTCGCCGGAGCGACGGGGCCTCTCGTGTCAGGTGCGTCGGATCAGCCGCGCAGCTCGAGGTACTTGGCGATGAGCGCCTTCGTCGAGGAGTCCTGCGCGTCCAGGGCGTCCTGGTCACCGTCGACCGCCGGGGCGACCTGCAGCGCCAGCTGCTTGCCGAGCTCGACACCCCACTGGTCGAACGAGTCGATGCCCCAGATGGTGCCCTCTGTGAACACGATGTGCTCGTAGAGGGCGATCAGCTGGCCGAGGACGCTCGGGGTGAGCTCCGGCGCCAGGATGGACGTCGACGGCTTGTTGCCGGTGAAGGTGCGGGCCGCGACGATCATCTCGTCGGTGGTGCCCTCGGCGCGGACTTCGTCAGCGGTCTTGCCGAACGCCAGCGCCTTGGACTGCGCGAAGAAGTTCGCCAGGAACAAGGAGTGGACGTCCTGGCCGGGCTGTACGGCCTTGCCGTCGCCGGACAGGTCCTGCAGGGCGTGCGCGGGCTTGGCGACCGTGATGAAGTCGGCCGGGATCAGCCGGGTGCCCTGGTGGATGAGCTGGTAGAACGCGTGCTGGCCGTTCGTGCCGGGCTCGCCCCAGAAGACCTCTCCGGTGTCGGTGACGACGTCCGAGCCGTCCCAGCGGACGCGCTTGCCGTTCGACTCCATCGTGAGCTGCTGCAGGTAGGCCGGGAAGCGGTGCAGGTACTGCGTGTACGGCAGCACCGCGTGGCTCTGGGCGCCGAGGAAGTTCGTGTACCAGACGTTGAGCAGGCCCATCAGGACCGGGACGTTCTGCGCGAGCGGGGTGGTGCGCATGTGCTCGTCGATGGCGTGGAAACCGGCGAGGAACTGCTCCCAGTTCTCCTTGCCGATCGCGATGACGACGCTGGTGCCGATGGCGGAGTCGACCGAGTAGCGGCCGCCGACCCAGTCCCAGAAGCCGAAGGCGTTCTCCGGGTCGATGCCGAACGCGGCGACCTTGTCGAGCGCGGTGGACACGGCGACGAAGTGCTTCGCGACGGCGTCCTTCTTCTCGTCGTCGCCGGCGTCGGACAGGCCGAGTTCCGACCAGAGCCACTGGCGCGCGAGACGGGCGTTCGTCAGGGTCTCGAGGGTGCCGAAGGTCTTCGACGCGACGATGAAGAGCGTGGTCTCGGGGTCGAGGCCAGCGGTCTTCTCGTGGATGTCGGCGGGGTCGATGTTCGAGACGAAGCGCACCTCGAGCCCCTGCTGCACGTACGGCTTGAGGGCTTCGTAGACCATGACGGGGCCGAGGTCGGACCCACCGATGCCGATGTTGACGACGGTCTCGATGCGCTTGCCGGTGACGCCCGTCCAGGCGCCGGAACGGACCTGCTCGGCGAAGCCGTAGACCTTGTCGAGCGTGGCGTGCACGTCGGCGTCGACGTCCTGTCCGTCGACCGTGAGGGGTGCGGCGGGGACCAGGCCCTCGGTCGCCTTCGGCCGGCGGAGCGCGGTGTGCAGGACGGCGCGGTCCTCGGTGACGTTGATGCGCTCACCGGAGATCATCGCCTGGTAGCGCTCGGCGACGCCGGTGTCCTCGGCGACCTGCAGCAGTGCCTGCAGGACCTCTTCGGTCACCAGGCCCTTCGACAGGTCGACCGTCAGGTCCGCGGCCTGGAAGGTGTACTTCTCGGCACGACCGGGGTCGGCGTCGAACCACCCCCGGAGGTCCGGGGAGAAGCCGGCGGCGATGCCGTCGAGCTGCTTCCATCCTGCGGTCGATGTGGGGTCGACGGGTGCGGAATCGGTCACTTCGGTCCTCCTGGACGCCAGAGCTGGACGGCCCGCAGACCTGGCGCAGCATCGCGTCGCGGGCCGCGTCCGAGCGTAGTGCCGTTCCGCCGACCCCGCGCACAGGACCGCGTCGTCCGTGGGCACAGGACCGCGTCGGCCGTGGGCGCAGGAGCGCGCCAACCGTGGGCGCTGGACCGCGTCACCGCTGGAGGACGCGGATCCGCTGGACACGACTTCGTCAGGATCGCCGCTCCCTCGACATTGCTGTAGTGAAGGAGGCACCGTGGACACCGAGACCGACACCGACGCAGACGTCGCCCTCACCCGACGACTGGCGGGTGGGGACCGCGCCGCGCTGGCGGACGCGTTCGACCGGTTCGCACCGACGCTCACCCGGTACGCGTGGGCGCTGGCCGGCAGCAGGCAGGACGTCGAGGAGCTCGTCCAGGACACGTTCCTGACGCTCTGGCAGAAGGCCGACACCCTGCAGCTGTCGACCCGTGCGCTCCTCCCCTGGCTGCTGGTGGTGTGCCGGAACCACGGGCGGAACCGGGCGCGGGCGATCGCCGGACGAGCGGCCGACGAGCTGCCGGCCGAGCTCGCCGTGCCGGAGGCCGACCAGGAGGCCCGTGAGCGCCTCCGGTGGGTCCGTGACGAGATCGACGCGCTCACGCCGCTCGACCGGCGGATCTGCGAGCTGTGCCTGATCGAGGGCCACTCGTACACCGAGGCGGCCGCGATGCTCGGGCTGAGCGTCGGTGCCGTGACCCAGCGGGTGTCCCGCTCCCGAGCACGACTGAAGAAGGCGGTGACGCACGATGAACACTGAGCCCCCCACCGGAGACGACCTGCAGCGGATGCTCGTCTCGATGAAGCAGAACGTCCTCGAGCACGCCGAGGAGCGGCACCCGGAGCCGCGGCGGCACCGCAGCCGCATCGTCATCGCCACCGTCGCCCTCCTCGCCCTCGGCACGGCCGGTGGCGCCGTCGCCCTCGCCGTCGTCCCGCAGGTCCAGCAGGCCGCCCCGGCGCCGAGCCCGACCGCCGAGCCCTCGGTGCCCGCGAGCACTCCGGCGTCGGCGCCGGTCGTCGACACCCCTGCTCCGAGGCCGTCCGCATCGAGCGCCGCGGCACCGTCTCGGTACCCGGACGACTGCCGGGCGCTCTACTCGGACGCGGACCGGCAGCGGTTCTTCGGCGCGACGCCACTCGCCCAGACACCCGCGCACCCGGACGGGACGACCGTTCCGGAACCCGCGTCGACCACGTACTCCGGCGGCACCTGGACGGCCGCCACGTGGCTCGACTGTCACTGGGCGCAGCCACGCACGGACGTCGGCAGCGTCCACGTCACCATCGGCAGTGCCTCCGCCACCGCTCTCGCTGAGCGCGAAGACGGGCTCCGCGCCGCGGGCGCAGACTGCGCGCCGGGTGACGGTGGCACGGTCTGCCGGCTGCCGGACGCGGCGGACCCGGACTTCGTCGGTGCCGAGACCTCGTGGTGGGACAGCGACGGTCGGTGGATCACGATCGACCAGGTCAACTTCCCGACCTCGGGCCTGCTGTCGGCCACCATCGCCGGGCTCTCGTCCGACCGGGTCGGGCCGGGCTCCTGGGTCGTGAGCGGCGCGGGGGTCGGGCCGATCACCATCGGCAGCTCGTACCAGGACGTGGTGGACGAGGTCGAACCCGTCCTGCCGCAGACGAACGGCGACTGCCCGAACCCGAACGTGGGGTTCTTCGACTCCGGTGACCTGCACGTCATCGTCGTGCAGGCGGGCGGGAAGGTCGTCGGTGTCGACGCGAGCGGCCTGACCACCGCGGCCGGGATGGGCCGGGGGAACAGCATCGACCAGCTCCGGGCCGCGTACCCGGACCTCACCCGGACCCCGGGGTACGGCGACGACTCGTCCCCCGCGTTCGCCTACTGGAGCGTCCGTGACGGCGACCGGTCGGTGACATTCGAGATGGACGAAGGCGGGGAACTCGTGACCGGGGTGTGGGTCGGCGACGACCCGCGGCCGCCGTACGAGTACTGCGGTTGAGGCCCCGCGGCGACCTTCCCGGGCAATCGGTACGACGACAGTCGTACTGTGGACAGGCCCACGAACCGAACAACCGGGAAGGACCCGCGTGACCCACGCACTCTTCGACCCCATCACCCTCCGCGGACTCGAGATCCGGAACCGCGTCTGGATCCCGCCGATGTGCCAGTACATGGTCGAGGCGCAGGACGGCGTCCCCACCCCCTGGCACCTCGTGCACCTCGGCGGCCTGGCCCGCGGCGGTGCCGGCGCGGTGGTCGTCGAGGCCACCGGCGTCGTCCCCGAGGGCCGGATCAGCCCGCAGGACCTGGGCCTCTGGAGCGACGAGCAGCGCGACGCGTTCCGCCCGATCACCGACTTCATCCACAGCCAGGGCGCCGTCGCCGGCATCCAGCTCGCGCACGCCGGCCGCAAGGCCTCCACCAGCCGCGAGTGGGGTCCCACGGCGGGTGGCGGCAACGTCGCGCCGGAGCAGGGCGGCTGGCAGCCGGTCGGCCCGTCGCCGATCGCGTTCCCGGGGCTGCACGTCCCCACCGAGCTGACCGTCGAGGGCATCGCGGAGGTGGTCCGGGCCTTCGCGGCCGCCGCCCGTCGCGCGGTCGACGCCGGCTTCGACCTGCTCGAGCTGCACGGCGCCCACGGGTACCTGCTGCACGAGTTCCTGTCGCCCCTGTCGAACGAGCGCACCGACCAGTACGGCGGCTCGCTCGAGAACCGCGCCCGTGCGCTGCTCGAGACCGTCGACGCCGTCCGGGCCGAGGTCGGCGAGGACGTCCCCCTCGTCGTCCGCCTGTCCGCGACCGACTGGGTCGAGGGCGGCTGGGACCTCGCCGAGTCCGAGCAGCTGTCCGCCTGGCTCGGCGAGCACGGCGTGGACCTGGTCTCGGTGTCGACCGGCGGCAACGTCCAGAACGCCCCGATCCCGGTCGGTCCCGGCTACCAGCTGCCGTTCGCGACCGCGATCCGGCAGGCCACGGGCGTGCCGGTCGCGGCCGTCGGGATGATCGACGACCCGTTCCAGGCCGAGCAGATCGTCGCCCTCGGGCAGGCTGACGTGGTCCTCGTCGGTCGTGGTGCCCTGCGCGACCCGAACTTCCCGATCCGTGCCGCACAGGCGCTCCGGGTGGACCTGCCGTACAAGCCCGCACCGTACGAGCGCGCCTACCGCTGATCCCACTGCGCGGGTGACGGACGGGAGGCCCGCACCACCGCCTCCCGTCCGTCACCCTCCACAGACGGCCGTTCCCGGACCGCCGTCCACAGGTCGGGATCGCTCCGGCGGCCCGGCCGACGTGAGCCGCTACCGTGGTCTTCATGACGGGCACGGGGGTGACCGCCGGGCACGGCCCGGCGCGGGGCGAGGAGTGGTCGCGACTGCCGGTGGGGCGGCGCGAACACCGACAGGACGTGGTCCTGGCGCTCGTGCTCGCCGCCGCCCTGACCGTGTCGATGACCCTCTACGGCGCGATCGGCCTCTACGACGACCCGGCTCCCTGGTGGGTGTCGGCGCTCATGGTCGTCGCGAACGCCGGACCACTCGCGGTCCGGCGGCGCTTCCCGATGTCGGTCGCCGTGGTCGCCGCGCTGGCGTTCGCCGCGACCCAGCTCCTGCGGGTGCCCGAAGGGCTGTTCGTCAACTTCACGCTCTTCATCGCCCTGTACACGGTCGGCGCCTGGTGCTCGGACCGGGTCCGCGCCGAGGCGGTGCGGTGGGTCCTCATCCTCGGCATGTTCGCGTGGGTGTTCCTGGCGATCGTGTTCCGGTGGTCGGTGCCGAGCGCGCTGCCGGGCGACGGCGACTCGGTGATCCCGCCGTTCGTGGCGAACTCGCTGCTGTCGATCATCATCAACCTGGTGTACTTCGGCGCCGCCTGGTACTCCGGCAACCGGGCGTGGACGGCCGCGGTCGCCAAGCACGACCTCGACGAGCGCACGGTCGAACTGGCCGCCGAGCGGGAGCGGTCCGCGGCGCAGGCGGTCGCCCTCGAACGGGTCCGCATCGCCCGCGAGCTCCATGACGTCGTCGCCCACCACGTGTCCCTGATGGGCGTGCAGGCCGGCGCCGCCCGACGGGTGATCGACCGCGACCCGGTGCAGGCCGCGGCGTCCCTCGGGGTCGTCGAGGACAGCGCCCGGACCGCGGTGGAGGAACTGCGGCGGATGCTCGGTACCCTCCGGCAGTCCGATGCGGACGGTCACACGCTGCCCGCCGACGCGCCGAGCACCGAGGGGCTCGCGCGGCTGCCGGAACTGGCCGCGGCCGCGACGAGCGCCGGACACGACACCGGCTTCAGCGTCGTCGGTGACGTCCGACCCGTTCCGCCGACCGTCGCGGCGGTCGCCTACCGGATCGCGCAGGAGGCCGTGACGAACGTCCTCAAGCACGCGGGGCACGACGCCCGCGCCGACCTGCGGCTGCGGTACCTGCCGGACGGCCTCGAGCTCGAGGTGACGGACACCGGGGCCGGGGCTCGGGCCTCCCGGTCGACCGCGGGCAGCGGACTCGGCCACGTCGGCATGCGCGAGCGCGTCGCCGCGGTCGGCGGACGGATCGAGATCGGGCCCCGTGCCCGCGGCGGCTACCTGGTGCGGGCATGGCTGCCGACGGCGTGATCCGGGTGGTCCTGGCCGACGATCAGGACCTGGTGCGGGCCGGTTTCCGGGTGATCCTGGAATCGGAACCGGGTGTGCAGGTCGTGGCCGAAGCCGCCGACGGCGCCGCAGCCGTGGCCGCCGTCGCCGCCCATCGGCCGGACGTCGTCTGCCTCGACGTGCAGATGCCCGGCGTCGACGGGCTGGAGGCCGCTCGGCGCATCACCGCCACCGACGACCCGCCAGCGGTGCTCGTGCTGACGACGTTCGACACCGACGAGTACCTGTTCGACGCCCTCGCCGCCGGGGCCAGCGGGTTCCTGCTGAAGAACGCCTCCCCCGAGAAGCTCATCGAGGCGGTGCGCACGGTCGCTGCCGGGGACGCCCTGCTCTCCCCGGACGTGACCCGACGGGTGATCAGCCGTGCGACGAGCGCGAGCGCGCCGGTGGTGGCGTCGGTGACCGCGCCCGCGACCGACGGCGTGCACGCGGGACCCGGTGCTGATCCGGTGGCCGGCCTGACCGAGCGCGAGACCGAGGTGCTCCGGCTGCTCGGGCGCGGACTGAGCAACGCCGAGATCGCCCGACTGCTCTTCGTCGGGGACGCGACCGTGAAGACCCACGTGTCGAACGTGCTGCAGAAGCTCGGCGTGCGGGACCGGATCCAGGCCGTGGTGTGGGCGTACGAGAACGGCGTGGTCCGCTCCGGCGACTGAGCCCTCCCCCGCAAGACGCAACGTCGGCGGCACGGCGCAAGGGTGTTCCGTTGCGCGGAACCGCCCGCGTTGCGTCTCGCGGAAGAGACCGTCTCCCCCGCATGGCGGAGGAGCCCGGGCGACGATCCCCGTCTCGTGCCGGAGGCGCCGACCCCACCCGCCCTCGTACCGTCGGAGGCGCAGCGACGGTCGCTGCGGAAGGGACCCGCCATGCTCAGCATCGAGGGAGTGACCAAGCACTTCGGCGAGCGCCGCGTGCTCGACGACGTCGGCTTCACGGTCGGTCGGGGCCGGTTGACCGGGTTCGTCGGAGGCAACGGCGCCGGCAAGACCACCACCATGCGCATCATGCTCGGCGTGCTGGACGCCGACAGCGGCACGGTCGCCATCGACGGCGTCCCGATCGGCCCGGCCGACCGGCGTCGGTTCGGGTACATGCCCGAGGAACGCGGCCTGTACCCGAAGATGCCGGTGGCCGAGCAGGTCACGTACCTGGCGCGGCTGCACGGTGTCGACCGCCGGACCGCGACGGCGCGGACCACGGAGCTGCTCGAGCGGCTCGAACTCGGCGTACACGCCGGCGACCCGGTGGAGAAGCTCTCGCTCGGCAACCAGCAGCGCGTGCAGGTCGCTGCCGCCTTGGCCCACCGGCCCGAGGTCCTGGTGCTCGACGAGCCGTTCTCGGGCCTCGACCCGATGGCCGTCGACACGGTCCTCGGCGTCCTCCGTGAGACCGCGGCGGACGGCGTGCCGGTGCTGTTCTCCAGCCACCAGCTCGACGTGGTCGAGCGGCTCTGCGACGACGTCGTCGTGATCGCGGGCGGTCGCATCCGGGCGGCCGGGCCGCAGGACGAACTCCGACGGAAGGCGGGACCGGCGGCGTGGGAGCTCCTGGTGGCGGACGACGTCGCCTGGCTCCGCGAGGAACCGGGCGTCACCATCCGGGAGTTCGACGGCGGCTACGCCCTGTTCGAAGCGGACGAGTCCGTCGCCCAGGCCGTCCTGCAGCGCGCGGTCGGCCGGGGCGCGGTGGCGTCGTTCGGTCCGCGGGTCCCCCGTCTCAGCGAGGTCTTCACGGAGGTCGTCCGATGAGCGTCGTCCAGCGCAGCACCGTCGACGCGGTCCGGCTCGTCACCGTGCGGGAGATCCAGGCCCGGCTCCGCAGCAAGGCGTTCGTCGTCTCCGCGGCGATCCTGCTCGTGATGGTCGTGGCCGGCATCGTCATCGCGGGCATCGTCGGCAAGTCAGCGGCGAACGCGACGACCCCGGTCGCCGTGGTCAGCGGTGTGAGCCTGCCGAGCTCCGACGGGCTCGACGTCACGCGGACCACTGACCGCGCATCCGCCGAGCATCTCGTGCGCGGCGGCGAGGTGGACGCCGCGATCGTCCCCGACGGCGGACAGCTCGGCTTCCGGGTCGTCGGACTCGACAGCGCGCCGACCGACGTCGTGCAGGCGCTCAGCGTCTCCCCCGAGGTCGACCTGCTCGACCCCGGTGCGCTGCCGCCCGGGCTGGTGTCCCTGGTGGGGATCGCGTTCGGCGTGGTCTTCTTCGCCTCGGCCGTGACGTTCGGACAGTCGATCGCGCAGAGCGTGGTGGAGGAGAAGTCCACCCGGGTCGTCGAGATCCTGATGGCGGCGATCCCCGCACGGGCACTGCTCGCGGGGAAGGTGATCGGCAACAGCGCGATGGCCCTCGGACAGATCGTGGCGATCGCGATCGCCGCCGCCGTCGCACTCGCGGTGACCGGCCAGGACAACCTCTTCACGCTGCTCGGCCCGAGCGCGCTGTGGTTCGTCGGGTTCTTCGCGGTCGGGTTCGTCCTCATCGCGGCGCTGTTCGCGGCGTCGGCGGCCCTGGTGTCCCGTCAGGAGGACGTCGGCAGCGTGACCACCCCGGTGATGATGCTGCTGATGATCCCGTACTTCCTCATCGTGTTCGCCGCGGACGACCCGACGATCCTCGGCATCATGTCGTACGTGCCGTTCAGCGCCCCGATCGGCATGCCGGTCCGGATCTTCCTGGGGACGGCCGAGTGGTGGGAGCCCGTGCTCTCGCTGGTCGTCGTCGCAGCGTCCGCCCTCGTCGTGGTGCTCCTCGGTGCCCGGGTCTACGAGAACGCGCTGCTCCGCACCGGTGGCCGGGTGAAGCTGGCCGAGGCCATCCGCGGCTGACCCTGGTCACCGATGCTCCGGAGGACGCGATCGGTCGGTCCCCCGTGGCGGTTCCCGGACACCGGACTGCCATGGGGGACGGCTGTCGTGGGATGCTTCGCGTGATGCCGATCGACGACGCGAAGCCGGTGCGTCTCGACGTGACGGGGACGGACCTCGGGGAGGCCGCGACCTTCATCGCGGACCTCTACGGCGCGGAACTCCGCGTCGAGCCCGTCGCGACCCCGTTCTCGTTCCGGTACGCGGCACTCGGCGACAGCACGATGTCGCTGCACATCGCCCAGTTCGCCGGACACGTCGACGGGGAACTGCCGCCGTCGGACGCCGTCATCGTCCAGTGGCTGCAGTCCGGGTCCTCCCGGCTCGACACCGGGGGCAGCGTCCTCGACATGGAACCGGGCGTCCCGGTGCCGCTGCTGCCCGAGCGCACGTTCTCGTTCAGCATGGAGGACTACGAGCAGCGGCTCGTGCACCTGTCCCGTGAGGTCGTCGAACGCGTCGCGGCCGAGCAGGGTGCGGACCTGACCGCCGGCCTGCGCTTCGACCACACGACACCACCGTCCGACCAGTCCGTCCGGACCTGGCACAACACGGTGTCGCTCATCTCGCACACCCTGCGTGACGGCACGCCAGGCCGTCTGCTGCACGCCGAGATGGCACGGCTGGCCGCGGCGTCCCTGCTCGAGATGTACCCGCAGCAGCGCCCGGCACGCCGGAGCCCCGAAGGCACGGCACTGTCGGTGCACGTCCGCGCAGCCGTCGAGTACGTCAACGACCACGCCCGGATGCCGATCACGACGAGCTCGCTGGCACGACACCTCGACGTGAGCCTGCGTGCACTGCAGGAGGCGTTCCAGCGGGACCTGCAGACCACGCCGAACGCTTACATCCGGCAGGTGCGCCTGGACCGGGTGCGACAGGAGCTGCTCGCCTCCGAGCCGACCGCCGTCACCGTCCGCGAAGTGGCCGCGGGGTGGGGCTTCGCGCACCTCGGTCGCTTCGCGCAGCAGTACGTGGCCGAGGTCGGCGAGACCCCGATGGCCACCCTCGAGCGCTCGGCGCGGGGTCCGGTAGCGGACTGACCCGGCCAACTCGTGGCGGCACCGGTCGACGGGAGGAGGCCGTGCCTCCCGACCGTCGGTCCGGCAGGGCTCAGATGAAGTCGGTGTGCGCGTTCGGCGCGTAGGCCGTCATCAACGTCGCCGCGGCGAGCCGGGCGGAGCGCGCCGGACGGGTCGTGCGGTGGATCGCAGCCTCGACCTTGGCGCCCTCGACGAGCAGCGACAACGCGTCGGCGACGTGCAGGGGCAGTCCTGCCCGACCGGCGAGCGCGTGCAGGTGGGCCTCGATGCCGCGCAGGTGCTCGTGAGCCAGGGCGGCGACGCGCGACTCGGAGCGCCCGAGCTCGCCGTAGCCGTTGATGAAGGCACATCCGGTCCATGACTCGTCCTCGAAGCAGGACTCGAGGTGTGCGAAGACCGTCAGGATCTCGTCCCGGGCGTCGGCAGCCCCGACGGCGGCGGCGGCGAGACCGTCGTTCCACCGCTCGTGGCGGTGCTCGAGCACGGCGACGACGACGTCGATCCGTTCCGGGAAGAGCGCACGGACCGTGGCTTGGTCTGCCCCGGCGAGCGTCGCGATGGCGGCGTGGTCGAGACCGACGGCCCCCTCGGCGGTGAAGACCCGGTCAGCGGCGTCGACGACGCGAGCACGGTCCCAGCGGTGCGGTGCCTGCTCGACGTCGACGCCCACGTCAGATGGTCGTCGTCGAGGTGCGGAGGGCGGTGCCGTGAGCAGATCGCTCGGCGCACAGCGCCTCGAGCCGGCCCAGTCGTGCCCAGACGACCCGGTGGTCGGCCGTCAGCCCGGTGGCGTCGGCCGTCACACGGGCGTTCCCCTGCTGGAGGGCGTTCACGCGACGGCCTGGAAGAACTCGGCGTACGTGGGGTCGGTGCTGACGCCGATGCCGAGTCGGCTGATCACGATCCGGTCGATCTCGACGGGCGAGGACATGCCTCGTCGGTGCCACTCCAGGGGGTCGGAGCGGAGTTCCTGCATCATGGTGGAGTCACGCACGGGGGGCCTCCTGTTCGCGCAGCAGCGCGGTCATGTCGATGGGTTCGGTCAGCGCGACGGTGTCGTACGGCGCTGTTGCGGCGGTGATCACGAGGCGACCACCAGGGCGATCACGGCGAGCGTGAACGCGGTGACGGCGGCGAGGCCGGCGACGAGCGCGCTGGCGGTCAGGATCCGGCGGCGGGTCGCCTCGCGGACCTCGGAGAAGGTCTCGGTGCGCCTCGGGCGGCGAACGGCCGGGCCTCCGGCGAGAGGTGTCGGGATGGCGGTGATGGTGGCGGGCATGAGCTTCGCCTCCTCTGCAGGGACCTCGGACGGTCCGGTGTCGACCAGGGCGACCGCTGCGTACAGGCCACCGCAGATCGCGGGGGATGTCGGGGCACTCGGGATGATGTTCGTCCTGGTGTCTGCGACGCTACGACAGCCGTCCGGCGGGACACGAACGCGTTCGTGGATCCGCGACTCGCGACGGGGCGCACCGCGCTTCCCGAGCGGGGTCACGCGCGTTCCGCGCATCGCGTTGCGGGCCGGGCTCGGCCGAGTCGGGCCGGGCGGCGGGCCGGATCGGTCAGCGAGCCGGGCCGGTCAGCGCAGTGCCCGCCGGTAGCGCCAGCGGACGACGACCTGCGCGACCCGGAGCAGCGAGAACACGAGCGCCCAGTGGCGAGTCGTGGACGGCCGGGTCAGGGAGCGCAGCGTCAACCACACGGCGTCGCCCTCACGGGTGACGACGAAGGCCTCCTCGCCGTCGACCGGGTGGCCGGGCAGCGTCCGGTAGGCGAACCCGACACGGTCGGCGGTGCGCACGACCTCGACGACCTCGACGGGCTCCCGCACGACGACCAGCCCGATCGGGAAGCGCACGTCCAGCCGCTGACCCGGTCGCGCCTCCGTGTCGTCGGGCACCGAGAAGCCGCTGCGCGTCTTCACGCCCCAGCGGAGCACCGACCGGGAGGCCCGCTCCCACACCGCCTCGCCCGTGCCGACCGCAGACCGCCGCTCGTACCGCCGGTACGTCGGGGCCGTGGGGCCCCAGACGGCGGACGCGACCGCCGTCCGTGCCGCGCCCGCCGCGCTGCCCCGTCCGACCGCGGCCGTCCCCTCGTCGCTGCCCATGCCGGCCATCCTGCCCGAAGGACGTGCGCGGGAGCGGTGGACGACCCTCCCGGCCCATCGCCGACCACCCCGTCGTCAGGCCCCGCGCGTACCGTCCAGACCATGAGCAACGTCATCATCCTCGGCGGCCACGGTCGCGTCGCCCTCCTCACCGCGCAGCTCCTGACGGCCCGCGGCGACACGGTCTCGTCGGTCATCCGCAAGGCCGAGCAGCAGGACGACGTCCGCGGCACCGGTGCGGAGCCCGTCGTCGCGGACATCGAGCAGCTCGACATCGCCGGGCTCACCGACCTGGTCCGCGGACACGACGCGATCGTCTGGGCAGCAGGGGCGGGTGGGGGTTCCGCCGAGCGCACCTGGGCCGTCGACCGGGACGCCGCGATCCGCTCCATGCACGCCGCGCTCCAGGCGGACGTCCAGCGATTCGTCCTGGTCTCCTGGTCGGACGCGGGCCTCGGCCACGGGGTCCCCGAGGACGACGACTTCTTCGCCTACGCCGAGGCGAAGACCATCGCCGACGCGGTCCTCCGCGACTCGGCCCTCGACTGGACGATCGTCGCCCCGAGCACCCTGACCGACGACGAGCCGACCGGGTCCGTCGAGACCGCCGACCCGTCCTCCAGCATCGCCCGCGGGGACGTCGCCGCACTGGTCGCCGCAGCCCTGCACGACGACGCGTCGGTCGGCAAGACCTTCCGCGTCAACACCGGTGACGTCGCGATCGAGCAGTTCGTCCGCGACTGAGCGGTCGCCGCTCGCTGCGCCGTCGTCCCGCGCTGCGAGACGCCCGCATGTCCACGAGACGCCGCCGGATCCGGCGGCGTCTCGTGCTGTCGGCAGCGTCTCGTGCTGTCGGCAGCGCTCAGGGGAGCAGCGCGGCGGCCACCGCGCGGGCCGTCGCGGTGTCGCCGGCGCCGCCCCGGAGGCGCATCGCCAGTGCCCCGGACACCACGAGGAGCAGTCGGTCGGCGAGGACGTCGGCCTCCTCCGGCCCGACCAACGGCACCGCAGCCTGCCGGAGGCGCGACCGCAGCGTGGCGGTCTCGTGGTGCAGGACGACCGTGATCTCGTCGGGCGGATCCGCGTACTCCGACGCCGTGCCGAGGAAGGCGCACCACCGCGACCCGGTCGGCGTCGACCGGAAGTCGTCGAGCGCGTCGAAGACCGCCAGCAACCGGCCCCGGTCGTCGGGCGCATCTGCGACGGCGTCGTCCCACACCCGCAGCCACTCGTCGTGCCGCCGTTCGAGCGCTGCGGCGACCAGGGCTTCCTTGCTGGCGTACCCGCGGTAGAGCGTGGCGGCGGAGACCCCGGCGCGTTCGAGGACGGCGTCGATCGGGGTCGCGGCGATGCCCCGCGTGAAGAACAGCTCCTCCGCGGCGTCGAGGAGCTTCCGCTCCGTTCCTGGGCGCATCGTCATGCCAGCACCCTAGGCTCTCAAAAGTGAAACGTACGTTTTCGTTCTTGGGTTCGCCCGGCGCGCTCGTCGGCAGCGGTACCGCGCTCATCGCGGCCACCTACGGGTTGGTCCGCCTGGCGTACGGACTGTTCCTGCCCGACGTCCAGCACGCGATCGGGCTCGGCGACGGCCCGGCGGGCTGGATCGCGTCGGGCTCCTCGGTCGTGTACTGCGTCGGCGCGCTCGCCGGGTTCCTGGTCGCACCGACGCACCCCCGGACCGCCGTCGTCCTGGCGGTGCTCACGGCCGGCCTCGGTGTCGCCGGGATGGCCGCGAGCACCGGCCCACTGGGGTTCGGCGTCGCCGCGGTCGTCAGCTCGGCGGGGGCAGGGCTGGCCTCCCCCGCACTCGTCCGACTCGTGCAGCGGAACCTGACGGCTGACCGGGCGAACGGGGCGCAGGCCGTGGTCAACTCCGGCACGGGGCCGGGTCTCGTCATCGCGGGCCTCCTGGCCCTCGTGCTGCTGCCGGACTGGCGGACGGCCTGGGCCGTGGCGGCCCTCGTCACGGTGCTCGCCGGTGCGGCCGTCCTGCTCGCCGACCGAGCGGGCGCAGCAGCACCGGCACCAGCACCAGCACCAGCACCAGCACCGGATCCCCCGACCGACACCGGAGCCACCACCGTTCCACCCCGCCCCTGGTTCGCCGCACACCGCCGCCCCGTGCTGGTGGCACTGCTGCTCGGCACCGGATCGGCCGCGGTGTGGACGTACGGTCGGACCCTGCTCGTCGACGCCGGCGCACCGACGGCCCTGTCAGTGGTGGCGTGGATCGCCCTCGGGGCCGGAGGTGCGGCGGTGGCCCTGACGTCCCGGTGGCTCGGGCGACTGCCGGCGCGGACCGCGTGGACACGCACCGCGGCCGTGGTGGCGATCGCGACCCTCGGCCTCGGCGTGGTCGCGCAGCTGCACGGCGCCGCCCTGACCGCGGTGGCGCTGGGCTGCTGCGCACTGTTCGGGTGGGGCTACACCGCCGCGACCGGCGCTCTCATCTCGTGGACGGCCGAACTCGACCGCGACCGCGCGGCCGCCGGCACCTCGGTGCTCTTCGTGGTCCTGGTCTTCGGGCAGGCACTGGGGGCGGCCGCAGCGGGCAGCGCGGTCACCGCGGCGGGGACGGGCCCGGTGCTCGTCGCCGCCGCGGTGGTCGTCGCGCTCGGGGTGGTGCCGGCGCTCAGAAGTCCTCGCCGATGTCCGGCACGTCGGTCATCTCCTCGTTCCACGCAGGCCGCGCGGGCTGCAGGCGCAGAGTCTCCGACTCGAGGTACTCGATGACCTCCGGGTCGAACGGCTCGTCGGCGCTGTCCGGCACCGGCGTCGAGAAGATCTCGCTGGCCGGCCCGATGAGCAGGTGCGCGTAGACCGTCCCGCCGCCCTCGGTGATGATCGGGATCTGGACGACGTCGGACTTGTTCGCCACGGCCAGGGCACGGCAATACCGGAGGAGGGCCTTGCAGGTGCGGTCCCCGGTCAGGAAGGAGCTGTTCACGTAGTGGATGCGGCGCATGTCGGCCAGGGTGTCGGACGGTCCCTGAGCCCACGCCTAGGCTTTGCCGGAGCCGGACAGTCGGCGCGGAAGGACACCACCATGGGCAAACTCGTCTACGACTCGACGTTCACCGCGGAGTTCGACGACCGCCTGCTGACGCACCTGCAGATCGTGATCGGGATGAAGCTCCGCCGCGGCGAGTCCTTCATGTTCTCGTGGAAGGACGACGTGGAGCTCGGTGACGGCCGCACCGCGATCTGGCTCGACCGCTCGATGCCCCTCGTCTTCCGCTACTCGGGCAGTCGCATCCCCGCCGTGAACCGCGCCTGGGTCGAAGCCCTCGGCCTGACCGCCGGGTCGTCCGCGGGCCTCCGCATCGTCCCGGAACCGACTGATTCCGGGGACACCCTGTGAAGCGCACGGTCCTGACCTACGGCGGGACGCAGTACACGATCGCCAACGAGGACACGGAGACGGTGCAGGCGCGCATCGACGCGGGTCTGCGGGACCAGCCGTTCATGTGGCTGCAGGTCAACTACGGGGACGGCCGGGTGACGCCCGCCGTGCTCCTCATCTCCCCGGCGACCCCGGTGGCGATCATCACCGAGCGGGACGTCGACGAGCAGGACGAGGACGGCTCCGTCGCCCGCTACCTGCTGCCCGAGCAGACCCGGCCGGCGTCGATCGAGATCGGGCCCACCGAGCACTAGCGACGTCGGGAGCGGTCGACCGCTCTGCCGTCCGACGCCACTTCAGCCCCGACCGCCGCCGAGCAGTGCGCGCAGGGCGTCCTCCAACGGCACGGCGACCGATTCGACCTCGGCGGACGCCAGGGGTTCCACGCGGGTCGAGGTCCGCATCATGGTCATGCCGAGCACGACGGACAGGGCGATCTCGGCGCGGACGAGCAGGTCGTCGTCGATCTCGTCCGGGCTCCCGGCTCGCACGGCGCCGGCGAGGCGTTCCGCGTAGCCGCGCAGGGTCTCACGACGGATGCGGTCCACGACCTCGTCTCCGGAGCTCCGGAGCAGGAGCAGCAGCTGCATCGAGTCCTCGTCCGTGGGCGACCGGATGATGTGCCGGATGAGGCCGCCGAGCGCCCGCTCCAGGTCCGAGCCCGAAGGCGCAGCGTCCCGGTCCGGCGCTGCTCGATCGAGACAGGCGCGGAACAACCCCTCCTTCGATCCGAAGTACCGGTTGATGAGCGCGACGTTCACCCCGGCGTCGGCGGCGATGTCCCGCACGGTCGTGGCCCGGTAGCCGTCGAAGGCGAACCGGCGCCGGGCAGCCTGCACGAGGGCCAGGCGAGTGGCGGCGGCGTCCTTGCTCATGGCCCGAGCGTAGCGCCCGCGTCGGTGCGACCGATCGTGATGTAAGCGCATGTTGACATCGGTGTGAGAACGCGTACCCTCGTCAAGTCAGCAGTTGTTGACATCGACAGCGTCGTCGGCCCCCTGCCCAGAACACCCCGATCCGACGGAGCACGATGTCCACCGCCACCGCGAGCCCCCGCACGGGCTCGACCCCGACCACCGAACACGGCCGGCGCCCGAACAGCACCGCGATCATCGTCTACCTGTCCCTGGGTGGCCTGTCGTTCGCGGTCCTGCAGTCCCTCGTCGCACCCGCGCTCTCGACGATCGGCACGGACCTCGGTGCCTCGACCAGCGCCGCCAGCTGGGTCCTCACCGCCTACCTGCTCTCCGCGTCGGTACTCACCCCGATCCTCGGTCGCCTGGGCGACATGGTCGGCAAGCGCAAGGTGCTCATCGTGGTCCTCACGATCCTCCTGGTCGGTGCCGTCCTCGCCGCGCTCGCCCCGAACCTCGGCGTGCTCATCGTCGCCCGAGCCCTGCAGGGCGCGGCGGGCGCGGTGATGCCGCTGTCCATCGGCATCGTCCGCGACGAGCTGCCGAAGGAGAAGGTCAGCGTCACCATCGGCCTGCTCTCCGCGATCTTCGGCATCGGTGCCGGCGTCGGCATCGTGGCCGCCGGGCCGATCGTCGAGCACCTGTCGTGGCACTGGCTGTTCTGGCTGCCCGCCGTCCTCGTCGTGATCGCCCTGCTCGGTGCCGTGTTCGGCATGCCCGAGTCCCCGGTGCGGAAGCCCGGCCGTCTCGACGTCGCCGGCACCGCCGTCCTCGCCGTCTCGCTCGTCGCGATCCTGCTCGCCGTCAGCGAGGGCCAGACGTGGGGCTGGGGCGACGTCAAGACCGTCGGCCTGCTGATCGTCGGTGCCGTCGCCCTCGTCGCGTTCGTGTTCGTCGAGCTGCGCGTCGCCGAACCCCTCATCGACGTGCGGCTCTTCGCCGTCCGCGGGGTCTGGACCGCCCACGTCGTCGCGCTCGTCTTCGGCTTCGCGATGTTCGGCACGTTCGTCCTCGTCCCGACGCTGCTGCAGCTCCCCAGCGCCCTCGGCTACGGCTTCGGCAAGGACGTCACGCAGGCGGGTCTCTTCCTGCTCCCGACCGTCGTGATGATGGTCATCGCCGGGCCGATCGCCGGGATCCTCGTCCGCAGGGTCGGGCCCAAGCCGCCGATGCTCATCGGCGGGATCGCCATCGTCGCCGCGTTCGTGATCCCCGCGATCTCGCACGCCGCCCTCGCCGAGGTGGTCATCTCGGGCGTCTTCACCGGCATCGGCATCGGCCTGGCACTGGCCGCCTGCTCGAACGCGATCATCGAGAGCGTGCCGGCGAACCAGACCGGCGAGGCGATCAGCGCGAACACCGTCGTCCGGACGATCGGTTCCAGCGTCGGCACGGCCGTGATCGCGGCACTCATCACCTCACACAGCACCCCGCAGGGTCTGCCCACCGACGACGCGTTCACGATCGGGTTCTGGGCGTGCACGGGGGTGGCCGTCCTCGCGGTGGTCGCGGCCCTCGCTGCCCCGTCGATGCGCGCCCGCCGGGCCGCAGCGGTCGCCGCGGGCGTCGACGACTTCGACGAGGTCACGCACTGACCCGCTGAACGGGCCCGGTCGGCGAGACGCCGCCGGTCGTGCGAGACGCCGCCGGAATCGGCGGCGTCTCAGCGACTCGGCGGCGTCTCGGGATGACGACCGAAGAGCGACGCGAGCGTCGCGACGATCGCCATCCGGAGCCGGACGCCGGCGGGCGGGGCCGGCGGCAGGGTCCGGATCGGTGCGGTGAAGGCGAGGTCGTGCAGGTTGTTGCGCTTCGACCCGTCCCAGTTCGCGAAGAGGTACGGCGTGCCGAGCGCCATCAGGCTGCGGACCGGTGCCGGGCGCACGCCGGAGGCGGCGACCGCGTAGCCGGAGTGGCCGGCGGTGATCGCCTGGATGACGGTGTCCGCGTCGGTGACCCCGTTGGCGGTCACCACGGTGGTGATGCCCGTGCGGTCGCGGGCGACGAATTCGATGATGTGTTCAGTCACGAGGAGCTCAGGGTGGCGAGTGTCTGTCTCGGCGCGGGTGAGACGCGCGAGGCTTGGCCGGAACCGACGTTGCTTCCATCGTCGAGGATACGTCGCACCCGTCGGGACGGTGCACGGACGATCCCGATTGCGTACCCTTGCCCGTGTCCCGGCCCGCGCCCGCGCCCGCGACCACCGGCGCTGTGCACCGGTCAGGCGACCCAGACGACGATGCCGTTGTAGCCGTTCAGCAGCGCTGCGACCCCCGCGCGCAGGGCGCGGCCGGCACGCTCGTCGGTGAACGTGGACGGGTCGTGGTGACTCGAGGTGCCGAGCCCTTCACCGCGGAAACCGGCGCCGGTCCAGTCCGCCGCCGTCACGTTCGCCGTGGGTTCGGCGATCTCGGCACCGAGCACGAGGAACTGCTGGTGCAGCGCGGACGGTGAGATCGCGGCGATCGGGTCGACCAGCTCGTCGCCGACGCTGATCACCAGGTCGGTGCGCTTGCCGATCGCCGCGGCGACGGACGGCAGCCGGTCCTCGGCGGTGTCCGCGACGACCGGGACGACCGTGACGTCCTCGGACCGGGCCCACGAGCGGACGGCGTCGACGAGGGTCTCGGTCTGTGCATCCGGCTTCCCCGGGGACAGCAGGACCACCCGGTACCCGGTCGGTGGCGCCACGTCGTCCCACGAGTGCGGTGCGGGGCTGACGGTGGCCTCCGGCGCGGGCGGCGAGTCCGGGTCGACGAACCCCGGGCCGAGCGCGCCCGTCCCGCGGACCGGGGTGGGGGCGTCGGTCGGCACCGCCGTGGTGGCGGCTCCGGTCCGGAGGCCCGTGGCCTGCTCGGCGTCGGCGGTGCGGCCCGTCTGCTCCGCCCCGGTCGAGCAGCCGGTGACGAGGACCGAGCCGGCCGCCACCAGGGCAGCGGCGGCGAGGACGGTGGTGGCGCGACGAGTCAGACGGATCACGAGACGCCATGCAAGCACAACCGGAGGCCGCGACGGACCGGTGGGAGCCGCTGTCCAGAGCCCGTCCAGCCGTTCGTAACCCGTTGTTCGCCTGCGCGTCGATCTCGGCCGCGATGGTCAGGCCGGTGATGCACCGAACCACCCGTCCCGCTCGCAGCGGGCTCCACCTCCTCCCCGCGGTCTTCCGCCCCCGGCCACTCCTCCCCCGGCCCGTCCTCCCCCGGATCGTCGCGCGGCTGGTCGCCGTCCTCGTGCTCCTCGGCACCGTCGTCGTGAGCCTGTTGACGGGAGTGTCCGCGGCGAGCGCCCACGGCTTCAGCTCCGTCGTCTACGCGGACGTCAGCGGGAAGGGGTCCGACACCGTGCGGGCCCGACTGGGGCTGGAGTACGACCTCATGCTCGTGTCCGTGGCGACGAGCGAGCACGACGACGAGCTGTACCGACAGGGCCAGGCCGCGTGGGACGACGGCGACGACCCCGGCATGGTCAGGGCGGCGGAGGCGCACCACGACGCGATCAGCGAGTACCTGTTCGACCGGTTCTCGATGACCTCCGGTGGGGAGGCGTGCACCGGCACGCTCCACGACACCATGGAGGTCGACGTGCAGGACGAGGTCCCCTACGCCGAGGTCGTCGCGGACTTCGCCTGCCCGACACCGGGACGCACCGACCCGGGGCACGTGGTGGAGTCGACGCTCTTCCCGGACAGCGAGACGTTCGTGCGGGACACGAAGACGATCGTCACGTACGACGTCGACGGCAAGCAGGGCACAGCCACCCTCGACGCGTCCCAACCGAGGTTCTCGACCGAGCAGTCGGCGGGGCAGCGGTTCTGGGAGTTCTTCACCCTCGGGGCGGAGCACCTGCTGACCGGGATCGACCACATCCTGTTCCTCATCGCGCTGATCGCCGGCTCCCGACGGCTGCGCGAGGTCGTCTACACGGCGTCGGCGTTCACGATCGCGCACTCGATCACGTTCATCCTGGCGGCGCTCGGCGTCGTCAGTCCGCCGTCGATCGTGGTCGAGCCGCTCATCGCCCTCTCGATCGCCGCAGTGGCCGGCTGGTACCTCTGGCGGTTGGCGACCCGACGGTCGCAGGCTGACGCGCTCGTCCTGTCCGACCAGGGACGGTTCGCGCTGGACCGCTCCGGGTGGTCCCGACTGGCCGTGGTGTTCGCGTTCGGGCTCATCCACGGGCTCGGGTTCGCCGGAGCGCTGGGCATCCACGAGGCGTTCTCGTGGCAGCTGCTCGTGTCGCTGCTCGTCTTCAACGTCGGCATCGAGGCGGTCCAACTGGCGATCATCGTGATCGTGTTCCCGCCGCTGTCCCTGCTCCGCCGGAAGTCCCACCGGGTCTCACTCTGGGTCACCGGCGCCGTGACGGCCGGGGTGTTCGTGATGGGGATGATCTGGTTCGTCCAACGGCTGGTCGAGGGCTGACGACGCCTGGGCTCTCCTACCACCTGCGGGCCGGAACCCGTATGGACACACAGCGTTCACCCACGATCTACGAAGGCGATGCAGAGTCTGTCTGCTGCACCATCCCTGTCACTGAGAACGGAAACACATGAGTCTCCTGTCCGGCGCCCTCTCCCGGCGCAGAACCACCACCCTCCGCTTCGGCGGGGCCGTCATCGGCGCCGCCCTCATCGCGGGCGCCTGCCTCGTCGGCACCGGCTCCGCGAGCGCGGCCACCGCCACCCCGACGACGAACATCTCGTCCGGTGGCCCGATCCACATCCTGCTCGGCGTCGGCGCGACCGAGAGCCAGCGCATCGCCTCGTGGTACTTCCCCGCGAACGTGAACCAGTCGGTCGAGATCCAGAAGACCGACACGATGACCGGCGGTGTCTTCACCGACGCGAAGAAGACGATCGCCGCGCAGAAGTCCGCGAACACCGCGGCCGACACCAGCACCACCGACAGCAGCACGAAGGCGATCCCGGGCATCACCAACGAGGCCGGCTACGTCAACGCGCACGCGGTCATCGACGGCCTCGAGCCGAACACGACGTACACCTACCACGTGGGTGCCGCGGACGGTTCGGCCTGGTCGACGTCCTACACCTTCACGACGAAGAGCTTCAGCGGCGACTTCGACTTCCTGTTCTTCGGTGACCCGCAGATCGGGTCGTCGGGCTTCGTCGACGACGACGGTGCCGGCTGGGCCGACACCCTGAAGTACGCCACCACGAAGGAGAAGGACGCCGAGCTCCTGGTCTCCGGTGGCGACCAGGTCGAGAACGCCAACAACGAGTACCAGTGGGGTGCGTTCGCCGACAGCAGCGACGTCCTCAAGCGCTACCCGTGGGCCTCGACCATCGGCAACCACGACGTCGGTGGCAAGTCGTACGAGCAGCACAACCAGCTGCCGAACTCGCTCAAGGTCCCGGACTTCTACCCGGGTGGCAACACCACCACGAACTCGGGTGGCGACTACTGGTACATGTACAAGGGCGTCCTGTTCATCGACATCAACTCGAACGCCTACGCGGGCGGCTCGGACGCAGCGCACGTCAACTACGTGCGCGACGTGATCACCCGTCACGGCGACGACGCGAAGTGGACCGCGCTGGTCTACCACCACTCGATCTACTCGCCGGCCGACCACGCGAACGACAAGGACAACCAGCAGCGCCGGTTCGACTTCACGCGCGCGTTCTCGGACATGGGTGTCGACCTCGTCCTGCAGGGTCACGACCACTCGTACTCGCGCAGCTACGCGATCAAGAACGGCAAGAAGGCCAACCCCGCCGAGCAGCCGGGCGCTGACGAGGTCTTCGCCGGCCCCGGTGGCGTCATCTACCTGACCGCCAACTCCGCGTCGGGCTCGAAGTACTACGACCTGACCACCCCGGACCCGACGCAGGGCGGCTACGGAGCCGACCCGCTCGACCCGACCGGTCAGCGCCACTTCGCCAACTCGGTGGAGAACCAGGAGCACGTCCGCACCTACGTCAAGGTCGGCGTCACGGACGACAACCTCGCCGTCACGACCGTCCGTGCCAGCGACTGCACCACGCTGAACTCGGCCGTCCAGCACGGCAAGGTCGACAGCTGCGGCGTCACCCTCAAGCCGACGGCCTCGGCCGACCCGGCAGCGATCGGCTCGACCGTGGACCAGTTCACGCTCGACGCCGCCCTGCCGGCGACGACCACCACGCTGAAGGCCTCGGCCACGAAGCAGTCCTACGGCACGGCCAAGCCGGTCACCCTCACCGCCACGATCGGCGGCGGCCTCGGTGACAAGAGCGGCACGGTCACCTTCACGGAGGCGGGCAAGACGCTCGGCACCGCACCGGTGACGAAGAACACGGCGACGTTCACGCTGCCGAAGACCACCTCGGTCGGCAAGCACAGCATCACCGCGTCCTTCACGAGCACCTCTGCCTACTCGGGCGAGGACACGGCGGCCACCACGGCGGTCGTGGTCACGGTCGCGAAGGCCACCTCGGCGTCGTCCATGACCTACGCCAAGGGCAAGGCCGTCGTCCGGGTCACCTCGCCCGGCAACACGGTGAACGGCGAAGCGAAGATCTACGACGGCAAGAAGCACATCAAGACCGTCAAGGTCTCCGGCGACACCGCCGCGACCCGCTTCGCCCTGAAGCGCGGCACGCACAAGCTGACGGTCGTCTTCAGCGGCACCGGCACGATCGCCGGCAGCACCAGCCCGGTCCTCTCGGTCCGGGTGCGCTGACCTCCGGTCAGGCAGAGTGAGGGCCCCGTGGCTTCGGCTGCGGGGCCCTCACCCGTTGCCGGGCCGTCGGCACAGCGACCGCGTCGGCTCCCCGCCCGCATCCGCTCGGCGTCAGGCGTTCTGCCAGACCCGCAACCAGTCGACGGTCATCTGCTGCGGGAACCGGGTCGACGAGTCCGGGGCACCCGGCCATCCCCCGCCGACCGCGACGTTGAGCACCACGAAGAACGGCTTGTCGAACACCCACCGGTCGCCACCCAGGTCCGCCGGCGTGACGGTGCGGTACGTCGCGCCGTCGACCGTCCAGCTGATCGATCCCGGTCGCCAGTCCACCCCGTAGACGTGGAAGTCGTCGGCGAAGGCGCCGGCCGGCAGCGTCGCCGTGCCGCTGATGCCCTCCGCGCCCGAGTACCCCGGGCCGTGCACGGTGCCGTGGACCGCTCCGGGCTCACGACCGATGTTCTCCATCACGTCGATCTCGCCGCACGCCGGCCAACCGACCTGCGGCAGATCAGCGCCGAGCATCCAGAACGCCAGCCAGATCCCCTGCCCGCGCGGGATCCTGATGAGCGCCTCGATCCGACCGTACTGGGCGGTGTACGTGCCCTGCGAGGTGAGCCGCGCCGACGTGTACGACCCGTCGGCCTCGCGCCGCGCGGTGATCACGAGGTTCCCACTGCCGTCGAGAGCCGAGTTCCGCCGCGAGTCCGTGTAGACCTCGAGCTCGCCGTTGCCCCAGCCGCCGCCACCCAGGTCGTACCGCCAGATCCCGGGGTTCGGGGCGCTGCCGGCGGTTCCGTCGAACTCGTCCGCGGCCAGGAGGGTCGGGCTGGTCGCTGCGCTCGCCGCATCCGGACGCAGACCGAACGCTCCGGCCGTTCCGACCGCCGCGGCAGCCCCGAGACCGAGCGTCAGCAGGCGACGACGATCGATCCCGCCGGACCCGTCGTCCGGGTGGTCGGTCTGCTGCTGGTCGTCTCGCTGCACGGTTCCTCCATCGCGTGCGGCGGCTCCGCACGGAGGGACAGGTTCACCCGTCGCCGTCCGCGGCGCCAGCCCCCCGTCCGGGCGCACCGCGTCGAGCGGCCAGGACCGCACCCCGGACGGACGGGAGGCCCGTGGCGGATCCGCCACGGGCCTCCCGTCCGTCAAGCGGTCACCACCGTGACCAGCGACCGTCGGTGCGGATCACGGTCAGGCGTGCCCTGCCGACGCCTCGACGGTCTCCTCGAGCACCTCGGCGGGCGCGTGCGTCGAGCGGGTGCGGACGAAGACGGCGGCGAGGACCGCCACCACGACCGCGACCACCCCGGCCACGACGAAGGCGGTGTGCATGCCACCGAGGAAGGCGTCCCGGGCGACGGCCGACGCCGCGGCGCTCAGCGCGTCCGGCACGATCCCCTGTGCCAGGCCCTGACGAGCGGCGGTACCGATTCCGAGGCCCGTCGTGCCGGAGAGCACCCCGGCGCTGACGACCGCGGACAGGACGGACGTGCCGAGTGCGCCGCCGAGCTGCAGTGCGGTCGCCTGGAACCCGCCCGCGACACCGGCGAGTTGGACCGGGGCCCCGCCGACCACCGCCTCCGCGCCGGCGGTCATCGTGAAGCCCGCACCCAGGGCGAAGACCACGAACGGGATCGCCATGCCGATGTACGGCGAGTCCCGGGTGGTGCCGGTGAGCAGGAACAGGGCGACGCCGACCATGAGCAGGCCGATGGTCAGGGTGCGGCGGATGCCGAGCTTGGCGACCAGGGCGGCCCCGATCGGCGACGCGATGATCGAGACGCCGCTCAGCGGGAGCTGCATGAGCCCCGCCTGCAGACCGGTCACCCCGCGCAGGTTGAGCATGTAGAGGGAGAGGAAGAACGTCACGCCGAGCATCGCGAAGAAGTTCGCCCCGACGGCCAGACCGCCGATCGACAGGGACGACGACCGGAAGAGCGACATCGGCAGCAGCGGGTCGGTGACGCGCAGTTCGACGACGACGAACACCACCAGGAGCGCGACGCCGGCGAGCAGCACGCCGAGGGTGAGCGGGCTCGTCCAGCCCCACGACTCGGACTGGACGACGGCGAGCACGATGCCGAAGAGGCCCAGGGCGAGCAGCACCACGCCGGGCACGTCGAAGCGTCCGCGGTGCGGGGCGGTGGACTCGCGCAGGACGAGGCCGCCGAAGACCAGGCCGACGACGGCGATCGGGGCGTTCACGAAGAACACCGACTCCCAGCCGAGCGAGGCCACGAGGACCCCGGCGACGATCGGCCCGGCGGCGATGGCGACTGAGGACGCGCCACCCCAGACCCCGACGGCGACGCCGAACCTCTCCTTCGGGAAGGTCGCACGGAGCAGCGCCAGGGTCTGCGGCATGAGCAGTGCGGCGCTGAGGCCCTGGACGGCGCGGAACGCGATGACGCCGGTGGCGGTGCCGACGAGGCCGATCGCGACCGAGGACAGCGCGAACGCGACGACCCCGATGAGGTACATCCGACGACGGCCGAAGCGGTCCCCGAGCTTGCCACCGAGGATCAGGAACACGGCCAGTGCCAGCAGGTAGGCGTTGGTGATCCACTGCAGCTGGGTGAAAGTGGTGCCGAGGTCGGCGGCGATCGCGGGGTTCGCGATCGAGACGACGGTGGCGTCGAGGCCGACCATGAACAGGCCGAAGCACACGGCGACGAGGGTGGCGATCGGGTTGCCGCGCAGGCTGCGGCGGGTTCCGGGCATGGCTGTGCCCATGGGAGCTCCTTCGGACGACACGGATCGTGCTCCGACGGCTGGGCCGTGCGGCGAGGGGCACGAGGGGTGCGAACCGAAGGACGCGGGGGTGGCACCGACTGCGAGCGGTACACGAGCCGTCCGTCGACCTCACGCGACGGGCAGCCCCCTTGGTTCTGAAACCATAACGATACCAGAGGTGTGGCCGAGGTGAGCATCCGCTCCGGGCGTCCCGGCGTTGACCTCGGCCCACACCGCATCGAGGGACAGGCCGAGCACCCCGGCGAGCGCCGCCACCGTGGAGAACGCGGGGGTGGCGATGCGGCCGGTCTCGATCTTCCGCAGCGTCTCGGGCGACAGCCCGGCGGCGAGCGCGACGTCGAGCATCGACCGGTCGCCCCGTGCCGAGCGCAGCGTCCGGCCGAGGCGGAGGCCGCGTTCGAGGTCGAGCGGTGTGAGCGGGAGACGAACCATGGTCTGATAGTAATACCGGTACAACTATCCCGACGGAAGAAGCGCCCGCATGATCGAGATCCTCACCCCGGCCGAGCTGCCCCGGGCGCGCGCCGCCGGCACGCTCGTCGCCGACATCCTGCACACCCTCCGCGGCCGGGCGACGGTCGGCACCAACCTGCTCGACCTCGACCGGTGGGCGGCGGAGATGATCCGCGCGGCCGGGGCGACCTCCTGCTACGTCGACTACGCGCCCTCGTTCGGGCGCGGTCCGTTCGGCCACCACATCTGCACGGCCGTCAACGACGCCGTCCTGCACGGCCTGCCGCACGACCGGGTCCTGGCCGACGGGGACCTGCTCACCCTCGACCTGGCCGTCGTGCATCACGGCTACGCGGCGGACTCCGCGATCAGCTTCATCGTCGGCCAGAGTCGGCCGGCCGAGAGCGTCGCGCTCATCGAGACGACCGAACGCGCCCTGGCCGCCGGCATCGCGGCGGCCCGGCCAGGAGCGCGACTCGGTGACCTGTCGCACGCGATCGGGTCCGTGCTGACCGAGGCCGGGTACCCGGTCAACCTGGAGTTCGGCGGCCACGGCATCGGCTCCACGATGCACCAGGACCCGCACGTGGCGAACGACGGACGACCGGGCCGTGGGTACGCGCTCCGCCCGGGGCTGCTCCTGGCACTCGAGCCCTGGATCATGGTCGACACCGACGAGCTCGTCACCGACCCGGACGGCTGGACGCTCCGCAGTGCGACGGGCAGCCGGACCGCCCACAGTGAACACACCATCGCGATCACCGAC
This sequence comes from Curtobacterium sp. MCBD17_030, assembly GCF_003224255.1. Classification (NCBI taxonomy): domain Bacteria; kingdom Bacillati; phylum Actinomycetota; class Actinomycetes; order Micrococcales; family Microbacteriaceae; genus Curtobacterium; species Curtobacterium sp. MCBD17_030. Next base: position 60,617 of record NZ_QKLI01000012.1, on the reverse strand, counting down.
GACGGGGCCGAGGTGCTGACGCTGCCGTCGCGCCCGTAGCCCCGACGCGTCGAGGACGGTGACACGGTCGGCGGTGCGCGCTAGGTTGTTGAACAATCCCGACAGGAGGTCCGCATGCCCACGATCGACCTGAACAGCGACCTCGGCGAGGGCTTCGGAGCCTGGGCCGCGGGCGACGACCGCGCGGTGCTCGACCTCGTCTCCAGCGCGAACATCGCGTGCGGTGCCCACGCCGGCGACCCGACGATCATGCTCGACACCTGCCGGGCAGCAGCGGAGCGCGGTGTCGCGATCGGGGCGCACGTGGCCTACCGGGACCTCGCCGGCTTCGGCCGTCGGCCCGTGCACGTGACCCCGGACGAGCTGTACGCCGACGTCGTCCACCAGATCGGCGCCCTGGCCGCGGCAGCCCACGTCGCCGGCACCCGCGTCACCTACGTCAAGCCGCACGGCGCCCTCTACAACACGGCCTGCGCCGACGCGGTGCAGGCCGAGGCCATCGTCCGCGCGGTCGCTGACGTCGACCCCTCGCTGGCGGTCCTCGCACTGCCCGGGTCGGAACTGCTCCTCGCCGCGGAACGGCACGGCCTCCGACCGGTGAGCGAGTCGTTCGCGGACCGCGCCTACGAACCGGACGGCTCCCTCGTCGCGCGCAGCCGACCGGGCTCGGTGCTGCACGACCCCGACCAGGTCGCGGCCCGCGTGCTCCGGATGGTGACCGACGGCGTCGCCACCGCGGTCGACGGCACCGACATCAGCGTCCGGGCCGACTCGGTCTGCGTGCACGGCGACTCGCCGGACGCGGTCGCGATGGCCCGGGCGATCCGCACGCTGCTGGCCGAGCAGGGCGTCGACGTCACGGCGTTCGCGGTGCCCTCGGCATGACCCCCGACGTCCGGGCGGCCGGTGCCTCGGCGGTACTGGCGACGTTCGACTCCCTGGCCGAGGTCGTGGCGTTCCGCGCCGGACTGGCGAACACGGCGCTGGCAGACACGGCACCGGCGGACACGGCACTGGCCGACCCGGGACTGGCCGACCCGGGACTGGCCGACACGGGGCCCGCCGGCGCCGGGCTCCCCGGCGTCACCGAGGTCGTCTCCGGCGCCCGGACGCTGCTGTTCCGGTTCGACCCCGCCGTGACCGACGCCGGACGGGTCCGCTCCCTGCTGTACGAGGTCCGGCCCTCCCGTCCGACCGACGACCGCCACGAGCGCGAGCCCATCGTCGTCCCCGTCACCTACGACGGCGTGGACCTCGAAGCCGTCAGCACCCTGACCGGCATGACCCGCGACGACCTCGTCGCCTGGCACACCGGGCAGGTGTGGACGAGCGCGTTCTGCGGCTTCGCCCCCGGTTTCAGCTACCTGACGGGTACCGCGCCGTCGCTCGACGTGCCCCGCCGGGACGCCTCGCGCACCGCCGTCCCGAGCGGCGCCGTCGCCCTCGCCGGCGAGTTCAGCGCCGTGTACCCGCGGACCTCGCCCGGCGGCTGGCAGTTGATCGGGCGGACCGAGGTGCCGATGTGGTCGCTGGACCGCACCCCGCCCGCGCTCGCCCCGGCCGGCGTCCGTCTGCGCTTCGTCGACGCCCAGGCACGCTCGTGAGCACCCTGACCGTCGTGCTGGTCGGGTACGGCGTGACGACGCAGGACCTCGGCCGTCCCGGGCTCAGCGACATGGGGCTCGGTGCCGCCGGAGCGGCGGACCGCGGATCGGCCGCACTGGCGAACCGGATGGTCGGCAACCGTCCGGACGCGGCCGTCCTGGAGGCCCTCCTCGGCTCCGTCACGCTCCGCACCGACTCGTACACGGTCGCCGCCGTCACCGGTGCCCCGTGCCCGGTGTGGGTCGAACGGGCGGACGGCCGGGTGCGCGGCGCGGCCGCGTACGAGGTGCTGCTGCTCGAGCCGGGCGACACCCTGCGGGTCGGGCTGGCCGAGGACCGGCTGCGTGCCTACGTCGCGGTCCGCGGAGGCATCGCCGTCGAGCAGGTGCTCGGCAGTCGGTCGTGGGACTCGCTCGCGCAACTCGGTCCCGTGCCGCTGTCGGTCGGGGACGTCCTGCCGGTCGGGCCCGCGTCGGACGGTGTCGGTGCCGGTGCCGGTGCCGGTGCCGGTGCCGGTGCCGGTGCCGGTGCCGGTGCCGGCATCAGTGTCGGTGCCTGGCCGGTCGTCGACGCGGTGCCGCCGCCGCTCCTGCCGTGGCCCGGGGACCCGGTGGTCCTCGACGTGGTGCCCGGACCCCGCGACGACTGGTTCACCCCGGAGTGGCGGACGACCCTGACCGGCCAGGAGTTCCACGTCAGCCCGGACAGCGACCGGGTCGGGGTCCGCACCACCGCGTCCATTCCGCTGGTCCGAGCGGTCACCCGCGAGCTCCCCAGCGAGGGCGTCGAGACCGGGTCGTTGCAGGTCCCGCCGGCCGGGTTCCCGGTGCTGTTCCTGGCGGACCACCCGGTCACCGGTGGCTACCCGGTCGTGGCCGTCCTGACGCCGGAGTCGGTCGACCGTGCCGCACAGTTGCGCCCGGGCGACACGCTGCGCTTCCGGCTCGCCCGCTGAGCGCACCGGGTGCGCTGCGCCGGAACAACGCCCGGCCGGCCGTGGTTGGTGCCACCGGACACCGTCAGCGGACGGGGTCCGACGACGAAAGGTGCGCACCATGACGATGACCGTCTTCCTCGAGGTCCAGATCCGTGACGACGTCGCCGCAGACACGGTCGAGGCCGCGATCCGCGAGACCCTGGCCCAGACCGCAGAGCGTCAGGGCAACGAGTCGCTCGAGGTCCTGGTCGACGACGAGGACCCCACGCGCATGGTCGTGCTCGAGCGGTGGGCCACCGCCGAGGACCACGACGCCTACGTCGCCTGGCGCGCCACCCCCGAGGGCGCCGCGGAGGCGCTCGGCGCCGTCCTCGCCGCCCCGCCCGTCACGAAGACCTTCGGCCGCACGATCCCCCTGGTCTAGCCTCCCCCGCGAAACGCAACGTCGGCGGCACTGCGCAGCGGAACACCGCTGCGAGGAACCGCCGACGTTGCGTTTTGCGGAGCGGAGGTCAGCGGGCCGCGTGCTCGCGCGCCTCCATGGCGTCCCAGGCGAAGCTCGCCAGCCAGTGGGTGGAGTAGTACTCCTCGCCGACGCTCGCGGCGAGACCCGAGGCGAGCAGCCGGTCGGCCGCGCCGTCCAGCAGGTCCGCGAGCGCGGTGTCCGCGGCGTCGGCGGAGCGCAGGGCGTCCGCGATGCGCCGCGCCGATCCGGCCCGGGACAGGTCGAGCCCGAACAGGTGCACCTGCTGCGGGTCGTTCTCGTCGCGGACGGTCGTCGACGTGAGGATCGTGTCCCCGGCGGAGACCTGGGCGAAGAACCTCCGGGCCCAGGGACCGAACTCGGCCGTCGGCAGCACCGCCCGCATCAGGTCCGCCTCGGCCAGCCCGGCGGACAGGAAGTCGTGCCCGCTCCGCTCCCACGCGAAGGGCCATCCCGCGTCGTCGCCGAACCACTCACGGGCGGCGCGCTCGACGGTCGAGGCGAGGTCGTGCCGCCCGAGCGACCGGGCGCCGTCGAGCACGAGCAGCAGCCCGAACGCGGAGTTCGAGTGCACCCCGTGCCGGACCGGGTGCGCGGCGCCGTCGACCCACCGGGTGACGAGGTCCTCGAGCACCTCGACGACCGGAGCGAAGCCGGTGGTGAGCGCGCGGATCGCGGGCACCTCGGAGGCGGACACCTCGGCAGCCAGGCGCATCAACCACGCCCAGCCGTACGGGCGCTCGTAGTGCGGGGTCTCGCGGAGGTACGCGGCCTCGGTGGCCAGGTGCTCCGTCGACAGGTGGGCCTGCAGGACCGAGGTGATCCGGGCCTCCAGGTCGGCCGGCACCCCGTACGCGACCAGGCGGGTCGCGAGCCAGTGCATGTGCACCGACGAGTGCCAGTCGTACGACGTCGCGAAGGCGGGGTGCAGTTCGACCGGCAGTGCGCGGTCGTCCGGACCCGACGTCGTGTGGTGCGCGGCGTACGGGTACTCGCGCGTGACGTTGTCGAGGGCGACGGCGGCGAAGCCCGCAGCCCAGGCCGAACGCCCGAGGTCCGTCGCTCCGAGGTCAGAATGCGACAAGGTACATCACTCCCATGTTGACGACGAGCAGGATCCCGGCGGTCGGGATCTGCGCCTTGATCGGGCCGTACTTGTCCCGCATCTCGAGCAGGGCAGCGGGCACGAGGTTGAAGTTCGCGGCCATCGGGGTCACCAGCGTGCCGCAGAAGCCGGCGAGCATGCCGATCGCGAAGATCGGAGCCGGGTTGCCGTCGAAGCCCTGAACGAGCACCGGCCAGCCGATCGCCGCGGTCATGATCGGGAAGGCGGCGAACGCGTTGCCCATGATGACCGTGAACAGGGCCATGCCGAGGCAGTAGACGATGACCGCGGCGAACAGTGACCCGTCCGGCAGGACCGCCTTGATGATCGTCCCGACGGCCGAACCGACGCCGGCCTGGGTGAAGACGATGCCGAGCGTGGAGAGCATCTGCGGCAGGAGCGCCGCCCAGCCGATCGCCTGCAGCAGCCGGGCACCTTCGCGGACGGGGGTGTCGAGCCGTGGCGGGCGGAGCACGAGCACCGCGACGACGACGGCGAGCACCGATCCGATGCCGAGCCCGGTCAGGGTCGCACTCCCCTCGGCGAGGAGCGGCTCCCCACCGATCCGGACGAGCGGGCCGAGGGTCGCGACGAGCACCGCGACGACGGGGATCACCAGCGCGGGGATGAAGAGCCGGTTGCCGAACCGTTGCGCGAAGCCCGCGCGCTCGTCCGGGCTCGTCGTGGCGAGGACGCTCGTGCTGGAGCTCGGCCGGGTGGTGACCGCGGTCGGTTCGGCCGGCCCGGTCGCCGAGCCGGCTCCGGCACCGGGGACGCTCGCGACACGGGTGCGACTCGTGGTCCCGGTGAACCCGAGTCCGGCGAGCGCCACCATCACCAGGACGGCGATCCCGAGCGCCCATGCGGGGATCGCACCGGACACCACGAAGGTGCCGGCGAAGAAGGAGAGCCCGAGGATGCCCCAGAACGCCGCGTTGCCGAGACGCTTGGCGTGCGTGCGGTCGGTGACGATGAACACGGACACGGCGATGAAGAACGTGCCGATGAGCCAGTAGAGCCATTCGCTGGTGATCATGCTGCGACCCCCTGGGTCTGGTGGAGGTCGGCCGCCATCTTGTCGAGCCTGCGGTCGAGCAGCAGCAGCCGGGTGCCGTGCACGAGCAGTGCGGCGATGCCGGTGGGGATCGCCCACAGCGCCAGGTCGATCGGCTCGAGGGCGAGCCCGTAGGTGGTGTCGACGAAGGTCGTGATGAGCAGGATCGACCCGACCGCGACGAAGACGTCCTCGCCGAAGAACACCCCGACGGTGTCCGACGAGGCCGAGAAGCCCTTGATCTTCTCGCGCATCCGCTCGTCGATCCGGCCGTACTTCTTGGTCGCGGCTCCCTCGGCCATCGGGTGCACGAGCGGGCGGACGGTCTGCGCCGGGCCACCGATGCTCGTCAGGCCGACGGCGGCGGTGATCTGTCGCACCGCCAGGTACCCGGCGAGGATGCGCCCGGTCGTGAGCTTGTCGAGCTTCGCGATGAGGCGCTTCGCCTGGTCCTGCAGGCCGTAGCGCTCGATGAGGCCGATGACCGGCAGCACGAGCGCGAAGGTCGTCACGCTGCGGCTGGACGCGAAGCCGCTGCCGAACGCGGTGAGGATGCCGACGGGGTCGATCCCGCCGATGGCTGCGGTGACGATGCCCGCCACGGTGACGACGAGCAGCGCGTTGACGCGCAACGCGAAGCCGATGATCACGACGGCGACGCCGATGAGGACGAACATGCGGGACAGTCTGGCCCGCATTGTTCAACAATCTCAAGACCCTGCCGTGATCTGTAACACGGCGGTCACACGGGCCGCGCTGTCGGGCTCTGCGAGGATCGGCGCATGACCCGAACCGTCAGCGGCGCAGAGTCCACCGCGGCACGCCTGCGGTCCTCGATCGCGGACGGCGCCTTCATGCCGGGCACCCAGCTTTCCGAGGAGCGCTTGAGCGACCAGCTGGGCGTCTCGCGGAACACCCTGCGCGAGGCCTTCCGGCTGCTCGCCCGGGACCGACTCGTCGAGCACGTCTTCAACCGCGGTGTCTTCGTGCGGCGGCTCTCGGCGGCGGACGTCACCGACCTCTACGCCGCTCGTCGGGTGCTCGAAGAAGCCGGCATCCACGCCTGCACGCCAGATTCACTCGCCGTCGCCGCTGCTGCAGCCGCCGTCGCCGAGGCCCGGACGGCCGCAGCAGCGCACGACTGGCGAGCGGTGGGCAGCGCGGACATCCGCTTCCACGCCGAACTCGTCCGAGCCGTCCCGAGCACGCGGCTGCACGGCCTGATGGACTCCCTGCTCGCCGAGATGCGACTCGCGTTCCTCACGACGGACGACCCGGGGGCGTTCCACGGCGGGTTCGTCGAGCGCAACGACGCCATCGTCGCAGCGCTCCGCTCCGGGGACCGGGACGGCGCCTCGGCACTGCTCGCCGACTACCTCGACGACGCGGAGCGGGTCCTGCGGGCGGCGGCCACCGCGTCCTGACGGACGACGGCCGGGAGGCGCGGCGAGGGCCCGCCCCGTCCCTCCCGCACTCCTGCGTCGAGCAGCGCAGGCTCACTCCGCCGTCGGCGGCTCCGTCTGGTCGTCGCCCTCGGTGAGGTCCGCCCGGGTGTCCGCGTGGATGACGGTGTCGTGCCCGAACGTCCGGGCGGCGGCGCGGAGCCGGGCGACGAACTCGTCGTTCTCGAGCTCGAGTTCGTCCTCTTCGGCGTCCTCCACCACGACTTCGCTCGTCGGGCCGATGAGGATCTTCGTGGTCGTCATCGTGCCGTCGTCGGCGACTGCGGGCACTGCCACGGTGTCGGCCCGGTCCCCGCCGGAGAGCGCTGCCGCGTACTCGATGACGGCGTCCGCGACGTCGTCGCTCGTGAGGATCGCGGTGTTGTCGTATCGGATGGTCTTCATCGGTGCTGTTCCCCTTCCACCCTTCATCCTGGCCCTCGCCTCCGACGAAGGGCTCAGTTGCTCCGAGAACCGCGAATCGTTCCGGTGCCGGCCGTCGCACCGCCGGACGGGAGGCACGCGTGGACCCGTCCCCCGCCTCCCGTCCGCCTGCTGAGGACCCCCACAGGCCCGGAGGGGCGGTCCTGCCCGAGGCCGGGCGCGGCCCTATCCTTCGACCGTGCCCACTGATGCGCGTCACTGGTTCCTCACCCGCGACGAACGCGGCAACACCGCGACCGAGGTGCACGCCGGCACCGATGACGGCCCCGCGTGGTCCGACGGCAACCTCGTCCGCCCCCTGGTGCACGGGGCACCGTACTTCGCGCGGATCGAGGCGGAGCTGTCGGCGCTGCAGCCCGGCGACCGTGTCTGGTTCACCGACTGGCGCGGCGACGCCGACGAGCGCCTGCTGCCGGACGGCCCGACCATCGGCGACCTGCTCGCCGACCGCGCCCGCGCCGGCGTGGAGGTCCGCGGGCTCATCTGGCGCTCCCACGGCGAGCGGATCTCGGCGTCGCTCAGCGCGAAGGCGAACGAGCTGCTCGGGCGGAAGATCAACGACGCGGGCGGTGAGGTCCTCCTCGACCAGCGCGTCCGGTTCTTCGGCTCGCACCACCAGAAGTCCTTCGTCATCCAGCACCGCGACGACCCGTCGCGCGACGTCGCCTACGTCGGCGGCATCGACCTGTGCCACAGCCGCCGGGACGACGCCGGGCACGAGGGCGACCCGCAGGCGATCTCGATGGACTCCCGGTACGGCGACCGCCCCGCGTGGCACGACGCGTCGATGGAGCTCCGCGGCCCGGTCGTCGCCGACGTGCTCGCCGTGTTCGCTGAGCGCTGGGACGACCCGCACCCGCTGGACCGCAGCCTGCCGTACCGGATGCTGCTGCAGCGCCTGGTCCGGATGCCGCGCCGCCCGGAGCCGCTGCCGGAGCGGACTCCACCGCCACCGACCGCCGGGCAGCACGCCGTGCAGCTCCTCCGGACCTACGGGGTGAAGCGGCCGCCGTTCCCCTTCGCGCCGGAGGGCGAACGGAGCATCGCCCGTGCGTACGGCAAGGCGTTCCGCACCGCGAGGTCCCTGATCTGCATCGAGGACCAGTACCTGTGGTCCCGCGAGGTGGCGACCGGCATCGCCGAGGCCCTCGAACGGAACCCGGAGCTCCGGGTCATCATCCTGGTGCCTCGGTACCCGAACTCGGACGGGGTGTTCAGCGGCCCGCCGAGCCGTCTCGGGCAGATCGACGCGATGACGACCCTCCGGCGGACGGCCCCGGACCGCGTCGGGGTGTTCGACCTGGAGCACGAGTCCGGCCGGCCGATCTACATCCACGCGAAGGTGTGCATCGTCGACGACCAGTGGTTCACCATCGGGTCGGACAACTTCAACCGTCGCTCCTGGACGTCGGACAGCGAGCTGACCTGCGCGGTCGTCGACACTGCCGACGGCTCACTCGCCCGCGACCTGCGACACGAGCTGTGGGCCGAGCACTTCGCGACGACGCCGGACGACGCGCGGCTCGACGGCACGGGTGCCGAGCTCCTCGCCCTCTGGCGCTCGCATGCCCGGGCGCTCGACCACTGGCACGAGGACGGCCAGCCCGGGGCCCGTCCGCCGGGGCGGGTCCGCCAGCACGAGCCGGAACCGGTGTCGGCACTGCAGCGGCTGTGGGCGGCGCCGGCGGCGAAGCTCGTGGTCGACCCCGACGGGCGGCCGCGCGCGTCGCGGGGCACGACACGGTTCTGACGGACGACGCGGCAGACGGACAGGGCGACCGTCAGACCGACGCCTCGGTTCCCCGCACCTTGCCGACGACGACGTCGACGATGCCGGCGAGCAGCAGCCCGGCCGCGTGTCGGAACCGACAGACTCAGCCGCTGTCCCGCGTTCTGGGGGGCGGTGAAGTGGATGGTGCCCGTGTCCGCACTTCGGGGGACCAGTAGATTCAGGGCATCCCGCGGCTCCCCGGACCGAACGGAACCCCGTGCGCTCGATCGTCACCGGCACCATCGCCGCCGCCACCGGCATCACGCTGCTGCTCGGCGGCGCCGGCAGCTTCGCCCTCTGGAACGCCGACGCGAGCACCCGCTCGTCGACCGTGCACGCGGGGGACCTCGCCCTGACGGCGAACCCGGACGGCGTCTGGACGGACATCACGAACGGTCACTCGGACCCGGTCGACATCTCCGCGGTCCGGATGGTTCCGGGGAACGCGTACCAGTTCCACCAGACCTTCGACGTCACGGCCACCGGTGACGACCTGTCGGCCGACCTGAGCTGGACGCCGCTGGACATCACCGGGGACGCCGAACTCCGGCAGGCCGTCACCAGTTCACTCGCCGTCACCTCCGACAGCGCGGCGCTCACCCCGGCCGGGCGGACCTCGTGGCTCGTGCGGCCCTCGGCGGGCGTCTCGGTCCTCGACGTCACCGCCACGATCGGGTTGTCGTCGGACGTCACCACGGGCGAGGACCAGACGATCGACCTCAGCGGCCTGACGTTCACCCTGACGCAGAAGCCGATCGAGGACTGACCCCGCCCCCTCCCCTGCCTCGGGCTGGCCGGTCGGTGTCGTGGAAGTGCGCTGCACCGACCGCGACGGTCACCACGAGCTCGGTGCGTAGTCCTTCAGGAAGACACCGAACAGGTCCTCGCCCGCCTCGCCGCGCACGATCGGGTCGTACACGCGGGCGGCTCCGTCGACCAGGTCGAGCGGGGCGTGGAAGCCCTCCTCCGCGAGCCGGACCTTCGTCGGGTGCGGGCGTTCGTCGGTGATCCAACCGGTGTCGACGCTCGTCATCAGGATGCCGTCGGTCTCGAACACCTCCTGCGCGCTCGTCCGCGTGAGCATGTTGACGGCGGCCTTCGCCATGTTCGTGTGCGGATGCCCCGGCCCCTTGTAGGCACGACCGAACACCCCCTCCATGGCACTCACGTTGACGATGTACGTGCGCCGCGCAGCGCTCGCCGCCATCGCGGGACGCAGCTTCGAGATGAGGATGAACGGCGCCGTCGTGTTGGCGAGCTGGACCTCGAGCATCTCGAGCGGGTCGACCTCGTCGACGCGCTGCGTCCAGGAGTTCTCGTCGTGCAGGTCCGGCACGAGCCCACCGGCGTCGATCGCAGTGCCCGCAGCGTGTCGCTCGAGCGAACTCGAGCCCGGCGCCATCGCCTGCTCAGTGAGCTCGTCCGCACGGGCTGCGGCGGCGGCGAGGATCGGGTGCGCCGTGACCGAGCGTGCGAGGGCCTGGGGGTGCCGGTCGTTCGTGTGCCCGAAGGTGACCAGCTCCGGCAGTGGGCCGTCCGGGAGCGGTGCGAGTTCGGCGCCGACGAGGGGCTGGTACGCCCCGGTCGACCGGCGCACCGTCTGCGTGGCGTTGTTGATCAGGATGTCGAGCGGGCCGGCCGCGGCGACGTCCTCGGCGAGCCCGATGACCTGAGCGGGATCACGCAGGTCGATGCCGACGACCTTCAGGCGCGACATCCACTCGGCGGAGTCGGGCAGGCTCGCGAACCGGCGCACCGCGTCGCGGGGGAACCGCGTGGTGATGGTGGTGTGCGCCCCGTCGCGCAGCAGCCGGAGCGCGATGTACATGCCGATCTTCGCGCGTCCGCCGGTGAGCAGCGCCCGCTTGCCGGTCAGGTCGGTCCGGGCATCGCGCTTGGCGTGGCTCATCGCAGCGCAGCGGGGGCACAGCTGGTGGTAGAACGCGTCGACCAGCGTGTAGTGCTGCTTGCAGATGTAGCAGGGGCGGGACTTCAGCAGGGTGCCGGCGGTGGACGACCCGGACGAGGTGCTGATCGGGATGCCGCGGGTCTCGTCGTCGATGCGGTCGGACGCCCCGGTCGCGGTGGCGGCGATGACGCGACGATCCGCGTCGGCGACGACAGCCCGCTTCTCGAGACGGTGGGCGCGCTTCACGGCCTTGAACATCTTCGCCGTCGCCTGACGCACGCGGACGAAGTCAGCGTGCGTCTCGTCGATGTCGGTCAGCTGCTCGAGGACCCGGAGCGTGACGCTCAGGTCTGCCGGGTCGATGCCGCTGGGTTCGAGACGCTCGGAGATCACACGGGATTCTACGGCGGACCGGGCACCGCTCCCGTCGTCACACCGGGCTGAGCGGCTGGAGGTCGCCCTCGGGTAGCTCGACCCGCACCCCGTCGCCCGGCCGGACGACTCCCCCGGTCACGACGACGCCCATCACTCCGCCCTTGCGCGAGACGGACCCGTCCTCGGTGCGGCCGAGCACCTGGCGGAGCAGCCCCGGCTCGAAGCCGTTGATCTGCTGGCACGGGTTCCGGAGGCCCGTGACCCGCACGCACGCGTCGTCGCCCAGGTGGAGCAGCGCTCCGGTGGGCAGCCCGAGCAGGTCGACCCCGCGGGTGGTGACGTTCTCGCCGAGTTGGCCGGGCTCGACGACGTACCCCGACGCGTCGAGCTCGTCGAACAGCTCGGCGTGGATCAGGTGCACCTGGCGCAGGTTCGGTTGCGAGGGGTCCCGAGCGACGCGGGACCGGTGCTGCACCGTCGTCCCGGCGTGTGCATCGCCCTCGATGCCCCACCCCTCGACGAGCGTCACCTCGTCGACGACGGGCTTGCTGAACCGGTGGTCGTGGTCCCGGCTGACGGCCACGACCTCTGATCGGCCTGTTCCCTCGTTCCCCATGCCCCGAGTCTCGCGCACCGCGCCCGCCGTGGGCAACGGGCACCCCTCCCGACTCATGCCTAGGCTGACGGAGTGGTCCTGCCCAGTACGTCGTCCGCCCGCTTCCACCGGCTCGCATCGTGACCGCGCGGGCTCAGCTCGCGGCGGCCGTCACCCCCGCCGCCGCACCACTGGTCAGCAGCATGCCGGCAGCACCGGACCCACGGCAGGCTGCGGTGCTCATGCTGTTCGGCCCGCTCGACCGCGTCCCGAGCGAGCGACCGGCACGAGCGGCCGAGGTCTCACGGGACCTGGACGTCCTCCTCCTCTCCCGTGCCAGCACCCTGCGCTCCCACGCCGGCGAGGTGGCCTTCCCCGGCGGACGCGTCGACCCCGGTGACGCCGATGTGGTGGCTGCCGCACTCCGGGAGGCGCGTGAGGAGACCGGCCTGGACGTCACCGGCGTCGACGTGCTCGGGTCTGCTGCGCCCGTGCCGCTGGCGCACTCCCGGCACCTGGTCACGCCGGTGCTCGGCTGGTGGCGCACGCCGTCCCCGATCCGCGTCGTGGACGAGGCCGAATCCGCCGCTGTCTTCCGCACCCCGGTGGCCGACCTGCTCGACCCGGAGAACCGCGGCACCACCGTGTTCCGCCGGGCGGGTCGCACCTGGCGCGGGCCGGCGTTCACCGTCCTCGCCGACTCCGGGTCGTACGTCGTGTGGGGCTTCACCGCGACACTGCTGGACGGCCTGTTCGACCGGGTCGGGTGGACCGAGCCCTGGGACCACGAGCGGATCGTGGCGATCCCCGGGCAGTGAGCGGTCCTCCTGCTGGCGGTGCACCACGGCCGTCGACGTGACGGACGGGAGGCGCCGTGCCAGCCGGCACCGCGCCTCCCGTCCGGTGGTGGAGCCGGTCTGGTCAGCGACGCCACTTGTCGAGGATGCCGGCCTTCGAACGCTGCTGCTCGCCCTGCTGCGCGCCCATCACCAGCAGCACACCGGTCAGGACCGGCGTCGCCCACTGCAGGATCTTCTGCTGCCCCTGCGCCGCCTTGAGCGCGTCCGACGCGTTCGCGTTCGGCTCGGTCGTGCCCGCGGCGCCCTCCCGGGCGTGCTCCGCCATCTTCTTGCCGACCGCAGCCGACCAGAACGTCGTGACCAGGGCGGCCCCGGTCAGCACCAGCTTCAGACCCGTGTTCGTCCGGGCGCCCTGCTGGACACCGAGACGGTCGCGGTTCGCGATGATCAGGCCGATCCCACCCACGCCGTGGACCGCGAGCGCCGCGAGCTGCACCGGCGCCCACTTCGCCCACCCGACGGACGACAGGGTGAGGCGCTCGACAGGGTCCTTCGCCCCGGCGGAGGCACCGTTGAGGCCGATCGCGCCCATGAGCTGACCTCCGAACCAGGCCGCGAGGCCGAGGTCGTGCATGCTGCGGATGACGGTGTTGTTCTCGGACATGAGGTGACTCCCTGGGTCGGTGACGTGGTGCGCGGGACGCTACGCGGACGCAGGATCGGGACGGCCCAGGACCCGCGTGATCTGCGCGACGGGCGGGAAGCACCCCCCAATGGCTGCTTCCCGCCCGTCGTCGCCCTCGCGACCTCGGCCGTCGCCCGGGACCGCTACCCCCAGACCTCCTGCTGGATCGCGGGGAGCAGACCGTTCGTGGGGAAGTTGGTCTGGCGGATGAGCAACCAGGTCGATCCCTCCGAGTAGAAGGTGAACGTGGTGTCGACCGGGTAGACCTCGTCCGCCCGCGTCATCCGGCACAGGCGACCAACGCCGCTGTCCGAGCAGGTGTACCCGGTCCGCACGAGGAGGCTCTCGTAGTCCGTGATCGTCTCGGCGGTGTCGGAGCCCAGGTCGACGGTGAGCCCGCTGACGTCCGCACCCGGGTCCCGCCAGATGCACGAGAGGTCGACGGTCGGCCGGTGGTCTCCGTCACTGCCCGCCTCGCTGCCGGCAGGGTCCTGGAGCGGGGTCGAACCGAACAGCCGGTCGTACTCGGACGCCGGGACGAGCGCCCGGCAGTCCGTCGGCAGCGTGCCCGCACGCGCCACGGGTGTCGGCGTGGGGGTCGGCGTCGGCACGGGGTCCGGCGTCTCCTGGACCGACGCGGACGCCGGGGTGCTGGGCATCGCCGGTTCGGAAGGGCTCGGGGCAGGAGCCGGTGCCGATGCGGTGAAGGGCTGCGGGATCATCCCGAGGGCCACACCGCCGCTCGTGGCACCGAGGCCGAGCAGGGCGATGACGCCGATGGCGATGCCGGCACGGCGGCCTCGTCGGCGCGGTGCGGGGCGACGGTCCTCGGCACGGTCGAGGACGGTCTGCTTCATCGAGACGAGCATCCGCTGCAGGTCGTCTCCGGTGGGGGGCTCAGTGTTCATCGTGCATCACCGCCTTCTTCAGTCGTGCGCGCGAGCGGGAGACCCGCTGGGTCACGGCACCGACGCTGAGGCCGAGGATCTGCGCAGCCTCCGCGTACGAGTGCCCCTCGAGCAGGCAGAGTTCGCAGATGCGCTGGTCCGTCGGGGCCAGGGTCGCGATCTCGTCGCGGACCCAGCGCAGGCGTTCGCGGGCCTCGTCGGCGTCGGGCGGCGTCGGCAGGTCCTCGGGGAGCTCGTCAGCGGCCCCCTTCGCGAGGCGCCGGGACTGGTTGCGTGCGTGGTTCCGGCACACGACCAACAACCACGGCAGCAGTGCGCTCGTGGCGAGGTCGAGTTCGCCGCCCTTCTGCCAGAGCGTCAGGAACGTGTCCTGCACGAGCTCCTCGACGTCCTGCCTGCTGCCGGCCAGTGCCCACGCGTACCGGGTCAGTGTCGGCGCGAACCGGTCGAACGCGTCGGCCAACGCCGTCCGTTCCCCGCTCGCGAGCCGACGAGTCAGTGCTGCGTCGGCTTCGGTGTCCTCTTCCACGGATGCCCCCTCTCACTACAGAAGTGTCGGGTGCGGGGCGATCCTGACGAAGACTCCACGAATCGGTGTGTCGAGGTCGCCGGCTTCACCGGCGCCGGTGGTGGCTTCGGGCACGACGGCGTCCTCCGCGGAGCAGCCATGCGCTCGGTCAGCCTCACTGTCGGATGAGGCGGTGCGTCTCGACGCCGGGCGGTCGGTGTGACGGACGGGAGGCACGGTGTCAGCTGGCACCGTGCCTCCCGTCCGTCGCTCGTCGCGGACCGTTCCTGGACTGCGGCCGGGGTCCGCCGGGCAGGATCGGCACCGGCGCGGCAGCAGCTGCGCAACGTTCACCACCCGACAGGAGCCGCATCATGACCGACGGATCGCCCGCCTCTGGGACACCAGCCGACAGCAGCGACGTGGTCCTCGTCGTCGGAGCCGGTGGTGTCGTCGGGCGCAGCGTCGTGGAGCACTTCGCCCGCCGTGGTGTCCGCACCCGTGGGGCCAGTCGTCGCGCTCCGCAGGGGCCCGTGTCCGGGTGGGACCACCTGCCGGTCGACCTGTCCGACACCGAGGCGGCGGTCGACGGACTGCGCCCGGCTGCCGACACGACGCGTCTCGCGTTCGCCGCGTACGTGGAGCACGCGGACCTCGCCGAGCAGATCGCCCCGAACGTCGCCCTCCTCGAGAACACGCTCGACGCCCTCGACCGTCTCGGCGCTCCGCTCCGGCACGTCACCCTCTACCAGGGGATGAAGTACTACGGGGCACACCTCGGGCGCTTCAGGACGCCGGCGAAGGAGGACGACCCGCGCCTGATGGTGCCGAACTTCTACTACGACCAGGAGGACCTGCTCCGCGAGCGCGCCGCCTCCCGAGGCTTCGCGATGACCGTGCTCCGGCCCGAGGCCGTGATCGGGTACGCGCAGGGCACGCCCATGAACCTGCTCATGGCGATCGGGACGTACGTGAGCATGACGAAGGAGCTCGGGCTGCCGCTGCGGTTCCCCGGCGCCCGCACCACGTACGACGGGATCTTCTACCAGATGACGGACGCCGAGCTCCTCGCCCGTGCCACCGACTGGGCCGGCACTGCGCCGGCTGCAGCCGGGCAGGCGTTCAACGTCACGAACGGCGACGTCGTCCGCTGGAGCCACCTGTTCGAGCGCCTCGCCGACCACCACGGCCTGGACCTCGCCGAACCCCAGTCGATGGAACTCGCGCAGGTGATGCCCTCCCGGGAGGACCTGTGGCAGCGGATGGTCGAACGGCACGGGCTGGTCGCCACCCCGTACGCGGACCTCGTCGACTGGCGGTTCGCGGACATGATCCTGAACTCGACGTGGGACAACGTCTCGTCCCTGATCAAGATCCGGCAGGCGGGGTTCGCGGAGTGCCACGACTCGGCGGACCGGCTCGTGGAACTCCTCGACGACCTCGGTCGGCGGCGGATCCTGCCCGTTCCCGCGAGGTAGTGCCCCGCCTACCCGATCAGCGTCGGCCACCGTCGCCTCCCGGAAACGGCAGCCTTCCGGGCGCCGCGGATCGGCCACGCGACCGTGGTGGTCCTCGGCAACGTGTGGGACGAACCCGCAGCGGCGGTGACCCCCATGCCGACGGACCAGGTCGTCTTCGGCTTCCCCGGCGCCGGCGGCGGCTACGGGCAGGACGGCGTCCTCCGCGGAGCAGTCATGCGCTCGGTCACCCTCGCCGCGTCGACGTCGCCGTCCGATCGCCGCGGACTGGAGGCCCGTGCCGCGTTCCGCCAGGCCGGTTTCGCCGTCCGCGACGAACGGGACATGCGCGGAATCCCGGCTGCGTCGCGGAGCATGGCCGTGATCGTCGAGGCGCTCGGAGCCGTGGCAGCGGGGAGCGGATCCCCTGCCGACCTGCCCGGGGACGCTTCTCCGCTCAGGGCCTCTGTCGCCGTATGGGCGGAACGGTCCGGGCTCGCCGACGTCGATGTCGAGGTGCTCGCGCTCGCGCTGCTGACGTGGACACGGTTGCACGGCATCATCAGCCTGGAGATCGGCGGGCACCTTCTGCTCCTGCGCCCGTCGCTACTCCAAGCTGTCGCGGCTGATCTGGTCGAAGTCACCGGCTGCGCAGGCCGATTCGCCCTGGATGCTGTAACCACGTGGATCGGCCAAGAAATCGATGGATGCCAGCGGTCCGCCGGCACCTCGAACTCCGAGGACCGGTTCGGCGCCGCCGCTCTGGTAACGCTCAGTGGACTGGAGGCGTGACCCGCGTGACGGACGCGGGTCGCGCCTCCAGGCTGGTCACCGCACGAGCGGTCACCGCACCTGTCGTCGGCTGCCGGCCGTCTACCCGAGCGGCTCGACGCCGTAGCCGATGACCACCGCTCGCAGCTCGTCCAGGTACGTCTGCGCCTGCACGGTCAGGGGCACCGAGGCGTGGGCGATCCACCCGATCTCGATGCGTTCGTCGACGTCGAGCGGGATGGCGACGATCTCCGGGTCGAGGTCGTCACTGATGAGGCCGGTCGAGATCGTGTACCCGCCCAGGCCGATCATGAGGTTGAAGATCGTCGCCCGGTCCGAGACGCGGATCTCCCGCTTGCTCGACATCGTCGACAGGATCTCCTCCGCCAGGTAGAAGGAGTTGTTCGCGCCCTGGTCGAACGTCAGCCGTGGCAGGTCGGCGAGGTCGGCGAGGGTCGCGCGCTCCCGTGACGCGAGCGGATTCCGCCGGGCGACGAAGATGTGTGGTTGGGCGACGAAGAGCGGGGTGAACACGACGCCGGCGTCACGCATCAGCTTGCCGAGGACCTGGCGGTTGAAGTCGTTGCGGTAGAGGATGCCCACCTCGCTGCGCAGCGTGCGGACGTCCTCGATGATGTCCCACGTGCGCGTCTCACGGAGCGAGAACTCGTACTCGTCCGCCGCCGCCGCCTCGACCATCCGGACGAAGGCCTCCACGGCGAACGAGTAGTGCTGCGCCGACACCCCGAGCAGCCGACGCGACGGTTGCCCGCCGACGTAGCGCTGTTCGAGGAGGGAGACCTGCTCGACGACCTGTCGGGCGTACCCGAGGAACTCGACCCCGTCGACGGTGAGCACGACCCCCCGGGCCGAGCGGGTGAAGAGCGGGCGTCCGATCCGCGTCTCGAGGTCCTTCATCGCCGCGGACAGCGTCGGCTGCGCGACGTAGAGCAAGTCGGCTGCCGCGCTGATCGAGCCCTCCGTCGCGACCTCGATGAAGTACCGGAGCTGCTGCAGGGTGATGTCGTTCGAGACCCGGGCCATAGGCGCAGGCTATACCGGCGCATAGCGCCTCGGTATTACCTGATGACCCGCGCCTGCAGTCATGATCGTGGGACACCTTCCCCCGAGCCCCCGGGCACTCGACGTACGGACTGCCGACCATGGCGAACGACCTCACCTTCAGCATCACCAGGACACGGTTCGACGAGGACTACTCCCCATCGGACAGCTCCCGGCTGACCACGAACTTCGCCAACCTGGCGCGCGGCGAGCACCGCCAGCAGAACCTCCGCACCGCCCTCGACATGATCGACCGGCGCTGCAACGACCTCGCCGGCTCGGCCGGCTCGGCCGGCTCGGCCGGCTCGGCCGGCTCGGCCGGCTCGGCCGGCTCGGCCGATGATCGCTACCGCGTCGAGCTCGACATCGCCTCGGTCACGGCGCACTTCGTCGACCGGGGTGCCTCGGTCGAGTTCCCGTTGCTCGAGATGCTCGACGTCACGATCGTCGATCAGCACACCGGCGAGCGCCACCAGGGGATCCTGGGCAACAACTTCTCCTCGTACCTGCGCGACTACGACTTCGCCGTGCTGCTGCCGTCGCTCGACAAGAGCGCTGGCATCCCTTCGGACTTCGGCGAGCTGCACGGGCAGCTCTTCCAGCGCTTCCTGGAGTCCGCTGCGTTCCAGGACCAGTTCACCGCCGAGCCCGTGGTCTGCATCAGCGTCTCCACGAGCCAGACCTACCGGCAGACGGAGTACGTCCACCCGGTCCTCGGCGCCGAGTACGAGCACGAGCACTCCTCGCTCACGGACGACTACTTCGGTCGGATGGGCATGCAGGTTCGGTACTTCATGCCCGCTGGCGGGAAGGCGCCGCTCGCGTTCTACACGCGCGGCGACCTGGTCAACGACTACTCGGACCTGCAGCTCATCGGCACGATCAGCACCATGGAGACGTTCCAGAAGATCTACCGACCGGAGATCTACAACGCGAACACGGCCGCGCCGAGCACCTACCGCCCGAGCCTCGCGCACACGGACTACTCGGTGCCCTCCGTCTCGTACGACCGCGAGGAACGGAGCCGCCTCGCGATCACCCAGGGCCGGTACACCGAGGAGCACCTCGTCACGCCGCACCGAGCACTCCTCGAGCGGTGGGCCACCCGCGCCGCCGTCCCTTCCCTCTGATCAACACCCCACCCGACAGGAACCACCTGCACATGAGCACCCTCCTGCCCACCGCGATCGTCGGCAGCCTGCCGAAACCCTCCTGGCTCGCCGAGCCCGAACGACTCTGGTCCCCCTGGCTGCTCGAGGGGGCAGCGCTGACCGAGGGCAAGCAGGACGCACTCCGAGCCGCTGTCCACGAGCAGGAGCGCCACGGCATCGACATCGTGAGCGACGGCGAGCAGACCCGCCAGCACTTCGTCACGACGTTCATCGAGCACCTGGACGGCGTCGACCTCGAGCGCAAGGAGACGGTCCGGATCCGTGACCGGTACGACGCGGCCGTCCCCACCGTCGTCGGTGCCGTGAGCCGTCGGGCGCCCGTATTCGTGGACGACGCCGCATTCCTCCGTGCCCAGACCGACCGCCCGATCAAGTGGGCGCTCCCCGGCCCGATGACCATGATCGACACCCTCTCCGACCAGCACTACAAGAGCCGCGAGAAGCTGGCATGGGAGTTCGCCACGATCCTCAACCAGGAGGCGCGCGAGCTCCAGGACGCCGGCGTCGACATCATCCAGTTCGACGAGCCCGCCTTCACCGTCTTCCACGACGAGGTGCAGGACTGGGGCGTCGCTGCGCTCGAGCGGGCGGCCGAGGGCTTGCGCGCCGAGACCGCCGTGCACATCTGTTATGGCTACGGCATCGAGGCGAACAACAAGTGGAAGGAGACGCTCGGAGCGGAGTGGCGCCAGTACGAGCAGTCGTTCCCGCTCCTGCAGCAGTCGTCGATCGACATCATCTCGCTCGAGTGCATCCACTCCAAGGTCCCGCTCGAGCTCGTCGAGCTGATCCGTGGGAAGAAGATCATGCTCGGGGCGATCGACGTCGCGACCGAAACCGTCGAGACCCCGGAGGAGGTCGCGGAGGTGCTCCGCCGAGCGCTCGAGTTCGTCGACGCGGACAAGCTCATCCCGAGCTCCAACTGCGGCATGGCGCCGCTGGCGCGGGGTGCCGCGCTCTCGAAGCTCGGCGCGCTGTCCGCGGGAGCCGCCATCGTGAAGGCTGAGCTCGTCGGCACGGCGGTCCCGTCGGCACGCTAACCACTGCGAGACACCACGGCGGCTCTCTTCCGGAAGGAGGAGAGCCGCCCTGTTCGTTTTGGTGGCGAGGTGCTCGGCTCTCGATCCGGCCTGGAGGCGCGGCTGCGGTCCGCCCGACACGTCACGTTGGTACTGGCGTCAGCCGTCGCCTTGCCCGCGGTCCCGGTCCCGGTCCCGGGCGCTGTCGCTGTCGCTGTCGCTGTCGCTGTCGCTGTCAGAGAGAACACTCGATCGACGCGAGCAGACGACGATCGTTGCGAACACCGCTGCGACGATCCAGGTTCCGCCGAGCGGCCCCGCGAGGGCGAGGTCAGGCGGGTACTTCGCAGACGCGAACAGCAGCACCAGACCGCCCAGCAACGCTGGTCGGGAGCACAGCAGCCTGGTGCCCTACGCGCCACACTGCTCCGTCTCGCATCGTCGCACTCGTGCGTACACCGACGAACGAGTTCCGGCCGATGACGCCGCGCTCGGGCAACACGACGAAGACCACGGTCAACACCGCAGCAACCATCTCGATGAAATCCACTTGCCTCCCCTTCCCCGAAGCGGCCGAGCGAGCGCCTGGTCAGGATCGCCCCTGCACATGATCTGATAGCTCAACGGATACATTTTGCATTTCAGCGGAGGCCAGAGCATGCTGCTCTCCATGAAGAGGTGGATCCGCTTCCCTGCCGTGGTCGTCGGCGCTGCAGCCTGGGCGTACGGGTGCTTGTACCTGAGCCCGCTCCTGACCGGCTGGATGGGAGCAGCCACACTCTGGCTGGCGACGACGCGCTGGAGCTCCGGCGAGCCGATCGAGCTTCCGGCCGGCACGGAGGTCGATCCCACAGTTGTCCGGAGGTACCGCGAGGACCATCCCGGAGTCTCGATCGAGCGAGCAGTCGCTGCCGTCGCCGGAGCGTCAGCGGCTCGGCCAAGCGGGCACGATGAGACGCGTCGTTCAACACCGAACGCCCCGCCGACCGAAGCCAGCAGGGCATCACAGTAGCCCCGGGCACGCCGGCGCCTTCACTGCTGCTCTGCGGCATCGACACGAGGCCCGATGAGGAAAACGCAACATGGGAGGCGGCCGCATCATGAGTCCGCGGATACCGGGTAGTGCTCGTCCTCGCAAGGTTGTGCAGCACAGTGATATGTAGCACTCTGGGGGTGCCCGCCGTGTCTTCGGCGGCAACGAGGGGAAGAAAACATGAAGAAGTCCATCTCGCTCCTCGCAGCGGTGGTGACCACCGCAACCGCGGCGGCACTCCTGATCGCGGAGCCTGCGCAGGCCCAGAGCGCAACGCAGGTCGAGGTCCCGTCGAACGTCGTGATCGATGAGAGCTTCGATCCCACTGGGGAGGTCGTCGTCGCCGGTGACGGACGCTCCGCTCGGTCGGGAGATTGTAAGGACAGAGCATTTGCGGTCGTCGCGACGATGACGCAGTCCTTGAACGGCTGCAGCGTCATCGGCTCGAAGGCATCAACCCAGGTGCAGTACAAGTGGTACAAGCATCAGGGCAACTCGAGCCCCTGCATCTGGGGGAAGTCGTTCAACGCGAAGCACGCTCCGACCTGGACGGCCTTGGACTGCGGCACTGGTCGCTCGAAGTCCGTCCCGTGGGGGAACGTGGCTGCCACCAAGAAGATGAAGGGCCTCACCGGCATCGGTTGGGCCGGAGTGCAGTGGCAGTGATGCCAGAGCGATCGCGGCGACGCAGCATCGAGGCCATCGCCTCGATCTGCGTCGCCGCAGCTGTCCTGTCCGGGTGCTCGTCGGGCTCCGACGATCAACATCCGCATGCCCAGCCCCTGGTGCACGCTCCTCCACGCTCGGCAGTAGCGACTCTCGACGCAGCAGCGATGGAGACCCTGGCGGCCGATATCCGCGCGACGGTACCTTGCACGCGGGCAGACACCCTGCTGGACGATCTCGCGTTCTGGGACAGCATGCGTGGCTTCGACTGCTTCGACCACGACGAGCCGACGTTCATCCGCGTCTACGCGCACGCGGCGTCGGTGCCACAGACCCTCGCGGAATGGGACGGCACGTTCGGAACCGGGCGTGTAGTCGCTCGGGGTGTGAACTGGTACGTCGTCGGTACTCCCGCAACCGTCTCGGCCGTGCGGCCTCCGGACGGAGCGCCGCGAACAGCGAACGATCTCGGGTCACCCGTTCCACTGACCCCCGAGCAGGACTACCTGACGACGTGCGTGCTGTACGTCTCGAGCGAGAGCCAGCGGTATGTGCAGCATCCGAAGCAGCGAAGCGCGTCCGCCGATCAGTACGGCGCACTCTTCCCCGGCGTCTCGGCCGCCACGCACGCGGCAGTCGACGATCTCGGGCGGGCCCGCGTGTTGGGGATCGTGGATAAGGACCGATGGATCGCGGCGTTGTCGCCGATCGGGCCGCGTCTCAAGGAGCAGTGCGCTGCTGCGTACCGGGCGGTCGGAGACTCCGTCCGCCCGCTCGACGGAGACCAAGGATGACCACGTCGCGGATCTCTCGCTCGGCCGGCAGAGGACCTACCTCAGTGTTGATCCTCGGTACCGCTGGCGCGGCCCTTCTCTCGATCGACAACCTGCTCGGTTTCGTCGGAACCCACGCAATCGACACAGCCTTCGTTCCGATGATCGCTGCGGTCTCCGTGTTGGCGGGTTTGCTGGCGGGTGTTGGCGGGGTGCTGGCTCGCGACATCACGCGTGTTGTCGTCGCCGTCGCCGTTGTCGGTTTCGTGGCCACGCGTTCCCCCGCCACCGGTGTCCATCTCTGGTTTCCCATCGCGGTCGCGCTGCAGGCCCTTGTCCCACTGGCTTTCGCTGCGGCAGGAGCGCTCATCCTGCGCCGTCATCAAGAACTCGCGATCGTGCGAGTTGTCGCGGCGCTCCTCGTGGGGCTCGCCCTGGCCTGGACTGCGACCGCATTCATCCCGGTTGCGCTCGCGGCGTTCCTCATCGTGCAGGCCGGCACGCTGCTCGTCGTGGTCATTCTGAGCTTGCGACCGGTCTTCCGCCTGAGTTGGAGTCTCGCGCGCGAGCTCTGGTCAAGCGCCGACGTCCGATGAGGGGTCGAGCAACACGGACCACCAGCAAACCCTTGCGGCAAACGGTGGTACTGACATCGGTACTGCAATCTGCCCGGCCCCTGGCGGCGGCGGAGCGGCATGCTCAGCCATCGTTGTCGTCCTCAGCGTCGCGCCAACCTCCATCGTCAAGGGCGGATCGAGCGTCGACTGCCGCTAGTTGGCACACATCTGATTCGACGCAGGGAAGGGCAATGCTCATGCGTGCATGGCTGCTGTACACACTGGTCGTCATCACTGCGCTCGCAGCACTTCTCGCAATCGGTGACAGCTTCCCGAAGCCATCGTCCGTCGTCTTCTTCGTCGGCACTCCGGTCGTCGTGATCGGGGCCGGCCTGGGCGCCAAGTTCGTCAGAGAGGTACGTACGCGCCGACGCACTCAGCAGCACTGACGTGGCACCTCGCCGTCTGGGCAGTCACCTCGGCAGCAGCACTCGTCCCCTGGCTCATCGTCCTCGGGGAGCAGCGCCGACTGCGCCGCGAGGACGCCGGTCCCGTCAACCCCGCACCCACCGTGGTCGTCACCCGCCTGTGGCGATCACGCGCCGCACTGTCGATCACCGCGCTCTTCTCCTCGAGCGCGATCTGCACCTACGCGGCCTTCGCCTGGCTACCCGAGATCCTGCAGGACGTCGCCAGATCGACCCCGACCGAGGCGGGCGTGCTCCCCGCCATCACTGGCCTCATCAGTGTTCCCGGCGCGCTGATCGCTCCCTTGCTCGTGCCTCGACTCCGCAACGTCGGCTGGCTGATAGCCGCTGGCGTCCTGAGCTTCGCACTCGGGTACCTCGCCCTGCTGCTCGCGCCGGCGCCGCTCACCCTGCTGTGGGTGCTCCTGATCGGCTGCGGCTCGATCCTGTTCCCCGTCTGCCTCGTACTGATCAACGTCCGCACCCGGACGCACGGCGGAACGGTCGCGTTGAGCGGCTTCGCCCAGGGCACCGCGTACGCACTCGGCGCACTCGGCCCGCTGCTGGTCGGACTGCTCCACGGCGCCAGTGGTGGTTGGACGCTGCCGCTGCTCTTCCTCCTCGCCGTCACGCTCGCGGCAGCGATCCCGTCGATCACACTCGGCCGTCCGACGTTCGTCGAGGACGAGCTCAGCCGGTAGCGGATGCGACCGACGCGGTCCATGCGATCAGCTTGAGCGGACATAGTCCGAAACGAGCTGTCGGCAGGCAGCTGAGTGCGCTGCTCCGTCTGGTCGGCCTGGAGGCTCGGTGCCGGCTGGTACCGAGCCTCCCGTCCGGATCAGGGTCACAGACACGCGGCGGCTGCGCCCCACCCCTCACATGTCGGCGATGAGACGGAGCGGGTAGCCGTCGGGGACCGTCTGGTGTTCGACGTAGTGCACGAACACCGGCGCTGCCTGGTCGGCCGTGAAGAGCTCTGACGGGTGCCGCGGCTCGTGAGCAGCCTGCACGTCAATGGTCTCGGTGAGCGGTTCGGCGAGGTCGTGGTCACGGCCGATCACGTAGAACCGGTACTCGCCGTCGTCCTCAAGACGGCGGAGCTCGACGCTCATCTTCTCCGCGCTGCCCCCGGCCTGGAGGTAGGAGTTGCCGTACTCGTCAATGACCGACTGCGAACCGGCGCGCCAGGTCTGATCGTCGATCGGTGCGGAGAAGACGAGCCACGCGAAGTGGTCGCCGTTGTCGAGCAGCCCAAGGCTGCGGCGGATCTGGTCAGGGATCGGGCGGAACGTGTCGTTCAGGACGCTGCTGACAGAACCGTTGGTCTTCATGATGATCAAAGCGGGCTACTCCACGTGCTCGTAGGCGACAGAGGTGATCTTGATGCGCTCCCCACGCAGCGTGGCACACGCAGGCTTGTCATAGGAAACGCCGTTGTCAAACGCCTCCTGACTGGCGTCCTCCGACGTGCTCTCTTCACTTCGAGTGCTTCGTACCTGCCGTACCGCTTCCTCGTCTGACCGTCGTACTGGTAGCCCCGGTCTGCTCCTTCCTGTGATGCGCGCAGGCGAGCGCGGTCGGCATTGAGCCCGCGCTGTTCCTCGTACTGCTTGAATACTTGCGCATACTTCTGCGCAGAGTGAGACGGGTTCACGGAAGCCCGGAACACGTCGGCATAGACCGGCACCTTCAGAGCGCCCACAGGGAAGTGACCTTTCAGAGGTCAACAAGCCTGCCTCTACCCTCTTCAACGACGACGCGCACGACTATGACCGCGGCACTCAAACGCTCAGCCGGGCGCCTCCGTCTAAGTCATACAAACTGTGTCGTAAACCACCTGTGAACTTCAGTCAGCCCCAGGAATGTCGAGCGTCACATCCTTGATGTCTGCATCATGCAGATCATCGTCGCGGACATCAAGGTCGGCACGAAAGGCTGGATGAATGCGGAACATAACGTCCCCACCGACCCGCCGTGCGTACCTTTCACCCAACTTTGAGACCTTCCGCGCCTCGCGGCGCCCTTCTACGTGCCGGAACTCTCCGGGTTGGACTTCAACGCCCAGGAAGCTAGTCTGGATAAGCCAGTCCCTGACGATCTCCCATTCCGACCTATCGCCAATCGCTGAACGCAATTCCGTTTCAGATAGCGTCGAATCCAAACCAGTAAACCCGTAGAGCACGTCTTCTAAGTCGAAGGACTCCGCGTCACCCTCCACCATCAGCGCATCAACGGCAAAGCGCGAGTATATCTTCTCTGCAAACAGAATGTCGGACGACTTGATGATCGCGTGCTGCCTATCCAGCGCCGTCGTTAAAGCGGCATTTGCGAGGAATACGAAATCTCTCGGGCGAGGAAGAATGCGCCACATCAAGTAATCACGGGTTTCCAGACCCCGCACCTCAGTATCAAAAAGATCAGCCCACAAATTCAAGTCTGTTCTCTTCGTTGTCCTCTTGGCCGCGAATCGCTCTTCAAGTACTCGCGAAAGCAGCTCTTCGTCGTGCCATTGAACAACTCGAACGTCAATTTTGTCGGGTTCACGAGCGTGCACGGCAAGCGCATCGTGAATATCAGTTCGAAGAAAGACCGCGAGGCTCACTCTGAAAGCCGATCCTTTGGCTTCCTCACGCGCGAACTCCTTCTGCACTCTCCCAATTGTCGTGAGAAGCGCCAGGATAAACCTCGACAACGTCCTGTAATCGGCACCCCGCTCCCAAGTTTTATCTAGATTGTCCAACAGCACAGCCACACGGTCAAAGGTCCTGAGAGTCGAAGTGATGTGACTTCTAAGCGCACCTAAACGTTGAAGCTTCAGCGCACGACTTACGAACTGCTGCGAGGATTCACCGTCGCGTTTTTCGTCACGACGAAGCTGGTCAAGCAGCCGCTCCAAGCGAACTGAGATGTCCTCGTCGGGCCACGCACCTAATTCTCCAAGCTCACTCTCGAGCGCCTGAAGCTCGAGGTTGGCACCGCCTCGCGCTGGCTGCTCCGACGCGAACGACAACGCCCGAAGACCGATCTCAGTGTAGAGTAGGTAGGTCCACACACTGAGCATTAAATACTCACCTGCCAAATCCCCCGGCATCGCGGCGAGCAACTCAGTCATGGCGCCGAATTCATAGGAGGTCGGCTTCACAGCGACTACAAGATTGCGCCGGTCTTTTCTAAGCTCTTCTACCGCCTGCGACATCGTCGCCGTCTTCCCGGTCCCTTTTCGTCCGACGAAGACGGTGGCGGTACCATCAATGACCGCGCGAAACTGGCTGGTCTGCACGAAGTAGTCGCTTAACTCGTCCTTCTCATATTCGGCAACGTACTGCCCAAACGATTGAATCGGCAGTTCGACCCGTAGATTGAGCCGCCCAAGACGCCTGTTTGTCCCCGGAGCAGTGGGCAAGTCCTCAAGCCACGCCTCAACATGCTCCTGCAATCCAATAGGGCTGGAGTAGATGTAGCCGCAGTCACCGAAACGAGCATCTGGCGGGAAAACGCCCTCGACTACCAACAAAAGTGGTATCTGGAAGCCTCGCACAACACCGGCGATGAAGAACACGCGCAGATTGTGTTCTGCACTACGAGCTGCTCGAGGGGAGAGGAGATGCAAAATCGCAGCCGAAGCTCGATAAACTTCCTTGACATAGAAATCGAGCGGTGCAATCCCAAGATCATCGCCTGCACCGATGATCTTTGCAACAGCCTGGCGCTCCAGGAACTTTTCGAGTACACGCGCCGCTTGAAATTTCACGGGAGCCGATGGAGCGAAGACCGCGTCCGCTTCCCGCGGCCTGCCGCCAGCAAGCAAAGTCACGAGAAGTTGCTGACTCTGTTCATCGTCTCTCTGATACCAACCACCGAGCAGGCTAGGCAGAGACCCGTCATAATCGATCCGGCATGCGGACGGAAGAATTGCCGTTTCTCGCCACAGTCGTACTGCCTGGGAATTAGAAGTGTCTAGGCACAGGTGCGTCTTTTTGCCCGACGCCAGAGCGCAACCAGCCGCAAAGAGTGACATTGCCTGAAGGCCTGTCATCTCGATGAGAATCACCTCGGCAGCGTCGATTGCTGTCTCTAGCGAACTCCGGTCGTCGTCGACCGGCTTGTCACCTATCCGCAGCAAACGCACTTTTGACCCCGTCTTCAGCAACTCTTCCTGAAGACCCTCGAGGACGAGATTATTTCTACTGCCGACCAACAACACACTTTGAGACGAGGCCTTGGTCATACCCGATCCTACTCTGGTCAGTTGTCTTTGGAGAATCGCCGAAAGCGTTCCATGCCAGCTGTTAATGTAGCAGAAAGATCCCTCGTTCCATCAAGCAAATCCCGCAACGACGCTACCGAAAAGCGTCCTGCTCCTTCGTGCACAAGCTGATTCCGAAGACCCTGAGCCCGCCTGAGCACGTCAAGTACATGTCGTGGGATGAACCCGCGTTCGCTTAGGGTGCGGAAGGCAATCCGTATTGCCGACGGACCTTGGGGAACAGGTCGATTGCCTATGATGTCTGGCGGTAGTTCGGATAGCGCCTGCGAGGCTTGAGTCTCGAGAGCGCTCCACGTATCCAGGATCTTCCGAAGGAGGGAATTGCGCTCATCATCCGTGGTACGACCCAACGCATGGCGTGCAATTTCCAAGTATGTTGAGATGACAGGTTCACCCAGATCGACAGTCTCCGGTCGAGACTCCTCCAAATCTGGACTCGCTTCAGCTTGCGATTCGGTCGTACTCTCCGCTGCTGAAGGGTCTTTGCCGTTTTTCTTCGCGGCAGATATCCCATCCTCACCGGCCGTGTCTTCGGCGATAGAAGCAGCATCCTCTCGGACGCTTTCCGCTCCCTTTGCAAAGCTCACAGATGTTCCAAGCCCCTCAAAATTCTCGACGCGAGCGATTAGCGAAGAGATCGGCGCACGAAGAACTATGACGGCGATGACCACGACGATCGGCCAGGCGAAATTTTTCAGAGTGGTCAGAAATACCTGAAACACGCTCCGCTGTGGCACGTGTTGGGTCCAAGCAAACGCCGTCGAAGGAAGCGCTTGAAACAGCAGCACGGTTGCGACAAGCCAGAACATTATTTCGGCACGTCGCCATCCAATCCGGCGTATCCCCAGGAGGGCTGTAGTCGCCCACGCTACGCAAGCCATCACCGCGAGAGCGTCCGCCGCCACCAGCGGGTTCGGCAGAAATACCGATTGCCTCGGAAACACGAAGGTGATCTTTAGCGCGAGCAGAACGACGATTAGAGCTATGCGAAGCCGTAAACCCCGCGAAACCGCGGGCCCAGACTGTGAGCTCGACCTTATTCCCCCCATGATGAAGGACTAAAAGTCCCAGTCCTCGTCCTCAGTGCTCTCCGCCTTGCCGATGACGTACGACGACCCAGACCCCGAGAAGAAGTCGTGGTTCTCGTCCGCGTTTGGCGACAGCGCCGACAGGATCGCCGGGTTCACGTCCGTCGTCTCCTTGGGGAACATCGGCTCGTAGCCCAGGTTCATCAGCGCCTTGTTGGCGTTGTAGTGCAGGAACTTCTTGACGTCCTCGGTCAGCCCGACCTGGTCGTAGAGGTCTTGCGTGTACTGGATCTCGTTCTCGTACAGCTCGAACAGCAGGCTGAACGTGTAGTCCTTGATCTCCTGCTTGCGCTCTTCGGAGGCCCCCTCGAGCCCCTTCTGGAACTTGTACCCTATGTAGTACCCGTGGACGGCTTCGTCGCGGATGATCAGGCGGATCAGGTCAGCGGTGTTGGTGAGCTTCGCGCGCGAAGACCAGTACATCGGCAGGTAGAAGCCGGAGTAGAACAGGAACGACTCGAGCAGGGTCGACGCGACCTTGCGCTTCAGGGGGTCGTCACCGGTGTAGTAGTCGAGGACGATCTGGGCCTTCTTCTGCAGGTTCACGTTCTCGGTGGACCACCGGAAGGCGTCGTCGATCTCGGGCGTCGACGCCAGGGTCGAGAAGATCGAGGAGTAGCTCTTGGCGTGCACCGACTCCATGAACGCGATGTTCGTGTAGACGGACTCCTCGTGCGGGGTGATCGCGTCGGGGATCAGGCTGATTGCGCCGACGGTGCCCTGGATGGTGTCGAGGAGCGTCAGACCGGTGAACACGCGCATGGTGAGCTGCTGCTCCTCGGGCGTGAGGGTGTTCCACGACTGCACGTCGTTCGACAGCGGCACCTTCTCGGGCAGCCAGAAGTTGTTGACGAGGCGGTTCCAGACCTCGACGTCCTTCTCGTCCTGGATGCGGTTCCAGTTGATCGCGCTGACCGAACGGATCAGCGGGACGGCTTTGCCGGTGGCGTGGACCGGGTCGGTGAGAGTCATTGCTTCTTCCGGAATTGAGATGGTGACGAATCGATGGACTGGAGGCGCGGTGCGGGCTGGCACCGCGCCTCCAGGCCGGGGGTGGTCGCGTCAGCGACCGAGACGACGCAGCATGCACGACGCCTTAGGCGTCACAACATGCACGAAACGCAGCCCTCGACCTCGGTGCCCTCGAGCGCGAGCTGGCGGAGACGGATGTAGTAGATCGTCTTGATGCCCTTGCGCCATGCGTAGATCTGCGCCTTGTTGATGTCGCGCGTGGTTGCGGTGTCCTTGAAGAACAGCGTCAGCGACAGGCCCTGGTCGACGTGCTGGGTGGCAGCGGCGTAGGTGTCGATGATCTTCTCGGGGCCGATCTCGTACGCGTCCTGGTAGTAGTCCAGGTTGTCGTTCGTCATGAACGGCGCCGGGTAGTAGACGCGGCCGAGCTTGCCTTCCTTGCGGATCTCGATCTTCGACGCGATCGGGTGGATCGACGACGTCGAGTGGTTGATGTACGAGATCGAACCGGTCGGCGGGACGGCCTGCAGGTTCTGGTTGTAGATGCCGTACTG
This sequence comes from Curtobacterium sp. MCBD17_030, assembly GCF_003224255.1. Classification (NCBI taxonomy): domain Bacteria; kingdom Bacillati; phylum Actinomycetota; class Actinomycetes; order Micrococcales; family Microbacteriaceae; genus Curtobacterium; species Curtobacterium sp. MCBD17_030. Next base: position 30,134 of record NZ_QKLI01000012.1, on the reverse strand, counting down.
CTGGATGGAGGCCTTCAGCGCCTTCCAGTCGTCCTGCGTCGGGATGGTGATGTTCGCGTTGTCGAACAGCGACGCGACGCGGGGCGTGGCCGGCGTCCAGACCTGGTCGGTGTACTTGTCGAAGAACTCACCCGACGCGTACTTCGAGTCGCGGAAGCCGTCGAAGGTCTCCCCGGTCTCGATGGCGATGTTGTTCGAGGCGCGCAGGGCGTGGAACAGCACCGTGTAGAAGTAGATGTTCGTGAAGTCGATGCCCTCTTCGGAGCCGTAGTACACGCGCTCACGAGCGAGGTAGCCGTGCAGGTTCATCTGGCCGAGGCCGATGGCGTGCGACTTGTCGTTGCCGTCCTCGACCGAGCGGACCGACGAGATGTGCGACATCTGCGAGACCGAGGTCAGGCCGCGGATCGCGGTCTCGATGGTCTTGCCGAAGTCCGGCGAGTCCATCGTCAGCGCGATGTTCAGCGACCCGAGGTTGCAGGAGATGTCCTTGCCGATCTCCTTGTAGGACAGGTCCTCGTTGAAGGTGGTCGGGGTGTTGACCTGCAGGATCTCCGAGCACAGGTTGGACATGTTGATCCGACCCTTGATCGGGTTCGCCTTGTTCACCGTGTCCTCGAACACGATGTACGGGTAGCCCGACTCGAACTGGATCTCGGCGATGGTCGTGAAGAAGTCACGCGCCTTGATCTTCGTCTTCTTGATACGCGAGTCGTCGACCATCGCGCGGTAGTTCTCGGAGATCGGGACATCACCGAACGGAACGCCGTAGACCTTCTCGACGTCGTACGGCGAGAACAGGTACATGTCCTCGTTGTTCTTCGCGAGCTCGAACGTGATGTCCGGCACGACGACACCGAGCGACAGCGTCTTGATGCGGATCTTCTCGTCCGCGTTCTCGCGCTTGGTGTCGAGGAACTTCATGATGTCGGGGTGGTGGGCGCTGAGGTAGACCGCGCCAGCACCCTGACGCGCACCGAGCTGGTTCGCGTAGGAGAACGAGTCTTCCAGCAACTTCATCACGGGGATGATGCCCGAGGACTGGTTCTCGATCTGCTTGATCGGGGCGCCGGCCTCGCGGATGTTCGACAGGAGCAAGGCCACGCCGCCGCCGCGCTTCGAGAGCTGCAGCGAGGAGTTGATGCCGCGCGAGATCGACTCCATGTTGTCCTCGATGCGGAGGAGGAAGCAGGAGACGAGCTCGCCGCGCTGGGCCTTCGCGGTGTTGAGGAACGTCGGGGTGGCGGGCTGGAAGCGGCCGGCGATGATCTCCTCGACGAGGTCGATCGCGAGCTGCTCGTTGCCCTGCGCCAGGCCGAGCGCGGTCATCACGACACGGTCCTCGAAGCGCTCGAGGTAGCGCTTGCCGTCGAACGTCTTGAGCGTGTAGCTCGTGTAGTACTTGAACGCACCGAGGAACGTCTGGAACCGGAACTTCTTCGAGTACGCCAGGTCGTTGAGCCGCTGGATGAAGTCCATCGAGTACAGGTCGATCGTCGCCTGCTCGTAGTACTCGTTCTCGACCAGGTAGTCCAGCCGCTCCTTCAGGTTGTGGAAGAAGACGGTGTTCTGGTTGACGTGCTGCAGGAAGAACTGCTTGGCCGCCTCACGATCCTTGTCGAACTGGATGTTCCCGTCCGCGTCGTAGAGGTTGAGCATCGCGTTGAGGGAGTGGTAGTCCATCCCCGTCTGCGGAGACGTCAGATCGACGTCTGCAACTGCTGCGTCCAAAATGCTTCCAATCCTGAGTTGACCGCCACCACGTCGTCGGGGGTCCCGAAGACTTCGAAGCGGTAGAGAACGGGGACTCCGCACTTGCGCGCGACGATGTCCCCGGCGAGACCGAACGCCTCGCCGAAGTTGGTGTTCCCGCCGACGATGACGCCCCGGATCAGTGCCCGGTTGTGTTCGTCGTTGAGGAACTTGATGACCTGCTTGGGGACCGCTCCGTGTCCGTTGCCGCCACCGTAGGTGGGGAGGACCAGGACGTACGGGCCGTCCGCCCGCAGGGGCGGCTCACTCGCGTGCAGCGGGATCCGGTCGGCGTCCTGGCCGAGCTTCTCCACGAACCGGGCGGTGTTGCCCGAGACACTCGAGAAGTAGACGAGGCGGCTCATGGTGCGCTCCCTGACGAAGGTGCGGACTGCGGACCGGAGGGTGCGGTGGGGGGGGGGTGGGACGAGCCTCCTGGCCGTCCACCCGCCACCGGGCGTCGCGGGCCGAGTGGCCCGCGAGGCGTCAGGCCAGTTCGGCGCTGAGGGTGGCGATCTTGTCGGGGCGGAAGCCCGACCAGTGGTCGTCGTCGGTCACGACGACGGGGGCCTGCATGTAGCCGAGGCTCTTGACGTGCTCGAGTGCGGCTTCGTCCGTGGAGACGTCGTGCACCTCGTACTGGATGCCCTTGTTGTCGAGGGCGCGGTACGTCGCAGTGCACTGGACGCAGGACGGCTTGGTGTACACGGTGACGGCCATGATCTCCCCTGGTTCTGGGCCCGGTTGGAGGCCCGTCGTTCTGGTGCTGTGTTGTCGATGACGCTACTACATGTAGTGCCCGATGGGCGGGTGGACCACTAGAGGAAGTGTTACACCCCTGTAGTTTCCACAACGTCATCCACAGTCTGTGGATTCCCGTGAGGCCCGGTTTTCCGCCACTCTGCCACCGCCCACCGACACTTCCCACACCCTGTTGGGGGGCCTTCTCCACGGGTGTGGAAACCTCCCGCTCGGCGTGTCTGAGAGCGCTGCGCGGACACCGCCCCGAGCGCCGTCCCCCGCACGGGTGGCACGGTTCTCCACAGCCGCCGCAACGCGGTCCGTCCAGTCCGTACACTCGTCTCGTGAGCGCGTACGGGTCCCTGCTGAAGACGCCCGGGGTCGGCAGAGTCATCGCCGCGCAACTCACCGCGCGGTTCCCGTTCGGCATGCTGTCGCTGGCGTACCTGCTGCACGTCGAGCACATCTTCGACTCGTACGGCGCAGCAGGACTCGTCCTGGCGACCACGAGCATCGGCCAGGCCCTCGCCGGTCCGCTCACCAGCCGCTGGATGGGCCGCTGGGGCATGCGCCCCGTCCTCATCCTGACGAGCGTCGTGGCGCTGGTGACGATGGGCGTCATCGCCTTCTTCGTGATGCCGCTCTGGGCCTACGTCGTGATCGGCTTCGTCGGCGGTCTGGCGGTCCCGCCGGTGCAGCCCGCCGTCCGCACCATCTACCCGAAGATGGTCACGTCCTCGCAGCTCACCCCGCTCTTCTCCCTCGACGCCAGCGCCCAGGAGCTCATCTGGGTCGCCGGCCCGGTCATCACCACGTTCGTCGCGACGCAGATCGGCACGGTCCAGGCGATCGTCGTCGCGATGGTGTTCCTGCTCATCGGTGGCGCCTGGTTCATCGCCTCGCCCGAGCTCGGCCGGGTCCGCATCCCCCGCTCGAAGCGCGCGTTCGGGGTCGTCATGAAGCGGCCGTCGGTCGTGGTCGCCACCGTCACGGGCCTGCTGCTCATCGGCGCGTGTGCCGCGGTGGAGGCCAGCGTCACCAGCGTCTTCGGCGAGGGCAGCCCGAACGCCGGCATCGTCCTCGCCGTGTTCGCGGTCGGGTCGCTCGTCGGCGGTCTCGCGCTGGGGCACCTCCCGATCTCGCCGAACGCCCTCTGGTTGCGCATGACGATCGTCTTCGTCGGACTCGTGCTCGCGGTCGGCAACCCGACCTTCTGGTGGCTCTGCATCTCGCTGGTCATCGCCGGTGCCGGCATCGCCCCGGCGCTGACGGTGATGTTCGGCTCGGTCTCCGCCACCGTCAAGTTCTCCGACACGGCCGAGGCCTACGGATGGATGGGCACCGGCCAGCTCATCGGCGCCGCTGGCGGCTCCGCGGTCGCGGGCTTCCTGATCGACAGCAACGGCCCGAGCGGCGGGCTGATGGTCGGAGCCGTGATGGCGGCGGCCGGTGTCGTCTTCCCCCTGGTCGTGCGCCGGTGGTTGCCCGACCTGCGTGGTCGTGACGCCAGCCCGCTGCCCGACACCGAGCCGGTCCACCTCCCCACCTGATCCGTCGGTCCGGGAGTTCTCCACAGGACGTCCTGGAGGCGCGGCTCGCCCCCCGTCACGGCGGGCAGGATGGGTGCATGGTCACCTCCACCCCCCTCCGCGACGGCCGGAGCATCCCCACCATCGGCTTCGGCGTCTACAAGGTCGACGACTCCGAAGCGGCGACGGCCGTCGGTCTCGCACTGGACGCCGGGTACCGGCACGTCGACACGGCCGAGATGTACGGCAACGAGCGTGGCGTCGGGCAGGCGATCCGGGCCTCCCGGCTGGAGCGCGATGACGTGTTCGTGACCACGAAGGTGTGGAACGAGCACCAGGGGCGTGACGGCACGCTGCGGGCGTTCGACGCCAGTCTCGAGCGGTTGGGGCTCGACGCGGTCGACCTGTACCTGATCCACTGGCCGGCGGCCGCGAACGACCGCTACGTCGAGACCTGGCGCACCCTCGTCGAACTCCGCGAGTCCGGGCGGGCGCGCAGTGTCGGCGTCTCGAACTTCCAGGTGCCGCACCTCGAGCGGATCATCGACGAGACCGGCGAGGTCCCCGCCGTCAACCAGGTCGAACGGCACCCGTGGTTGCCGCAGCGCGAACTGATGGCGTTCCACGAGCAGCACGGCATCGTCACGGCCGCGTGGTCCCCGCTCGGCCGCGGGCGACTGATCGAGGACCCGGTCCTGGTCGGCATCGCCGCCGCGCACGACGTCAGCGTCGCCCAGGTGCTGGTCCGGTGGAACGTGCAGCAGGGGGTCGTCGTCCTGCCGAAGTCCGTGACGCCGTCAAGGATCCGCTCGAACCTCGACGTCGACGGCTTCGTCCTGACGGACGACGAACTCGCCGCGATCGCCGGCCTCGAGTCCGGTCAGCGCACGGGCTCGCACCCCGACACCGTCGCCTGAGCGGGCCGGCAACCGCGCCCGCCTGCCGCGTCCGCCGCGGAACACCGGTGTTCGTCAGTCGCGCCGCGGAATCCCGCGGCGTCACCGGCGAACACCGGTGTTCCGCGTGGGCCTCGAGCCGCTCAGCCCTGGCGGTCCTCCTCAGACTGCCACGGCAGGTGCAGATCGCCCGGCTCCGGTTCGACGTCGCCGGCGTCGTCCGCGCCGCCGGTCCCCGGGGCTGCGACGACCCGCGACGGGTCGATGCCGTCCTCGCGCAGGTCGGCGTCGTCACGCTGCTTCGTCTGGGACGCGTCCATCTCCCGCTCGCTCGAGGGGCTGTACGACGTGTCGGCGGCGCGCTGTTCACGCCCGCTCACCCCGTCGACGTCGTCGCTGTGCGCTGCCGAGGTCAGGGCGTCGGAGCGGTCCCGGTCGTCAGAGTGCTCGGGGCCTGCGATGTCGTTGCTCATGCTGTTTCCTCCCGTTTCCCCGAACGCTAGGCGGCGGACGGCGTCGAGCTCCCAGGCCGTCCATCCGATCGGGGCACAACCGGCTCCCGCACGCACCAGTACGGTCGAAGCGTGATGGATCCTCGCGCCCTGGCCACCGACGAGCTCCGACCCGGGGAGCGCCTGCTGTGGGTCGGGCAGAGCGATCCCGCGCGGCTGTTCACCGGACGCGACGGCTTCCTCGTGCCTTTCAGCATCCTGTGGGGCGGCTTCGCGATCTTCTGGGAGGTCGGCGTCCTCACCACCGGAGCACCGTGGTTCTTCGCCCTCTTCGGTAGCGTCTTCGTCCTCATCGGGCTGCACCTGATCGTCGGCCGGTTCTTCGTGAAGCGCCACCGGAAGCGCACGGAGGCTTTCGCCGTGACCGACCGGCGAGCGTTCATCACGAACGGGCGCAGCAGCCGTGAGACCGATGTCAGCCGGACGGACCGGGACATCAACTGGACCCGCGGTCGAACCCATTGCTCAGTCGAGTGGGGTGGCAGCTCCGGGCGAGGAGTGTTCGGCGGCGGCGGGTTCGGCGCCCCAACCTCCAGCACCTCTACGCCAACACGGGCCTCGACGGGTTCTTCGGTCCTCGTCCGATGGCGTTCTACGACGTCTCGGACGGCAAGGCCCTGGTCCAGGCACTCGATGACGCAGCCCGACGCTGACGGCTCCTGCCCCACCGGGTCGGCGAGCCCCGAGCAACGGGCCCTCGTCGACGGACAACTCCGCCCGGGTGAGCATCTCCTCTGGGTCGGCCACAGTGACCTGCAGCGGATCTTCGTCGACGCTGACCGGTACCTGATCCCCTTCAGCGCTTTCTTCCTCGTCATCGTGACGAGCTTCCTCGTGGCGGCCGCCCGCTCGCACGCGAACCCGGCGGTCCTCGTCCTGTTGTCCGCCCTCGTCCTGGTCGGCCTGCACATGGGCGCCGGCCGGTTCCTCGTCAAGCGCCACCGCAAGCGCACCGACGTCTACGCCGTGACGACGGAGCGGGCACTCGTCACGAACGGCCGGCGGACCCGCGAGACCGACGCCCACCGCCCCGACTGGTACGTGGACCGGACGGCGGAGCACGTCACCGTGCAGTGGGACGACGTCAGCGACCTCGACACGCTCTTCTGGGGTGGCAGCGCTGCTGCCCAGCAGTACGCGAACACGGGCCTCGACGGCCTGCCCGGGGCGCGGGAGAACTTCGCCATGTACGACGTCACGGACGGCGACGGACTCGTCGCGGCGCTCCGCCACACCTCCGGTCGCTGACCCGGCCGGGAGGCACGGCTCACCCCGCAGGTCCGTTACGCTCGTCGGGCACTCGCCACCACCAGGAGGTCCCACCGTGACGATCGTCGCCGCCGCTGACGGCTCAGCCCTCGGCAACCCCGGCCCTGCCGGCTGGGCCTGGTACGTGGACGACGACCGCTGGGCTGCCGGAGGCTGGCCCCGCGGCACCAACAACCAGGGCGAGCTGACCGCCGTCCTGCAACTCCTCAAGGCCACGAAGGACACCGGCGAACCGCTGCACATCCTCTGCGACAGTCAGTACGCGATCAAGGCCTGCACCGAGTGGCTCGCCGGCTGGAAGCGCAAGGGCTGGCGGAAGGCCGACGGCAAGCCGGTGCTCAACGTGGAGATCATCCAGGAGCTCGACGCCGAGCTGCAGGGCCGCAAGGTGACGTTCGAGTGGGTCCGTGGGCACATGGGCCACGAGATGAACGAGGCAGCCGACGTCCGTGCCCGCGGTGCGGCGACGGCGTACCAGAACCGCACCGAGGTCCCGACCGGACCGGGCTGGCCGGGCGTCGACGTCTCGGAGCCGGCACCGATCCCCGAGGTCGCTCCCCCCGCGACGCTCTTCTAGACCGCAGGACCGACAGCCACACGACAGACAGCGGAGGGCGGGACCGTTCGGTCCCGCCCTCGCTGTCGGTCGTACTGGATTCAGTATGTGCCGTCGCGGCGGTCCTGCCGGGTGATCTGCTCGCCGGAGGCCGGGTCGACCCCGGACCGCGTGGTGGTGGTCGTCCGACGTCCGCCGAAGCCGACCGCCAGGCTGATGATGAGCAGGATGACGCCGGCGGCCATCAGGATGTAGCCGATGAGGCGCAGGTCGATGCCGGCGATCTGGTAGTCGACCGCGAACGCGACGATGGCGCCGATCACGATCAAGGCGATGCTGGAGCCGATTCGCATGGGGTTCCTTCCGTGGGCTGCGGCTGACCGTACCCGGTGGGCAGCCCGCGTGTTCTGGCTCAGTCGACGTCGACCTCGGCCCACCCGTCGAAGCGTCCGATCTCGGTGACGCGGACCACGGCCTCGCCGGCGTCGTCGGAGGCGTCGAGGTCGATGGTCGCCGAGAAGCCGAAGTCCTTGTCGCCCGCCGGGTCGGCGAAGATCTGCCGCGCACGCCAGGAGCGCCCCTGTTCGGAGAGCACGAGGTACTGCATGGACCGGGCTTCCGCGTCGATGCCGATCGTGTCGTGCTCGTCGTAGTACTCCTCGAGCACGTTGTCCCACGCGTGCTGGTCGAACCCGGCGGTGGCGTCGAGTTCGCCGAGTCCTTCGATGTCGTCCCGGGCGGCCAGCAGCACCCGCTGGAAGAGGGCGTTGCGCACGAGGACCCGGAAGGCCCGGACGTTGCCGGTCAGGCGGGCGGGCTGCGGCGGCGCGATCTCCTCGTGCTCCGCTTCGGCGAGCGCGATGTCCCCGTTCATCAGCGCTTCCCACTCGTCGACGAGCGAGGAGTCGACCTGGCGGACGAGCTCGCCGAGCCACTCGATGATGTCGTCGAGCTCCTGGGTGCGGTGTTCATCCGCGATGGTCTGCCGCATGGTGCGGTAAGCGTCCGACAGGTACCGCAGCACCAGGCCCTCGGAGCGCGTGAGCTGGTAGAAGCGCACGTAGTCGCCGAAGGTCATCGCCCGCTCGTACATGTCGCGGACGACGGACTTCGGGGAGAGCGAGAAGTCGAGCACCCAGGGCTGTTCGTCGGCGTAGCTCTCGTACGCGGCGGTCAGGAGTTCGTCGAGTGGTTTCGGCCAGGTGACCTCTTCGAGGAGCTCCATCCGCTCGTCGTACTCGATGCCCTCCTGTTTCATCCGGGCGACCGCTTCGCCGCGTTCCTTGAACTGCTGCTGCGACAGGATCGCGCGCGGGTCGTCGAGGGTCGCTTCGACGATGGACACCATGTCGAGAGCGAAGGTCGGCGACTCCGGGTCGAGCAGTTCGAACGCGGCGAGCGCGAACGGTGACAGTGGCTGGTTGAGCGCGAAGTTCGCCTGCAGGTCCACGGTCAGTCGGTAGGTGCCGTCGACCTTCTCGATGACACGGGCGTTGATCAGCGTCCGCGCGATCGTCAGCGCCCGACGTGCCATCGCGAGCTGACGGGCACGCGGTTCGTGGTTGTCGTAGACCAGGGAGCGGACGTCCTCGAACGCGTCCCCGCCGCGGGCGACGACGGACAGCACCATGGCGTGCGTGATCCGCATCCGGGACACCATCGGCTCGGGCTCGGCGGCGATCAGGCGTTCGAACGACGCCTGGCCCCAGGACACGAAGCCCTCGGGTGCCTTCTTCCGCTTGATCTTGTTCTTCTTCTTCGGGTCGTCGCCGGCCTTGGCGACCGCGCGGGCGTTCTCGATGTCGTGCTCGGGTGCCTCAGCGACGACGTCGCCCTCGGTGTCGTACCCGGCACGTCCGGCACGACCGGCGATCTGGTGGAACTCGCGGGCGGAGAGCTGGCGCATCTTGGTGCCGTCGAACTTCGTCAGACCGGTGAACAGGACGGCGCGGATCGGCACGTTGATGCCGACGCCGAGGGTGTCGGTGCCGCAGATGACGGGCAGCAGGCCACGCTGGGCGAGCTGTTCGACCAGGCGCCGGTACTTCGGCAGCATGCCGGCGTGGTGCACGCCGATGCCCGCCCGGATCAGGCGTGACAGGGTCTGCCCGAACCCGGCGCTGAAGCGGAAGCCGGCGATGGCCTCGGCGATCTGGTCTCGGCGTTCCCGTGACGCGACCTTCGCCGACATGAGTGCCTGCGCCCGCTCGAGTGCCGCGGCCTGGGCGAAGTGCACGATGTAGACGGGTGCCTTGCCCTCGTCGAGCAGCCGTTCGACGGTCTCCTGCACGGGGGTCATCACGTACTCGTACTCGAGCGGCACGGGGCGCGAGACACCGGTGACCCGTGCGGTCGACCGACCGGTACGCCGGGAGAGGTCGTCCGCGATCGTGGTGACGTCGCCGAGGGTGGCGGACATCAGCAGGAACTGCGCCTTCTCGAGCACGAGCAGCGGCACCTGCCACGCCCACCCCCGGTCGGCGTCGCCGTAGAAGTGGAACTCGTCCATGACCACGACGTCGACGTCTGCGTCGGGACCCTGGCGGAGCGCGAGGTTCGCGAGGATCTCGGCGGTGCAGCAGACGATCGGGGCGTCGGCGTTGACGGCGGAGTCGCCCGTGACCATGCCGACGTTCTGGGCGCCGAACAGGTCGACGAGCTGGAAGAACTTCTCGGACACGAGGGCCTTGATCGGCGCGGTGTAGTAGCTGCGCTTGCCCTCCGCGAGCGCGGCGAAGTGCGCACCGGCGGCGACGAGGGACTTGCCGGTGCCGGTCGGGGTGCTCAGGACGACGTTGGCACCGGAGACGAGTTCGATGAGGGCTTCGTCCTGCGCCGGGTAGAGCGGACGTCCGCCGGAGGCCGCCCACTCGGCGAAGGCGAGGTAGACGGCGTCCGGATCGACGACACCGCCCTCGGCCGCCGGCAGTGCGGCGACGAGCGGAGGGGCGGTGGTGACGTCGGTCATGTGCCCATCCTCCCAGCCCCACGCCTGACACGGCCCGCACCTCCCGCATATCCATGCGCTCGCATAGACTCGCCGTGTGCGTGAACTCGGATTCCTCTCCTTCGTCCCGAACCACGGCGGTGCTCCCGGTGCCGCGAGCGCCCTGGAGGACGGACTGCAGCTCTTCCAGACCGCCGAAGCCCTGGGTTACGGCACCGGCTGGGTCCGCGGCCGGCACTTCGAGCCCTTCCTCACCAGCCCGATGACGTTCTTCGCCGCCGCAGCCCAGCGGACCAGCACGATCGGCTTCGGCACCGCAGTGCTCGGCATGCGCTACGAGGACCCGGTGCGCCTGGCCGAGGACGCCAGCACCGTCGACCTGCTCAGCGGTGGCCGGGTGCAGCTCGGCATCAGCACGGGCATCGCCGGCTACGGCCCGATCCTGGACCCGGTGTTCGGCAGCTCCGAGCGGTCCTTCCGCGACGAAGCCGAGGCACGCGCGGCTCGGCTGCTCGAGGTCCTGCACGGCGACGCTCTCGGCTCGGCCGGCACGGGCTACGAGAGCATCCCCGCCGACGCCGAACTGACCCTGCAACCGCAGAGCCCCGGCCTGCTCGACCGCGTCTGGTGGGGCGGCGGCAGCATGGGCACCGCGGTCCGCACGGCCGAGAAGGGCCTGCTGCTGCACTGCTCGACGCTGAACACCGAGGACACCGGCGCGCCGTTCGCCGAAGCGCAGGCCGACCAGATCGCCGCGTACCGCTCCCGGTTCGCCGAACTGCACCCGCACCGACAGTCGAAGGTCGCCGTCGGCCGGATCATCGTCCCGCTGCTCGATGACCACGACCGCGACGTCCACCGGGAGTTCCTCACCGGGTACGCGTCCGGCATGGACGACGAGGGTCGACCGCTGTCGGGTCCGCCGTTCCGCTTCAGCAGGGTCCTGTCCGGTGAGCCGGCAGCCATCGTCGACGCCCTGCGCGCCGACCCGGCCGTGGCGGCGACCGACGAGCTGGTCGTGACCCTGCCCGCCAACGGTGACAGCGCCTCCCACGAGCGGATCCTGCGCATCGTCGCGGAGGAGATCGCACCGGCGGTCCGCGCCGTCTGACCACCCACGAGCGGCACCGGCACCCTGCGCCCGGCCCCGGCCCCGGCCCCGGCCTTCCGGCACCCGGGGCGCCGTCCGGCCTCAGCGTCCAGCGGGGCCCACGGGCCGGTGAGTTCCGTGGGCTGCACCGCCGGACGACCATCGGCGTTCCTGATCCGAACCCGATGGTGCACTCATCGTTCCACCTGTGCACCCTTTTGTCACACGTGACGAAAACCGGTCCGCACGAGCGCGATGCCGCCGCAGGAACGAGGATGCGCCCCCGCAACGAGTGCGGGGGCGCATCAGGACGCATCAGGACCACCGGGGCGTCATCGGCCGGATCAGGAGGCCGCGACACTCGCTCGGCAGTCCTTGTTCGATGCGTGCGCCGACGGTAACCAGCCGACTGGCGCATCACCGATCGTACCGATGCGAGCGGGCACAGTGCGGAAAGTGGACGGGATCGCAGCCCCCTGGCGCGCTCCAGTCCGAGGGTCACGCACGTCGCCGCCCCACCTTCGGCCCGGCCGGTACCGCCCGTACCTGGCTGCGTCCACCACCGGCAGGGCAGGATGGGCGTGACCCGACCCGGGGTCTCGACGACGAGGTGGAGTGACGCGATGACGCGTGTAGTGGTGACCGGTGGCAGCGGCAAGCTCGGACGGGCGGTCGTCCGCGACCTGGACGAGCACGGGTACGACGTGGTGCTCCTCGACCGGGTGGCCTCCCCGGACAAGCCCGAGCGGGTGCAGTTCGTGCGGACGGACCTCACCGACTACGGGCAGGTGCTCAACACGTTCCTCGGAGTCGACGACCGCTACGACTCCGTGGACGCTGTCGTGCACCTCGCCGCCGTCCCCGCACCGGGCCAGGTGCCGGACGTCGCACTCATCACGAACAACGTGACCGCGTCGATCAACGTGTTCCACGCTGCCCGCGCGGCCCGCATCCGGAACGTCGTGTGGGCCTCCAGTGAGACGCTGCTGGGGATCCCGATGGGTGAGCACCACCCGCCCTACCTGCCCGTCGACGAGGAGTTCGCGGTCCGCCCACAGTCGTCGTACTCGCTCGGGAAGGCCGTCGAGGAGGAGATGGCCCGCCACTTCACCCGCTGGGACCCGCAGCTGAAGATGATCGGGCTGCGCTTCTCGAACGTGATGGACGAGACCGACTACCCGGCGTTCCCGTGGGACGCCACCCCGGAGGCGAAGACCTTCAACCTGTGGTCCTACATCGACTCGCGCGACGGTGCCCAGGCGGTCCGCAAGGCCGTGGAGAGTGAGCTGACCGGGTTCGAGGCGTTCATCATCGCCAGCCCGGACACCGTGATGGACACCCCGACGCTGGAGCTCGTCGAGCAGTTCCTGCCGGACGTCGAGCGCCGGGCCGAGATCGACGGCGTCAGTTCGCTCCTGTCGTCCGAGAAGGCCCGCGAGCTCCTCGGCTACGCGCCCGAGCACACCTGGCGCCCCTGACCCCTCCGCGGATCTAGGCGGGGAGGAGCAGGCCGTCGAGGACCAGGTCGCGCAGGCGTGGCAGCAGGTCCGCGGTCAACGCCTGGTCGTCGACACCCGTCAACTGGGCGATCGCGCCGATGATCTGGCCGACCGTCAGCTCACCGTCGGCCGCACCGACGAACGCGGCGAGCGCGGTGTCGGCGTCGACCCGTCGGCCGAACCCGCCGCCCTGCACGAGCGTCATCACGGTGGGGTCGTCGTTGCCCGGCCAGTAGTGCCGTTCCTCGGTGACGTCGCCGGCGACGCGGAGGTGCGCGGCGGCGAACGCGTCGTCGTCACGCTCAGCGAGCCAGGAGACGGCGTCCAGGACGCGGGCGATCGTCGCGCCGAGGCCGGCGGGGTTGGAGCCGAGCACCTGCGGGAGGCGCTCGAAGCGGCGGAGGTCGGGCGAGCCTCCGGACCGGACGACGACGTAGCCGAAGCCGACCCCGGTGACGTGGCGGTCACGGAAGTCGTCCAGCCACGCGTCGACCAGGTCGTCGAAGACGGGGGTGCCCGGCTTCGTGCCCCCGTCGCGGATCCAGGTCTCGGCGTAGGCGGGCGGGTCCTCGCGCTCCCGTTCGACCACCCACACGTCGAGGTCGGTGTCGGCGAACCAGGAGCGGACGCGCTCCAGTCCGTCGTTCCCCCACCGGTGCTCCCAGTTGCCGAGCAGCTGTGCGGTGCCGCCCGGCTCGAGGTGCTCGGCCAGCCCGCGGAGGACGGTCTCGACGAGGGCGTCGCCGACCATGCCGCCGTCCCGGTACTCGTAGGCGGGGACGCCCTCACGGCGGGGCGTGATGACGAACGGCGGGTTCGAGACGATGCGGTCGAACCGCTCCCCCGCGACCGGTTCGAACAGTGAGCCGAGACGGAAGTCGATGCCGTCGACGCCGTTGAGCTGCGCGTTGAACCGGGCGATGTCGAGCGCCCGTCGCGAGATGTCGGTGGCGACGACCCGGTCGGCGAAGCGTCGGGCGTGCATGGCCTGGATGCCGCACCCGGTGCCGAGGTCGAGCACCCGCCGCACCGGCACGGGCAGCTGCAGGCCGCTCAACGTGGTGGTGGCCCCGCCGACGCCGAGGACGTGCTCCTCGCTGATGGCGTGTCCGAGGGCGAGTTCGCCGAGGTCGGAGACGATCCACCAGCTGCCGGCACCCAGGTCATCGACGAACGCGTACGGGCGGAGGTCGACGGCCGCAGCGACGGCGTCCCCGTCGACGCGCAGGACCCCGGCCGCGGCCAAGGAGTCCACGCCGGCGGTCGGGAACGCGGCCGCGGCGCCGTCCCGCGCCACCGGCAGGCCGAGCACGAAGAGCGTGGCGATGGTGGACAGCGGTGTCGTCGGGCGCGCGGCGAGGGCCCGACGGGCGGCGACGCGCACCCCGCGGTGCAGGGCGGCGGCCGCCTCGGTCCCCCAGAGCGCGTCGACCCCCTCGACGGAGTAGCCGGCGGTGGTCAGGTCCGCGGCGAGCGCCGAGGTGACGGCGGGCTCGGCGACGACGTCGGGCAGCGTGTCCGCGGCTGTGCGCTCCCCGCTCATGCCAGGGCCTCGGCGCGGACCAGGCCGGCGGGTACCCGCCAGTCGAGGACCAGGTCGAGCAGGCCCGGGAACCGCTGCTGGACCTCGTCGGTCCGGACGCGGCTGACCCGGGTCAGTCCCTCGAGGTGCTGCTCGAGCAGACCGGCTTCACGGAGCACCCGGAAGTGGTGCGTCAGCGTGGACTTCGGCCGGTCGATACCGACCCACCCGCAGGAGCGCTCCTCGCCCGCGCCGTCGACCAGGTAGCGGTGCAGGATCGCCAGCCGGATCGGGTCGGACAGGGCGTCCAGGACCGTCGGGAGGTCCATCTCGCCGACCGTGGGCTGCGGCAGCGGGCTGTGCTGCGGGAGCAGTTCGGCTTCGTCGGTGCGCTCGGGCATGCACGGACGGTACCACTCCGTGCCGGCTAGTACGAGTTGCGTCGTACAGGGCGGGTGCGGTACGAATGCAGTCGTACAACGAAAGGGACGGCCATGCAGTCACCACGTTCCGTCGCAGGGTTCTGGATCCTCGCGACGATGCTCCTCGTCTCGGTCGCCTCGTCGGCCGTGCCGTCCCCGATCTACCCGGTCTACGCGGCCGAGTGGCACCTCACCCCGTTGATGCTCACCGCCGTGTTCGCGATCTACGTCGCCGGACTGCTGCTGAGCCTGCTCATCGCCGGACGACTGTCGGACCACGTCGGCCGGAAGCCCGTCCTGATCGTCGGCGGCCTCGGCGTCGCCGTCTCGCTGGGACTCTTCGCCGTCGCCGACGGACTCGGCGCGCTCATCGTCGACCGCATCGTGCAGGGCGTCTCCGTGGGGCTGCTCATCGGCGCGCTCGGCGCGGCGCTCATCGACAACTCGCTCGAACGGCACCCCTCGCTCGCCGGCGTCCTCAACGGGGTCATCCCGCCGATCGCCCTCGCCACCGGCGCCCTGTCGAGCGGCGCCCTCGTCGAGTGGGGTCCCGCGCCGGAGCAGCTCGTCTACGTGCTGTTCGGGTCGCTCCTCGTGCTGCTCGTCGTCGCCCTCGCCGTCGTCCCCGAGCAGGTCGTCCGTCGACCCGGGGCCCTGCGGTCGCTCCGTCCCACGGTGTCCGTTCCACGGGCCTCCCGTCGGCTGTTCCGGAGCGTCGCCGGATCGCTCGTGTCCAGCTGGGCGCTCGGCGGACTGTTCCTGTCCCTCGTCCCGTCCGCGCTCGGCGCGGTCTTCGGCATCCACAACCACTTCGCCGCGGGCGCCCTCATCGCCGTCGTCACCGGCGTCGGTGCACTGACGGGACTGGTGATCCAGCGGATGGACACGCGGAAGGCGGTCTTGATCGGCCTCGTCGCCCTCGTGCTGGGACCGGTCGTCACCGTCACGTTCGTGTTCATGCCGTCGCTGCCTGGCCTCGTCGTGGGCAGTGCGATCGCCGGTGTCGGCTTCGGCGCGGGCTTCCAGGCACCGCTCCGGATGCTGCTCGCCACCGCCGCCCCCACCCACCGCGCAGGACTGCTGTCGACGATCTACGTGGTCAGCTACCTGGCCTTCGGCGTTCCGAGCGTCATCGGCGGGTTCCTCGAGCCGTCGCTCGGCCTCGTGCCGGTGCTCGCCGGGTACGGCGCGTTCATCGTCCTGGCAGCGGTCGTCGCCCTCGTGCTCCAGCTGACGTCGAAGGACGCCGCCCGGGTCGAGGAAGCCGCTGCGGAAGCGGTGGAGCGGACGGCGACGGGTTCGGTCCGCACGGTCTGAGACCGCCCGTGCCGGGAGCCGTCCGGTTGTCTAGAGGCCCGGCCGTGCGGTGCGGCCGCGCGGCCGCACCCCGACGTTCCGGTGTGCTTCGGCGTGCGCGGCGTCGACGTCCGCCTTGCCCCGGTCCGCCGCGTCACGCATCCGCTTCGACGGCGCGTGGCGCTTCGCCCAGTCCCAGAACCGGTGCAGCTTCGCACGGAGCCACGTGATGATCCGGTGGAAGAAGTGGAACTCGCTCGCCAGCACGGTCAGGCCGACGAAGACCACGAGCCATCCCGGACCCGGCAGCGGCACCAGGATCAGGCCGATGACGACGATGAGACCACCGACGATCCCGACCAGGACCTTGTAGAAGAGGTGCACGTGCGGGCGGGCGTGGATCCAGGTGCGCATGTCCCGGAACCACTGGAAGCGCTGGCGTCCGCCGTCACCCGGGTCCGTGGACGATGTCGCCGCGGACGCGTCGGGAACGCCACTCCGGGGAGGCTCAGTCGGGTCGCCGTGCATGTCGGAACGCTAGGGCGCGTGCCTGGGAAACCGCGGCGGAACCGGTCGGTGCGCGGTGTGGGCGGCGCATCGCGTCACGTGCTCCTGCGAACCCCGCGCCTCCGGTCCGGACGGGAGGCCCGTCACGCGTGCACGACGCACGTCGCCGCCCACGGGACGGCGGCCAGGCGCGCCTCCGGGATCGGCTCCCCGCCCACGGCGCAGCGGCCGTAGGTCCCGGCGTCGAGGCGTCCGAGGGCTGCGTCCACCTGCTCGACGCGCCGGCGGGCGTCGTCCCGCACCGCGCCGAGGGACCCGCGCTCCCAGGCGAGCGTCGAACCCTCCGGGTCGTGTTCGTCGTCGGTGTTCGCGCCGTCCCGGGCGTCACTGACGTCCTGCATGCTCAGCTCGACGTCGACCAGCAGCTTGCTCGCGCGAGCCCGTTCAGCCTGCAGGGCGGTCCGCGGCTCGAAGTCCATGCCGCCGACGGTAGTCCGCGGAATGGACCTCTACCCGGATGCGTTCGCATGCACATGACGAAGATCGGGTTCCTCTCCTTCGGGCACTGGCGTGACGTCCCCGGGTCGAAGGTCCGCAGTGGGCGCGAGTCGCTCGTGCAGGCCATCGACCTCGCCGTGGCGGCCGAGGAGGCGGGCGTCGACGGCGCGTACTTCCGCGTGCACCACTTCGCACCCCAGCAGGCCGCGCCCTTCCCCCTCCTGTCGGCGATCGCCGCCCGGACCAGCCGCATCGAGATCGGCACCGGCGTGATCGACATGCGCTACGAGAACCCGCTGTACATGGCGGAGGAGGCGGCGGCCACCGACCTCATCTCCGGCGGCCGACTGCAGCTCGGCGTGAGCCGGGGGTCACCCGAGACTGCCCTCGCCGGCTACCGCTCGTTCGGCTACGTGCCGGAGGCGGACGACGAGAACGGCGCCGACCTGGCCCGCGACCACACCGCGGTCTTCCGCCGCGCGATCGCCGGCGAGCCGATGGCGAACGCGAACCCGCAGATGACCGGTGCGGTCGGGTCGCTCGCGATCACGCCGTGGTCCGACACCCTGTCCGAGCGCATCTGGTGGGGTGCCGGCACCCGGGCCACCGCCGAGTGGACCGCCGCGCAGGGCATGAACCTGATGTCGTCGACCCTGCTGACCGAGGACACCGGCGTGCCCTTCGACCAGCTGCAGGCGGAGCAGATCGAGCGCTTCCGCAGCACCTGGCGCGAGATGGGCTGGGACCACGAACCCCGGGTGAGCGTCAGCCGCAGCATCATCCCGATCATCGACGACGAGTCGCGCCACTACTTCGGCGTCCGCGCACAGGTGGAGGGGCAGGACCAGGTCGGGCACCTGGACGGGGGCCTCGCCCGGTTCGGCCGTTCGTACATCGGCGAACCCGAACAGCTCGTCGCGGAGCTCGCCGCTGACCAGGCCGTCCGGGCTGCCGACACGGTCCTCGTCACGGTGCCGAACCAGCTCGGGGTGGACTTCAACGCCCGGCTGCTCGCCGCCGTCAAGGACGTCTTCGCCGAGGTGGACGCCGCTCCGGCGGCGGTCTGAGGCGGGGCCGGGCATCCCGGTCCCCCCTTCTGCCGACACCCGGTCTGGGGCAGCGGCGTCGGCACGTGCCAGGTAGCGTCGAGAGGCACTGACGACACCCGCACACACCAGGAGTTCCCCGTGACGCTGCCGGCCGCCGGCTGGTTCCCGGACCCGCAGGACACCGCACGACTGCGGTGGTGGGACGGTCACGCCTGGGGCGAGGCGACCCGGGTGCTGCCCCGAGAGGCACCTGACCCGATCGTGTCCGTCCTCACCGCCATGCCCGCCGGACCGGCCTTCTCCGTCGAGGCGTCGGCCCGCGCCGTCGAGGCCCGCTCGTGGGCGTACGGCAGCACCGACCGATGGTTCTGCGTGTTCGCGGTCCTCGCCGTGGTGGCGGCGATCGTGTCCCTCGTGATGAACCCGTGGGGGCTCTGCAGCCTGCTCGGCATCGCCGCGGGCCTGATCGCGCTGGTGCGTCCGGGCGCGACCGGTCCCTGGCGGGTCATCGGGCAGAGCATCGGAGCGTCCGCGCTCGTGCTCGCCGTCGCGACCGGTGTCGTCGCTGCGAACGGGCACCTGCACCTGTTCTGAGCCCGGCGCCTGCCTGGCCGTCAGGCGTCGATCAGTCCTCCGACGGCCGCCGACGCTGCTGCTTCGTCGCAGACCGCTGCTGCTTGCCCGCCAGGCGGCGGCGTTGCGAGCCACGCGTCGGGCGGGTCGCGCGCCGTGGCGGGCCGGGCGGGGCGAGCGCGTCCCGCAGGAGTCCACGGAGCGCGTCGAGGGCGGCCTCACGGTTGCGCAACTGCGACCGCCGCTCGGACACCGTCACGGTGATCGTCCCCGCGGCCGTGCGCCGGGCGACCCGCTCGAGGATGCGCGTCCGCTGCTCGTCGCTGAGCACCGGCGACCCGGCGACGTCCCACGTCAGTTGGACGCGACTGTCGGACGTGTTGACGTGCTGGCCACCGGCGCCGGACGACCGCGAGAACCGCCACTGCAGTTCGGACTCGGGGATCGTCAGCCCCGGCCCCACCTCGAGGTCCATGCGCCCAGGGTCCCACGTTCCCAGCAGCGCCGCGATCCCTACCGCCGCGCCCGCGGGTGTGCCGTCTGGTACACGTCGCGCAGCATGTCCGCCGTCACCAGCGTGTAGATCTGCGTGGTCGCGACGCTCGCGTGTCCGAGCAGCTCCTGCACCACCCGGACGTCCGCGCCGCCCTCGAGCAGGTGCGTGGCGAAGGAGTGCCGGAAGGTGTGCGGTGAGACGTGCGCCGTCAGCTCGGCCCGGTCCGCAGCCGCCTGGATGACGAGCCAGGCGCTCTGCCGCGACAGTCGAGCGCCCCGCGCGCCGAGGAACAGCGCGGGCGTCCCGGCCCCCCGGGCGGCGAACACCGGCCGCGCCCGCACCAGGTACGCGTCGACCGCTGCCCGGGCGTAGCTGCCGAGCGGCACGATGCGCTGCTTGTTCCCCTTGCCGGTGACCCGCACCACGGAGACGTCGGTGTCCTCGTCCGCGGCTCCGTCCACGTCAGCGAGCGTGGTCACGTCGTCGACCGAGAGGCCCACCGTCTCCGAGATGCGGGCACCGGTCGCGTACAGCAGTTCGAGGAGCGCCCGATCGCGCAGCTGCACGGGATCGTCGCCGACGACCGACCCGATCAGCCGCTCCATGTCGTGCACCGAGATCGCCTTCGGCAGGCGCATCGGGGCCTTCGGCGGGCGGACCGAGGCTCCGGGGTCGAGTGGCAGCCACCCCTCGCCGGCGGCGAACGCCGAGAACGAGCGCACCGAGCTGAGCATCCGCGCGACCGAGCGGGGCGCCAGCGGCCCCTCCGGTCGCGTGGTCAGGTACTGGACGAACCCGGCGAGGTCCGCTCGCGCCAGGCGTCCGACGTCCTCGAGGACCCCTGCCCCGCCGGCGCGGTCGGCCCCGGTGGACTCCACCACGGGTTGCGTGCCGATCCACGCACCGAACGTCGCGAGATCGCGCCGGTACGCCGAGAGGGTGTGCTGCGACAGGCCGCGCTCGATGGCGATGTGCCGCAGGTAGTCCTGCACGGCACGCTCGAACGGCATCACCCGACGAGGCTACTGCGGCGCGGGACGGCCGAGGTCGCTAGCGGCGCTCGGCCGCCTCCACCGCGAGCGTCGCCACGATGAGCGCCGAGTTGTGCAGGCGCCCCTCGAGGATCCCGGCCACGAGTTCGGCACGCGGCACCCAGCGGATCTCGATGTCGGCCTCCTCGGCCTCCCGCTCGAACGCGGACGAGGTCGCCCGCACGCCGGTCGCCCGGAACACCTCGATGAACTCATTGCTCCCACCCGAGGACGTGTTGTACCGCACCAGGTGCTGCCAGTCGTCGGCCTCGACGTCGGCCTCCTCGGCCAGCTCGCGCTTCGCGGCGGTCAGGTGGTCCTCACCCTCGTGGTCGAGCAGTCCGGCCGGCAGCTCCCAGTCGCGCAGCTGCACCGGGTGCCGGTACTGCTGGATGACGAGGACGCGGCCGTCCTCGTCCTCCGCGAACACCGCGACCGCACCGGTGTGGTCGATGTACTCGCGGACCATGTCCTTGCCGTTGTAGTCGACGGTGTCGCGGGTGATGTCCCAGACCGCGCCCTCGAACACCCGCTCGGAGGCGGTCACGTGGAAGGAGGCGGATTCGTCGGCGATCGGTGCGTCAGTCACCTCGCCATCCTGCCCCACCGTGGTCGACGCGCGTCCAGATCGGCGGATGACGGACGGGAGGCTCCCCACCAGCTGGTGGAGAGCCTCCCGTCACACGCGTGGTCGCGACCGCGACCTGTCGGATCAGGCGACCGCTTCGGTCTCCGGGTCGAACAGGCGCGTCGACTCGTTGCGCTCGATCGCCGCACCGACGAGGCCCGCGAAGAGCGGGTGCGCGCGGTTCGGACGCGACCGGAGCTCCGGGTGCGCCTGGGTGCCGATGTAGAACGGGTGCTCCGCACGGTCCAACTCGACGTACTCCACCAGGGTGCCGTCGGGCGAGGTGCCGGAGAACACCATGCCGGCGTCCGCGATCTGCTCGCGGTAGTGGTTGTTGACCTCGTAGCGGTGACGGTGACGCTCGGACGCCTCGTCCGCGCCGTACAGCTCGGCGGCCAGGGAGCCCTCGAGGAACTTCGCCGGGTACATGCCGAGGCGCATCGTGCCGCCGAGGTCACCGTCAGCGATGATGTCGACCTGCTCGGCCATCGTCGCGATGACCGGGGTGGAGGTCTCCGGGTCGAACTCGGTGCTCGACGCGTCGAGCAGGCCGGCCTCGTGGCGGGCGTACTCGATGACCATGCACTGCAGACCGAGGCACAGGCCGAGCGTCGGGATGTTCTGCTCACGCGCGAACTTCAGCGCACCGAGCTTGCCCTCGATGCCACGGATCCCGAACCCGCCCGGGATGCAGATGCCGTCGACATCGCCGAGGTTCTTCGCGGCGCCCTCGGGAGTCAGACATTCGTCCGAGGCGACCCACTTCAGCGTCACCTTGGCGGTGTGGGCGAAGCCACCGGCACGCAGCGCCTCGGTCACCGACAGGTACGCGTCGGGCAGGTCGATGTACTTGCCGACCAGGGCGATCGTGACGGCCTTCTTCGGCTCGTGCACCGCGGTCAGCACACCGTTCCAGCGAGACCAGTCGACGTCGTGCGCCTCGAGGCGGAGGGCCTCGATGATGACCTGGTCGAGACCCTGGTCGTGCAGCATCGTCGGGATGTCGTAGATGGACGGGACGTCGACCGCGTTCACCACGGCGTCCTCGTCCACGTCGCACATCAGTGCGATCTTGCGCTTGTTCGCGTCCGAGACGGGGCGGTCCGAGCGGAGCACGAGGGCGTCCGGCTGGATGCCGATCGAGCGGAGCTGCGCGACCGAGTGCTGCGTCGGCTTCGTCTTCTGCTCACCCGAGGCCGCCATGAACGGCACCAGCGAGACGTGCACGAAGAACACGTTGTTCCGACCGAGCTCGTGCCGCACCTGCCGTGCCGCCTCGATGAAGGGCTGCGACTCGATGTCACCGACCGTGCCACCGACCTCGGTGATGATGACGTCGGGCTGGGGGTCGTTCTCGGACTGCTCGCGCATCCGACGCTTGATCTCGTCGGTGATGTGCGGGATGACCTGGACGGTGTCACCGAGGTACTCCCCGCGACGCTCCTTGGCGATGACCGTCGAGTAGACCTGCCCGGTCGTGACGTTCGCCGACTGCGCCAGGTCGATGTCGAGGAAGCGCTCGTAGTGCCCGATGTCCAGGTCCGTCTCGGCGCCGTCGTCGGTCACGAAGACCTCGCCGTGCTGGAACGGGTTCATCGTGCCCGGGTCCACGTTGAGGTACGGGTCGAGCTTCTGCATGACGACCTTGAGGCCGCGCGCCGTGAGCAGGTTGCCGAGGCTGGCCGCCGTCAGGCCCTTGCCGAGAGACGAGACGACCCCGCCGGTCACGAAGATCTGCTTCGTCACCTTCGGGGTCGCGTTCGAAGAATTGGTTCCGCCGCTGAGAGTGTCCGCCACGGGATTCCATCGTACGTCAGAAGTGCCGGGAGGCGCGACCCGCGTTCGCCGGGCGCGTTGCGTCCGCGGTGTGCTCGCCGGGGCGGGGCGTCCTCGTCGGGGCGGGGCGTGCTCGCCGAGGCGGGGCGTGCCTCCCGGCTGTCGTGCCGGGAGGGTCATGCGGAGCGGCCGGCGACCTCGAGGAGTTCGCGTGCGTGTTCCATGCCGCTGGCACTGTCGCCGAGTCCGGAGAGCAGCCGTGCCATCTCCTGCAGGCGGTCGTCGCCCTCGAGGCGGCGGACGCTCGACGACGTCACCGCACCGCTGGCGTCCTTCACGACGTTGAGGTGGTTGTTCGCGAACGCCGCCACCTGCGCCAGGTGCGTGACCACGATGACCTGCGTCCGTTCGGCGAGCGCCGCCAGGCGCCGACCGATCTCGATCGCCGCGGCACCACCGACGCCCGCGTCGACCTCGTCGAACACGAAGGTCGGGACGGTGGTGCTGCCGGCCATCACGACCTCGATCGCGAGCATCACGCGTGAGAGCTCGCCGCCGGACGCCCCCTTGCCGATCGGCCGCGGGTCGGTGCCCGAGTGCGGTTGCAGCAGGATCGCGACCTGGTCGCGCCCGTGTCGCCGGAACTCGCCCGCGTCGGTGACCTCGACCACCAGGGTCGCACCGGCCATCGCGAGGCTCTTCAGCTCCGCGGTGACCCGCTTCGCCAGGTCCGTCGCCGCCTTCGTCCGTACCTTCGTGAGCGCAGCGCCGGCCGCCTCGAGCGCTGCCCGGTCGGCCTCGACCGCCTGCTGCAGCTGCACGATGCGGTCGTCGTCGCCGTCGAGCTCGAGGAGTCGGTCGGACGCCCGCTGCCCCGCGGCGATGACGTCCTCGACACTCTCGCCGTACTTCCGGATCAACCCGGCGAGCAGTGCCCGGCGTTCGTTGATGAGCTCGAGGTCGTGGCCGGCCTCGGGCTCGAGGGAGCCGATGTAGCTCGACAGCGACGCGGATGCCTCGCTCGCCTGGATCCCCAGCTCGGTGAGCTGCTCGAGCACGGGCTGCAGTGCCGGGTCGACGCCCGCGACGCGCTCGATCGCGCGTCGGGCGGACTCGACGAGACCGATGACGTCCGGACCGTCGAGGGACTCGCTCGACACCGCCTCGTGCGCCAGGCTTGCGGACAGCCGGAGGTCCTCGAGGTTCCCCAACCGCTCGGCACGGTCGGCGAGCTCGGTGTCCTCGCCCGGCTGCGGGTCCGCCGCCTCGATCTCGGCCGAGGCCTCACGGAGGCGCCCGGCCTCGGCGAGCCGCTCGTCGCGGTCGCGAGTCAGCGTCTCGAGGTCACCGGCGTGCTGCTGCCACGCGTCGTACACGGCGACGTACTTCGCCAGGGCCTTCTCGACCGCCGCGCCGCCGAAGCCGTCGAGGGCCGCCCGCTGCGCCACCGCGGAGGTCAGCCGGATCTGGTCGGACTGTCCGTGCACGGTCACGAGCTGGTCGGCCAGTTCGCCGAGCACCGCGACCGGAGCGCTGCGGCCGCCCACGGTCGCGCGGCTGCGGCCCTCGGCGGAGACCGTGCGGGTCAGGATGAGTTCGCCGTCCTCCACGGTCCCACCGGCGTCCTCGACCCGCTCGGCGACGGCCGCGTGGTCGGGGAGTTGCCAGCGTCCTTCGACGACGGCGTTCGGCGCGCTGCGGCGGACCGAGCCGGCGTCCGCACGGGCACCGAGGAGCAGGCCGAGCGCGGTGACGATCATCGTCTTCCCGGCGCCGGTCTCCCCCGTGACGACGGTGAAGCCGGGGCCGAGCTCGAGGGTGGCGTCGCCGATCACGCCGAGGTCGGAGATGCGGATTTCCTCGATCACTGGATGTGCTCCTGCTGCTGGTTCACGTCGTGGTGCCGGTGCTCGTGCTGGTGCCGTTGCTCGTGTTCGTGGCCCGTGCGGGACCGGCGGGTGCGGCTGGACGGCCGCGTCACACGTCCTCGTCGTCACGCTGCGGCCCGCGCCACCCGGCGACCGGCAGACGGAACTTCGCCACCAGACGATCGGCGAACGCGGCGTCCTTGATCCGGGCGACACGCACCGGCTCCGGGGACCGGCGTACCTCGACCCGAGCGCCGGGAGGCAGATCGTGCGTCCGCCGCCCGTCGCACCACAGCACACCGACACCGCTCGTCCGGCGCAGCACCTCGACCGCGAGGACCCGGTCCGGTCCGACCACGATCGGACGGGAGAACAGGGCGTGTGCGCTCAGCGGCACCATCAGGATCGCGTCGACGTCGGGCCACACCACGGGGCCGCCGCCGGAGAAGGAGTACGCGGTCGAACCGGTCGGGGTCGAGAACACCACACCGTCGCACCCGAAGGAGGACAGCGGCCGACCGTCGACCTCGGTGACGACCTCGAGCATGCGCTCACGGGACGCCTTCTCGACCGTCGCTTCGTTGAGCGCCCAGCTGGAGTAGACGATCTCGTTGCCGACGACGACGTCGACCTGCAGGGCCACGCGCTCCTCGACCTTGTACTCGCCGGTCAGGGCGCGCTCGACCGTCTCGGCCAGGCCGTCGCGCTCGCTCTCGGCGAGGAAGCCGACGTGACCGAGGTTGACGCCGACGATCGGGGCCTTGGTGCCCCGCGCCAGTTCGGCGGCGCGGAGGATCGTCCCGTCGCCGCCGAGGACGATGACGATCTCGATCTCGTCAGGACGGACGTCGACGCCCAGGATGTCGACCTGACCGACCGACGCTTCGGCCCGACGGATGTCGGCGTACTCGTCGAAGGGCATCACCGGGGTCACGCCGGCATCGTGCAGGATGTCGCACACCTCGACCGCGGCGTCGATCGAGTCGCGCCGTCCGGTGTGCGAGACCAGCAGGATGTGTCGTTCGTCGCTCATGGAGCTCCCTCCGCCAGTTCCGTCGCCCGGAGGATCCATTCTGTCGGGTTCTCCCCGGCACCTCGCCGGAGACGCGCGAGGTACTCGTGGTTGCCGTGCGTACCGACGATCGGCGACGGCGCCAACCCCGCCGTTCCGAGGCCCAGGTCCCACGCAGCCCAGAGGACGTTCATGAGCGCGTCCTGCCGCAACGACGCATCGCGGACGATCCCCTCGCGGATGCCGGTCCGGCCGACCTCGAACTGCGGCTTCACCAGGAGGACGAACTCGTCGGCCGGGACCGCCTCGACCAGGGCGGGCAACACCATGCGGAGGCTGATGAACGACAGGTCGCCCACCACCAGGCTGGTGCGCTCCGCAGCGGGGTCGAGGGCCAGGTAGTGGGCGCTCGTGAGGTTCCGGGCGTTGACCCCCTCGACCACGACGACGCGGTCGTCCAGGGCGATCGCCGGCGCCAGCTGACCGTGACCCACGTCCAGGGCGATCACGCGCGCGGCTCCCCGTGCCAGCAGCACCTGCGTGAACCCGCCGGTCGAGGCGCCCACGTCCAACACGGTCCGGCCATCCGGATCGACGCCGAACGCATCGAGCGCGCCGACGAGCTTCAGCGCGGCGCGGGAGACCCACTCGTCCTCGGCGTCCACCACGATCTCCGCGGAGGCGGTGACCGGGGTCGAGGCCTTCACGACCGGGACCCCGTCGATCGTCACACGACCGGTTTGGATGAGGGCGGCCGCTGCGGTCCGGGAGCGCGCCAGACCTCGCGCCGGAATCGCGGCGTCGAGGCGCATCGTGACGACCGGCGTCGTCACCGGGTCCACGGCGGCGTCGTGGTCAGACACGAGCATCCCCGCCCTGTTCGAGTCGGGTCCGGAGTTCGTCGTGCAGCGCTGCGAACGCGTCCGCGCGGTCGGCCAGTGGAAGACGCTCCACCTCTGCAGCTCGGTGCCCGACGCTCTCGGCTTCCTGGGTCGCTGCTCCGCTGCGAGGCCCACCGGGGGTCGGTCGCGATGGCCCGGGGACAGCCCGAGGCACCGCTGGCACACCGCCCGACGAGGCCGGGAGGGCAGGGCCCGTCGTGTCGTCCGTCCGGGCTGGTTCCACGCCCGACACGCTACTCGCCGCCGTACAGCGCCGGGTCCACGTCGAGGCCGTAGATCGCCAGGCCGGAGTCCCAGATCGCGGTCGCACCGGCGCGCAACAGGTCCATCTCGTCCGGTCCCACCTGTTCGGCGCGGACGACGTGCCCGCGCATCGAGACGGTCGACTCCCCCACAGTGACCCGACGCGTGCCGTCCGGGTCCTCACTGCGGATGGTCACCGGGTACGGCTCGTGCAGCCCCCGGAGGTCCTTGAGCACGTACGTCGGCCGAGAGCGCTGATCCGCGGCCAGGACCTGCTTGGGCTGGTCGATGCCGGTGAGCACGAGCACGCTCGGGATGCCGGCGTCGTTCGCGCCCTTGATGTCCGTGTCGAGACGGTCACCGATGAACAGCGGTCGTTCGCCGCCGAACCGTGCCAGGGCGGCGTCGAAGATCGGTCGCTCGGGCTTCCCCGCCACCACGGGCATGCGACTGACGGCCTGGTGCACGGCCGCGACGAGGGTGCCGTTGCCGGGCGCGATGCCGCGCTCGACCGGGATCGACCAGTCCATGTTGGTCGCGACCCACGGCACGGAGGCATCCGCCAGCGCGAAAGACGCCTCGGCCAGCTGCTGCCACCCGAGGTCCGGCGAAAACCCCTGGATCACCGCTGCGGGGCTGTCGTCCGCACTGTCGGTGATCACGAAACCGGCCTGCTCGACGATCGTCGTGAGTCCCAGCCCACCGATCACCAGCACGGTCGACCCTGCCGGCACCAGCGTGGCGAGCAACCGCGCCCCCGCCTGCGAGGACGTCACGACGTCGTCAGCGGTGACCTGGAGCCCGTACCGCTCGAGGTGCTCGGCGACGTCCACCGGACGACGCGAGGCGTTGTTGGTGATGTAGCCGACGCGCGCCGACGCCGCAGCCCGGGTGAGGGCCTCCACGGCGTGCGGGATCGCGTTCCGACCCCGGTAGGCGACACCGTCGAG
This sequence comes from Curtobacterium sp. MCBD17_030, assembly GCF_003224255.1. Lineage (NCBI taxonomy): Bacteria > Bacillati > Actinomycetota > Actinomycetes > Micrococcales > Microbacteriaceae > Curtobacterium > Curtobacterium sp. MCBD17_030. The sequence continues at coordinate 2,570 of NZ_QKLI01000012.1, read as the reverse complement.
GTCCGTCAGGACCAGGTCGATGCCGTCGACCGGAGTGCGCGGTGAGTCAGCCGGCTGCGGAGCCGTCGATGTCGCGGGGGTTGTCCTCGTCGATCTCTCCGGGCTGGTCGGCGGCGTCATCGGTGTCGTCGTCGAGGTCGTCGTCCCCGAGGGTGCTGACGTACCCGTTGCCTGGCTCCGCGTCGCCGAGTTCGGCGTCGTCGAGTTCGACGGACTCGTCGTCCCCGGATTCGTCGTCCTCGGATCCGTCGTCCTCGGACCCGTCGAACTCGTCGACTTCGATCGCTTCCTCGACCACATCCACTGTCTCCCAAGCATCGTCTTCAGCGGCTTCCGCGAGGGCTTCGGCCGCGCGGTCGACACGGTCCCACCACTCGTCGGCCTCGTCCTGGCGACCGAGCTCCTCGAGCGTGGCCGCGTATGCACTGTAGAGCGCCGGCGACCAGCTGTAGGCGGTCGAGGGGTCGAGCTGTGGAATCTCCAGCTCACCCAGCGCGGCTGTGGGGTTCCCGAGGTCCAGCCGAGCGCCGGACATCGCGATCGCGAGTTCGACCTGGACCGGTGTCTCGAGTGCAGCGCGGTCGACGGAGCGCCCGAGCTCGAGTGCACGCTCGGGGCGGCCGAGGCCACGCTCGCAGTCCACCATCATCGGGAGCTGGTCGTTCCGACCCGAGATGCGTCGGTACGTGCGGAGCTCACGGAGAGCCGTGGCGAAGTCACCCAGGCGGTACGCCGTGATCGCCGCGGTCTCTCGCACGACGGCCACACGGCCGGCACGCCGTGCTGCGCTCAACGCGTGCTGGTTCGCTTCTTCCGGGTCCGAGTCGACGAGCAGCGCCGCGGTGACCAGGTGTCGCGCGACCCAGTCGGCGTTGTCCTTGCTGAGGGTCTTGAGCTCAGCACGCGCAGCGGGGTGGAGGTCACGCGCATCCACTTCCTCCGGGATCTCCGGGTCGTCGTGGCGCGGGCGGATCGATCGGGTGCCGTAGGGGTCGCGGTCTTCCCAGTCGTCACGGGCTGCCTCGCCGAAGCGGGCTCCGGCCGATCGGTTGCCGTCGCCGAAGCGCTTGCGTTCGGCACCACCATCGCGGGCCGGACGGTCATCGTTGCCCCGGAACGGCCGGTCGTTGCCGCCACTGCGGAACGGCCGGTCGCCGTCCCGGCGCGGACGGTCGTCGTTCCCACGGAACGGGCGGTCGTTGCCACCGCTCCGTACGGGACGATCTCCGTCACGACGAGGCCGGTCATCGTTCCCACGGAACGGACGATCACCATCACGACGCGGACGGTCATCGCTCCCACGGAACGGACGGTCATTGCCACCGCTGCGCACCGGCCGATCCCCGTCACGACGGGGACGGTCATCGTTCCCACGGAACGGACGATCACCATCACGACGCGGACGGTCATCGTTCCCACGGAACGGACGATCACCATCACGACGCGGACGGTCATCGTTGCCCCGGAACGGCCGGTCGTTGCCGCCACCGCGGAACGGGCGGTCTCCGTCCCGGCGCGGACGGTCATCGCTCCCACGGAACGGACGGTCATTGCCACCGCTGCGCACCGGCCGATCCCCGTCACGACGGGGACGGTCATCGTTCCCACGGAACGGACGATCACCATCACGACGCGGACGGTCATCGTTCCCACGGAACGGACGATCACCATCACGACGCGGACGGTCATCGTTGCCCCGGAACGGCCGGTCGTTGCCGCCACCGCGGAACGGGCGGTCTCCGTCCCGGCGCGGACGGTCATCGCTCCCACGGAACGGACGGTCATTGCCACCGCTGCGCACCGGCCGATCCCCGTCACGACGGGGACGGTCATCGTTCCCACGGAACGGACGATCACCATCACGACGCGGACGGTCATCGTTCCCACGGAACGGACGATCACCATCACGACGCGGACGGTCATCATTCCCACGGAACGGACGATCACCATCACGACGCGGACGATCGGATGCGGGCCGGTCCGAGCGCCACGAAGGACGATCGTGCCGAGCGCCACCATCGCGGAAGTCACGGCCGGCCGGACGGCGGTCGGAGCTCTCATCGCGAGGATCACCGCGCGGAGCACCACGTTCCGCGCGATCGTCTTCACGACGCTCGAAGTCGCGAGGACCAGACGACCAACGACCGCTGTCGCCTGCACGTCGCGGTCGATCCGGACGGTCTCCGTCTCGGCCGTCTCGTCGCTGTTCGTCGTCGTTCGCCACCGTTGCTCCTCGTCGCGTGCCGATGACTGGCGTCTCGGCGATCGTCCGCTGTGTCGTTGTGTAGATGAAGCACCCCGGGCCGCGTGCTCCACCCAGTCCATCATGGACGAGAAGCAGAGTCGACCTCGAGCGCCCCTGATGCAACAGAAAATGGCCACCGGCCCTCACGAGAGCTGTTGCTCTCGATGGAGGGCCGATGGCCACATCATGAAAAGAAGTCCGGCGGCGTCCTACTCTCCCACAAGGTCCCCCTTGCAGTACCATCGGCGCTGAGAGGCTTAGCTTCCGGGTTCGGAATGTGACCGGGCGTTTCCCTCTCGCTATGACCACCGGAACACCATCGACC
>NZ_QKLI01000011.1:0-100038 GCF_003224255.1 Curtobacterium sp. MCBD17_030 | reverse complement strand
CCGGGTACTTCCTCGGTGCTCCCATGACTCTCATCCTCCCGTGGATTGAGAGCCTCCATCAGACCCGGGGCGGAACAACCTCGCCGCACAAACGCCCGCCGACCTGCTCATGCGCGCTGCCGGCACCACCAAAGCAGCACATCTCGCAGCGTCCCTCGTCCACGTCCCAGACCTGCACACCGCGGTTCATCGGCGACGTCTGCTTGCCGAAGCCCGCGGTCAAAGCACCCGGTAGCGTGCCGCGCGGAGCCGTGCTGCCCGGTCGGCGCGGAGCTGCCCGCGGCTCTCGAGCGCGCGCTGATGCGCAACCCACCGCCCGATCATCACCTCTGCCGGGTCGGACGAGCGGCGCCGCGGAGCAAACCCGTGCGCTTCCCAGAACTCCTGATGCTCAGCAAAGCGCGCAGACCACGTCGAGTCGCGCGGGGACCACGCGAAGCCCGGAACCGCCTCCAGCCGCCGCTTCTGGTAATCAAGGTAGCCACCCGAGGCGTGCGCCTGACGGAAGTACGCCACCGTGTCGACCAGCGCCTGCTCGTCGGTCGCTGGACGTGGCCGCCGCGAATCTGCGCGAGGCATCCGAGCGTGTTGTGCAACGAACGCGTCCAGGCCGTGCACACGCATGATCCATCGACGCACGAACGGTTCGACTGCTGCGGTCTCGTCGATGTCGGCGAAGAAGTAGTCGATGCTGCGTCGCTGATCGAGGGTGAGCTGCCGTGTCGGCAGCGCGCTGAGTGCTTCGTACTCGGACCGCAGGAGAGCAAGGGAGGGGGTAGGGGCGGGCATGGGTTCCTCTCCGCGACCGGCTTTCGGTCGCGGAGCGGGTATGCGCGGAACGGGTCAGAACTTTGCTGGCGGAACGGCATGTCCGCCGGCCGGGTCCACGAACAGGACCAACTGGGCGGAGCGGATCACTACGGTTACCGGGTCCACGACGCAGGAGAGGAGCGCGAACCGCATGCACGCGCCCTCCTCACCTTCGTCGCATGCAAGGCCCGAAATGCCCTCGAACGGGTCACATACGGTGGCACTGAGAAACCCGGGCGTGTCGCGCTGCAATCCGCGCCAGCAGTGGGAACCGAAGGCGTCGGATCATCGATCTTGGATTTCACGGCCGACCCGGACGGGAGCGTCCCGCATAGGGACGGCATGCGAACGACTCCGAATCGGCTCAGCCACCAACTCGTCGAAGCACGCCGCGCCTGCCTACTGCTCCTGGCGGCTGCGGTGACGTACGTCCCGACGTTCCCTGCGGACCGCTGGGATCAGATCCGTCGTTTCGTGCTCGATGCCTCGGCCGAGGCTGCCGCGGCGTCAACGATCACGGCTGAGCGTCTCCTCGTCGTCGCGGCGCCGTACGTCGACTGGGTCGTCAACATCAACGGCTACCCGACCAAAACGATGGTCGTGTTCCACCCGGTGATGGTCCGCCGTTACGTCACCCGGGCCGATGTCACCTGGACCGACACGACCCGCCGCACGTACCGGTCGTTGCTAATGCGCATGTCCGAAGCGCTCGTCGGCACCGTCCCGCTCGAGTTCTCCGCAACCTCGCCTCAGAGCACTGCTGCTCCCTACGACGACCTCGACCTGCACCTGCTAGAAAGCTGGGCAACCGGCCAGTCAACTGCCGCGCGCCGCCGCAGCGCTGGCGTCGTCCTCGCTCTCTGCACCGGGGCTGGCCTGAAAGCCAACGAACTGCTCCAGGTCCGCCGACGCGACATCACCGTCGACGCCGACGGGATCCTCGTCAGCGTCGCATGCACCGGACGCGCGGTGCCCCTTCTCGCACGCTTCGAGCCCCTGCTCCTCAACGCGATTGCGAATGTCGCCGAGGACGACTGGGTGTTCGGCTCACCCAAGCGCGTCAAGCACGGCATCAGCACCCTCACCACGTTCCTCTACGACACGGACCGCGGCAACGAGCCCGACCCAGTGACCACGCGCATGCGGAACACGTGGATCATCACCCACCTCATCGCCGGCACGAACATGCGGGCACTGATGACCGCCGCAGGCGTCACCAAGTTCGAACACCTCGACCAACTCGTCGCCCACGTTCCCGCTCTCGGCGCTGCGTCTTACCGCCAGCAGCTCCGCGCCGAGGCGGTAACACGATGACCGCTCCGAAGGCGAAGCATCACGACTTCGAGAAGGCCGAACAGTGGATGCAGGACTGCTTCGGCATGTCGATGCTCATGTACCTCAAGATGGGCAAACGAGACGCCTTCCACCGGGCCGTCCGGGAGACGAGCAAGGTCATTGCACTCGGTGGCATCGAGGAACTCCTTGAGCAGTACTGGCTAGAGGACCACCCGTCCCGCCGAGGCCGCCACGCGTACATGAGCACGACGAGCGCCATGGCGCTGATGTTCGTCACAATGCGCGTAAAAGGCACCGTCAGCATCCGCACGGGCGCTGACCTCCTCGTCGACTCAACGAACGAAGAGCTCGAAATGCTCGGCATCGACCCCAGCATCTTCGACCGAGGAGACCTCTACGACGCCTACTGGCGGGCAGTGCACCGCCTCAAAGACCTGCTCGACCGCGACCCCGGCCCCCGCTGGCGACGCCCGAGCCCGGCGCGTCTTGCCGAGATCGAGGAGGAGTTCTACTCTGACCCCGAGCGCCTAGAGCTGCTCGAGGGACGCATGATGACCATCTGCAACCAGCTGCTCCAAGGGACCTGGCTCCTTCTTCCCAAGGAGCTCCGCGAACGCATGCACGGCACTGCGGCAATCGATGCAACCGTCGTACCCGTCGCCGGCATGCAGAAGAACCTCGACAACATGACGGGCGACGACACCGCATCCGTCAACTACGGCTGCGGCTTCTACGTTCGCGAGGGTGACCACGACGGCACGAACTCTGCTCCCAGCAAGCGCATCTTCGGTCGCGAAGCCGAACTCGGCACGCTCACCCGGAACAGTCCTGGAGCGGACATCGACGCTCCACTCTTCATCATCTGGTTCGGCGGCCACAAGCCCGGCGAAGTGCATGGCCAAGGCAAGCGCTTCCTCGATTCCTGCAAGGAACGCGGCATTCCGATCACGACGGTCATCGCTGACCGCGCGTACCTGCCCGGCGCGAAGTCCGAGGACTTCCAGCTCCCCATCGCAGCGCACGGCGCGAACGCCGTCATGGACTACCCACACGACAAGCTCGGCATCCAGGCCTACTACGCGAGCAAGGACGGCAAGCACGACCTCGTCATGTGCGACGGCTCCTGGTACCCCTCATTCATGCCCGAGACCCTTAAGCTCGCCGAATCAACCTGGGCGGAGACTCGAATCGCCGCATCGAAGATGACGAATCCCGTGGCTCGTGAGGCGACGCTCGCCGCGGGACATGACCTCGTCACCAAGCGTCGCGAGCAGCGCGCGAAGTATCGACTCAAGCCGCGGGGCCGCCACAACGCCGACGGCTCGCGCCAGTACTTCTACCCGACCGGACTCGACCCCATCGACTTCGACAAGACCACCGGTGAGCAGTTCAAGACCCCCATCCCCGGCAAGACCGTGAAGATCCCCGGCGTCCTCACTGCCGATCCGCGCAACGACGGGGACGGGACGAAGCACCTCAAGTTCGGACAAGAGTTCGAATACAAGTCCGAAGAGTGGCGCCGCTGGTACGGACTCCGCAACACGATCGAATCCGTGAACTCGCGAGTGAAAGACCCCCAGGCAGAGGGACTTCACGACCCGCTGAACCGCCGGGGTCGTGGCCCGTGGTTCGCAGAGATCGCTGCAGCGCTTGCCGCCGCTTCCCAGAACCTCCGCCGCCTCATCCATTTCCTCCAGGACCGTCTCGCGCTCAAGCGCTTGAGCGCCAAGAACCGCAACCACTGGATGACCTACGCCAAGCAGAACCCGAACGCACGGGTCGAGCCGTTCGAAGCCACCGAAGCGGACTCCGAGCCCCCGGAGTACTACCTCGTACCCATCGACGAGCTCCTCGGCTAGGCGCCCTCGCTCGCCCCGAACTGAACAATCAACGACTTCGCTCGGCAATCGAGCCGATGCCCCCTGCCCGAAAACAGGTCAGGGGGCCTTCGTCGTTCACGGAACCGCCTGCTCGCCATGGGCTCGGGCTCACCGAACGGCCAGGACGAGGTCCAGAGCACTGCTGAGCCACACTCTGGCGGCGCCAGCAGCCTTCACAGACAAAAGAATGACCAGGAATCCCGCAAAGACCGAACACGCCACGGCTCCGCCTCCAGGATTCGAACCCGGACCTAACGGCACCAAAGGCCGTCGTGCTGCCATTACACCAAGGCGGAACGCCCCCGCAGGAGCCAGACCATCCTCCCATGTGCCCGACACTGGTCGTGCGCCGCCGATCCACGCCATGATGGACGGATGCCGCCAGAGGACGAGGTCGACCGGATCGTCGCGGCGTGGGGTCGGGAGCGTCCGGATCTGGACTTCGCCCCGCTCGACGTCCTGTCGCGGGTGGACCGGCTCGCCCGCCACCTGGACCGGGCCCGGCGTCAGGCGTTCGAGGCGGGCGGGATGGAGCCGTGGGAGTTCGACGTCCTGTCGGCACTCCGGCGCGCGGGCGACCCGTACGAGTTGAGCCCCAAGGCGCTCCTCCAGCAGACCCTGGTGACGAGTGGCACGATGACGAACCGGGTGGACCGCCTCGCCGCCCGCGGGCTCGTCGCTCGCCGGACGGACCCCCGCGACGGCCGGGGCGTCCTCGTGTCCTTGACGCCGACGGGTCGGAGCGCGGTGGACGCGGCGATCGCGGACCTGCTGCAAGCCGAGCGAGCGATCCTCGCCGGGGTGTCCGACGGCGAGCGGGGCCAGCTGGCGGCACTGCTCCGGCGACTGATCCTGGGCCTCGGCGACTAGCCTTCCGGCTCGACCGGCGCGGGGAGTCTCACACCCCGAGCTGCTCCGCGACCTCGAGCCACCGCTCCTCGAGCTGCTCGACCTCGGCGTCCAGCGCGGTCAGTTCCGCCTGCAGCTTGCCGAGCCCCTCGTAGTCCGACTGGTCGTGCGCGGCGAACGCGTCGAGCCGCTTCTTCCGGTCCTGGGCGAGCTTCCCGATGCGGCGGTCGAGCGCCGACATCTCCTTCTCGACCACGCGACGCTCGGCGCCGGACAGGGTCGGCGTAGCCGTCGCCGCTGCCGGACGCAGCCCCGAGGCGGCGGCGACGGCCGAGGATCCGGCCGTGTCGGGCCTCCCGGCCGATGCCGCGGCAGCAGCCGACGCGGTCCCGCCGCCGGTGCCCGCGGCACGCAGCTTCATGTACTCGTCGACGCCACCGGGCAGGTGGCGGAGGTGCCCGCCGAGGACGGCGTACTGCTGGTCGGTGACGCGCTCGAGCAGGTACCGGTCGTGACTGACGACCAGCAGCGTGCCCGGCCAGGTGTCGAGGAGGTCCTCCATCGCGGCCAGCATGTCCGTGTCGAGGTCGTTCGTCGGCTCGTCGAGGATCAGGACGTTCGGCTCGTCGAGCAGGATGAGCATCAGCTGGAGGCGCCGCTTCTGCCCACCGGACAGGTCCTTCACCGGGGTGGAGAGCTGCTCCGACGTGAACCCGAGGCGCTCGAGCAACTGCGACGGCGTCATCTCCTTGCCGTCGGCGACGTAGCTGGTCTTCTTGCGCGCCACGACCTCGCGGACGCGGTCGTCGGCGAACTGGGCGAGGTCGGCGAGCTGCTGGTCGAGGACCGCGATCTGCACCGTCTTGCCCGTCTTCACCCGGCCGGTGGTCGGCTGGAGCTTGCCGGAGACCAGGTTGAGCAGCGTGGACTTGCCGGCGCCGTTCGGGCCGAGGATGCCGGTCCGCTCACCGGGCGCGATGCGCCACTCGATGTCCTCGATGATCATCGTGCCATCGAAGGACACGCCCGCGTCGATGAGGTCGACCACGTCCTTGCCCAGGCGCGCCGTCGCCATCTGGGACAGCGCGACCGTGTCGCGGATCGGCGGGACGTCGTCGATGAGGGCGTTCGCCGCGTCGATGCGGAACTTCGGCTTGCTCGTGCGGGCCGGGGCGCCGCGGCGCAGCCAGGCGAGCTCCTTGCGGGCCAGGTTCTGCCGGCGCTGCTCGCTCGACGCGGCCTGCCGGTCACGCTCGACGCGCTGCAGGATGTACGCCGCGTAGCCGCCCTCGAAGGGCTCGACGACGCCGTCGTGCACCTCCCACGTGTCGGTGGACACGGCGTCCAGGAACCACCGGTCGTGGGTCACGACGACCATGCCGCCCTGGTTCGCGGACCAGCGGCGGTTGATGTGCTCGGCCAGCCACTGGATGCCCTCGACGTCCAGGTGGTTGGTCGGCTCGTCGAGGAACAGCACGTCCCAGTCCCCGACCAGGAGGCGCGCCAACGCCACCCGACGCCGCTGCCCGCCCGACAGCTCGTCCACCATGACGTCCCACGGGATGTCCGACACCAGGCCGCCGATCACGTCGCGGATCTTCGCGTCGCCGGCCCACTCGTGCTCCGCGAGGTCGCCGACGACGACCTGCCCGACGGTCTCGCCCTCCGGCAGGATGTCCCGCTGGTCCAGGTAGCCGATCGTCACCCCGCGACGGTGCGTCACCCGACCATCGTCCGGTTCGAGGCGCTGCGCGAGCAGGGCGAGCAACGTCGACTTGCCGTCGCCGTTGCGCCCGACCACGCCGATCCGGTCGCCCTCGTCGAGGCCGATGGTCACGCTGTCGAAGACGACACGGGTGGGGAACTCGAGATGCACGTTCTCGGCGCCGAGGAGATGAGCCACCTGACCAGGGTAGGCGGACGCGGGGGTCGCGTCCGCCAGGGGTGGGTGTCAGGCGGGGGCGGCTGGCCGGTTCCGGCTGGCGGGCCGGTTCCGGCTGGCTGCGCACAACGAGATCCGGCTCGCGCCATGGGATCCCGTGGCGCGAGCCCGATGTCGTTGTGCGGGTCCGGCTCGCGCCGGGTACGGCGGCCGGCCGGGAGGCGCGGCTCAGATCGTCCGGTCGAGGAACGCCCGCCAGTGCTCCCGCTGGATCATCACGACGAGGAACATCGCCCCGAACCCGAGCGCGAGGATGCCTTCGACCCAGAGCAGGAAGTCGTCACGCGCGGCGAGGGACTGCCCCGCCGCCAACGGCACCCACCCCGCGGTGAACCAGAGCGTCCACTCGCTCTGCCGCAGTCGCAGGAGCGCCAGACGTCGGAGCACCCGGACCCGGTGCGGCTCCGCGGGTGCACGACCACGGAGGACACGGTCGACCTCCCGCCGCTCGCGCATCGACATCCCGGACAGCGGGTCGAACCACATCGCCCGCCGCGAGTGCGCCCGTCCGATCCGCACGATCCGCGCGACCCCGATCGCCCACACGACGAGCCCCAGCACGAAGACGCCCGAGCCGATGAGGAACTGCGTGTCGGACGGCCGTCGGGCGGGCATCGTCGTCTGCACGGCCAGCCACGCCCCGACCGCAGCAGCGAGGACGACGAGAGCGGCCGCCGCGATCAGCCGGACACGACGACACCGGCTGTGGTCCGGGTCACTCGGCGTCGGTGGTTCGTCGCCGCCCGACAGGAAGGCAGACCGCTGGTCCACCAGGTCCCACCGGCGGTCGTCGACGGACAGCGGTGGCACGGCGGCCCAGGCGTCCGGCCTGGAGGCCCTGCTCACGTCGCCGGGGTCGGGTCGCCCTCGCCGGCCGCTTCCTTCGCCCGCTTCAGGCGCGCCTGCGCCTCCCAGTACTCGATCTCCCGCTCGAGCTCGGCGAGTTCCTGCTCGGTGCTCGAGACACGCTTGTCCCCGTGGGCGCTCTTCGCGGCGCCGAGGGTGGCGTAGCGGTCCTCGTGGCGGGTGGGTTCGATGTACCGGCCGTGGTTCCGAGGGCCGGCAGCCCAGTCGTGCCCGATCGCGAACCAGACGATGCTGCCGACGACGGGCAGCAGGATCACGAGGATGATCCACGCGACCTTGGGCAGGCCCCGGACCTCGCTGTCGGTGCGCGTGATGATGTCGATCAACGCGAACACGAGCAGGACGACGCTCACGCCGGACAGCAGGATTCCCATGGCTCCGGATCCTATGGGTGTGCTGAGTCCAGCCGCTACGCCCGCCTTCGTGGGGCGGTGCGGCTGGTCACTCCGCCGAAGCGACAGATCAGCCGCAGAGTCCGGCGCTGATCTGTCGCTTTCGCGGAGAGGTCAGAGCGCGGCGACCCACTCGTCGGACCCGTCCGCGAAGCGCTGGTGCTTCCAGATCGGCACCTGCTCCTTCACCAGGTCGATCAAGGCAGCGCAGGCCGCGAAGGCCTCAGCACGGTGTCCGGACGCCACGGCTGCGGCGAGCGCGACGTCCCCGATGCCGAGGGCGCCCACGCGGTGCAGCACGGCGACGCGGACCTCGGGGTGTTGCTCTGCGATGGTCCGGGCGACCGAGGCGATGACGTCACCGGCGCTCGGGTGCCGCTCGTAGTCGAGAGCGGTGACGCCCTTGCCGCCGTCGTGGTCGCGTACGACGCCGGCGAACGTGACCACGGCACCGTCCTGGTCGGAGGCCACGACCGCGGACACCTCGTCGACGGTGATGTCGCGGTCGACGACGTCCGCCACGACGACCCGCTCGGCCGCGGTGGCGCTCACGAGGCGCTCCGCGGGGCGTGCCCGTCGCCGTGCAGCTGGGCGAGCAGGTGGTCGAGGAGTCCGTCGAGCACGGCCAGCCCGTCGGCGACCCCGCCGCGGGACCCGGGCAGCGTGACGACGAAGGCGCGGCCGCCGACGACCCCGGCGACCCCGCGACTGAGCAGCGCGGTAGGTCCGGCACCGGCGAGGCCACGGCGACGGATCTCCTCGACGATGCCGGGGAGTTCCAGGTCCAGCAGGGGCGCGACGGCGTCGGGGGTGCGGTCGGTCGGCGTGACGCCAGTGCCGCCGGTGGTGATGACGATCCGGGCGCCACCCGTGACGGCGGCGGTGAGGGTGTCGGCGACGGGGCCGCCGTCGGGGACGATCGCCGGGTCGCCGACGGTGAACCCACGGGTGCGGAGCCACTCGGCGATGACCGGTCCGGTGCGGTCGAGCGCGGGGTCGGTGGCGGCCGAGGTGGACACGACGAGGACGGCCGCGCGGCCCTGGTCGGTTGCGGCGTCGGTCACGATGCGCTCCAGTCGCCGGAACGGCCGCCGTGCTTCTCGAGCACGCGGACATCGGTGATCGACGCCGCCCGGTCGACGGCCTTGACCATGTCGTACACGGTCAGGGCAGCGACGCTCGCGCCGGTCAGGGCTTCCATCTCGACTCCGGTGCGGGAGGTCGTGCGGACGGACACCTGGATCACGACGCGGTCGTCGGCGCCGGTGATGTCGACCTCGACTCCGGCGATCGGCAGCGGGTGGCAGAGCGGGATGAGGTCGGACGTCTTCTTCACCGCCATGATCGCCGCGATCCGGGCGGTGCCGATCACCTCGCCCTTGGGCAGCGAGCCGTCGAGGATGCGGGCGACGACGTCCGCCCGGGTCACGAGTGTGGCGGTGGCGGTGGCGGACCGAGCGGTGACGTCCTTGTCGGAGACGTCCACCATGTGCGCGCTGCCGTCGGCGCGGACGTGGGACAGGTCGGTCATCGGATGCTCCAGACGGTCAGGACGTCGCCCGCGTCGACCTGACTGGTGCCGACCGGGACGTGGACGAGGTGTGTGGCCTCCGCGTAGTGCCAGAGCAGGTGTGAGCTGGGCCCGCCGACGAACTGCACGCGGCCGTCCACGATCGTGCCGCGCCGGACCTGGTGCTTGCCTGCGGGTGAGGTGGCGGAGTCGGCACTTGGCACGTCGGCGCTCGGACGGGTACCGGGCAGGCCGGCGGCGCGGGCGAGGACCGGGCGGAGGAACACCTCGAAGGACACCAGCGCCGAGACGGGGTTGCCGGGGAAGGCGACGACGGGCACCGACCGGCTGGCGATCGTCACGCTGCCCAGGGCCTGGGGACCGCCGGGCTGCATCGCGACCGCCGTGACCTCGAGTCCGCGGGGCTCGAGAGCCTGTCGGACGACCTCGTACGCCCCCGCACTGATGCCCCCCGTGGTGAGGACGAGGTCGGCCCACTCCCCCACGGCGCGGTTGAGCGCGTCGACGAACCGTTCAGGGTCGTCGGGCACCCGGACGCGGCGGGTCTCGACGCCCACCTCGGAGAGCGCGGCGGACAGTGCCACCCCGTTCGCGTCGCCGATGACCGCACCGGCGCGCAGGTCGACGGCCGCACGGACGCCCGCGGCATCGTCGTCGAGCAGTTCGCTGCCGGTCGACACGACGAGAACCCGGGGACGGCGGAACACCTCGACGGTGGTCACCCCGGCCCCGGCGAGCGCACCGAGGACGGCGGGAGTCAGGGGTTGTCCCGCCCTGGCGATGGCTGCTCCGGCGCGGAGGTCCGATCCGGCGACCCGGACGAAGGTCCCCGCGACGAGGTCGTCCGGCACCGGGACGGACTCGGTGTCGAGGGCCGCGGGGAAGGAGCCGGCCGGGGTCGACTCCACCGGGAACACCGCGTCGGCGCCATCGGGGATCCGCGCTCCGGTCATGATCGGTGCCGCGGTGCCCGGCTCGAGCGGCGGGGGCACGAGGCCGGCCGGGATCGGAGCGACGACGCGGAGCGTGGTGCCGGCATCGGCAGCGCGGACGGCGAACCCGTCCATCTGGCTGTTGTCGAACGCCGGCAGCGGTGTCGGCGCGGGGACGGCCGTCGCGAGGACCCGGTACCCGCGCCCCGCGCCGGACGCGACCGCCAGGTCGACCACCGACACCGTCTCGACCGACGCAGAACCCGACCCCGACCCGGGCCCCGCTCCGTGTCCACCGGGCAGCACCGGCTCGACGAGCGCCTGGACTGCTTCCCGGTGCTGACCGATCGTTCGCACGCGCGCCTCCGAATGGTCCTGACGCGGCGCATCGGACGACGCACCGCTCGCGGGCCGTTCCTGGCCCGCATCTGTAGCGTAACGACGGCGCCGACCAGCGCCGAGGACGACCGGAGGACCTGTGGAGAACGAGAAGACGGCAACGATCGGAGTGATCGGTGGTTCCGGCCTGTACGAGCTGTTCGAGCCCGGGACCGCGGACGAGATCGACGTCCCGACGCCCTTCGGTGCGACCTCGAGCCCGATCAGCATCGGCACGATGTCCGGCCGTCGTGTCGCGTTCCTCACCCGGCACGGGCGGACGCACTCGGTCGCCCCGCACCGGATCGAGCACCGCGCGAACCTCTGGGCGCTGCGGTCGCTCGGCGTCCGGGCCGTGGTGTCCTCCAGCGCCGTCGGTGGTCTGCACCCCGACTACGCCCCCGGCACCTTCGTGGTGACGGACCAGTTGATCGACCGGACCTGGGGCCGCGCCGACACGTACTTCGAGGACGAGGTGCAGCACCTCTCCTTCGCGGACCCGTTCGACCCGGTGCTGCGCCGTGCCGCGATCGACGCCATCGCGGCGCTCGATGTGCCGTTCCGCCCGACCGGCACCTGTGTCGTCATCCAGGGCCCGCGGTTCTCGAGTCGTGCCGAGTCCGTCTGGATGCGCGAGGCTGGCGGCCACACCATCAACATGACGATGTCGCCCGAGGTCCCCCTGGCCGCCGAGCTCGGCATCGGCACGGTGAACCTGTCGTTCGTCACCGACGCCGACGCGGGTCTCGCGCCGGCCGCGGACGAGACTGCCGCGGGCGCAGCGGCCGGCGACGACCAGGCCGCCACCCAGGCGCCGGTCACGCACCAGGCCGCCACCGAGGCCCCGGTCACGCACCAGGCCGTGATGGACCGCCTGGCCCGCGCGAACGAGGTGATCATCCGGGCGATCGGCTCGATCGTCGCCGCGGTCCCCGACGACTACACGCCGCGCGAACTCGTCCCGGCGAGTGCCTCCGCCCGCGTGCTGGAGCTCCGCCCGTGACCCGCCTGCTGGTCACCGGCGGCGCCGGCTTCATCGGCTCGACCATCGTCCGGCAGGCCCTGGCCGCCGGGTACGAGGTCCGGGTCCTGGACTCCCTCCGCACCGACGTGCACGGCGACCCGGAGGCCGTGGTCACCGCCCACCGCACCGCCGGCATCGAGCTGGTGCACGGCGACGTCCGCGACCGGGTGGCCCTCGACGCCGCCCTCCACGAGGTCGACGTGGTCTGCCACCAGGCCGCCAAGGTCGGGCTCGGCGTCGACTTCCAGGACGCGCCGGACTACGTCTCCAGCAACGACGCCGGCACCGCGCACGTGCTCGCCGCGATGGACCGCCTGGACCTCGGTCGACTCGTGGTCGCCAGTTCCATGGTCGTCTACGGCGAAGGCGCGTACACGACCGCCGACGGCGAACCCCTCCGACCGCCAGCGCGCCGCCGCGAGGACCTGGACGCCGGACAGTTCGACCCGATCGGTCCGGACGGACGCCCCCTGCTTCCGGGTCTGATCGACGAGTCGGCAGCGCTCGACCCGCGGAACGTCTACGCGCAGACGAAGGTCGCGCAGGAGCAGCTCGCCTCCTCCTGGACGCGTGCCACCGGCGGTCGAGCGGTCGCGCTGCGTTACCACAACGTGTACGGCCCGGGCATGCCCGCGAACACGCCCTACGCGGGCGTCGCGTCCTTGTTCCGCTCGGCCCTGGCCCGCGGCGAGGCACCCCGGGTCTTCGAGGACGGTGCACAGCGCCGTGACTTCGTGCACGTCGACGACGTCGCCGGTGCGAACCTCGCGGCGATCGCCGCGACCGAGTCCGCACCGTCGGAGTCCTTCCGGGCGTTCAACGTCGGCTCCGGCACGGTCCACACGATCGGTGAGATGGCCGCAGCGATCGCCGGTCCGGACGGCCCGCAGCCGGTCGTCACGGGCGAGTACCGCCTGGGCGACGTCCGGCACGTGACCGCGTCCTCGGCGCGCATCGCCGAGGAGCTCGGCTGGCAGGCGCAGGTCGACTTCACGCAGGGCATGCGCGACTTCGCGACGGCACCGCTCCGCGCAGCCGTGCGCTGACGCAAGCGCGCGCGAACCGGACACGGACCGATCCCGACCACCGACCCGGCCCGGCCACCGGACCCGGCCCGACCATCGGTCCCGGCCCGACCACGCATCGGACGAGAGGCACGTCCCCCACCCGGGGCGCGCCTCCCGTCCGACTCGCCGCGCGACCGCAACCGCGGTGCGGAGATCGGCCATCGGAGCGCACGACCACGTACCCCGACCAGCGACGTCGTGTTGGGTTGGGTGCATGACACAACACCCCGCAGCGGACGCCGTCGGACCCGCACCGACGCGCCCGGCTGACGCGGTCACGACTCCGACCCATCGCTCCGAGGACCCGCACCGAATGGTCTCCATGAGCGTCGACGTGATCCTCCCCTGCCTCGACGAGGCGGACGCACTGCCGTCCGTCATCGGCCGCCTCCCCGAGGGGTACCGGGCCGTGGTCGTCGACAACGGTTCGACCGACGGCTCGGCCGACGTCGCCCGCGCCCACGGCGCCCTCGTCGTCACCGAGCCGGTCCGCGGCTTCGGGTCGGCCTGCGCCGCCGGCGTCGCCGCCGCGACCGCCGACTACGTGGCCTTCTGCGACGCCGACGCGTCGATGGACCCGGCCGAACTCCCCGCCCTCGTGCAGCGCGTCGCGGACGGCCGGGTCGACCTGGCCCTCGGCCGCCGCGTCCCCACCACCCGCGGGGCCTGGGCACCGCACGCACGCTTCGCGAACCGTGTCCTCGCCGTCCTGATGCGGCGCGCGACCGGCTACCGCCTGACCGACCTCGGTCCGATGCGCGTGATGCGCCGCGAGGACCTGGTCGCCCTCGACCTCCGGGACCGTCGCAGCGGTTACCCGCTTGAGATGGTGCTCGCCGCGCACGCCGCCGGCTGGCGTGTGGACGAGTCGGACATCGGGTACGCGCAGCGCATCGGCGACAGCAAGGTCACCGGGACCCTCCGCGGCACGGTCAACGCCGTCAAGGACATGTCGCGCCTGCTCCGTGCGTACCGTCGGGAGGCCCGCACCCGGTCCGCCGCACCCGTGTCGGTCCGCCAGCGCGCCGCCTCCGCATCCCCCGCGGCCGCATCGCCCGCGACCGAGCAGTCGGCGGCCGAGCAGTCGGCGGCGGAGGTCCGCTCGTGACCGGCATCACCGTGGCCGTCGTCGCCAAGGAGTGCCTGCCCGGCAAGGTGAAGACACGCCTGACCCCCGCCCTGACGCCTGAGGGTGCGGCCAGGGTCGCCGCCGCCAGCCTCGCCGACACGCTCGCCACGGTGTCGGCCCTGCCGGCAGCCCGTCGAGTCCTCTTCTACGACGGTGACGTCCTGCCCGAGGGCGCGGACGGCTTCGACGTCCTGCACCAGCCCGGCGGCGGACTCGACGAGCGCCTGGGCTTCCTGTTCGACACCGTGCAGGAGCCGCTGCTCCTGGTCGGCATGGACACCCCGCAGGTGTCGGTCGACGCCCTCGCCCCGGTGTTCGACGGCGCCGAGCGCGACGCGTGGTTCGGTCCGGCCGAGGACGGCGGCTTCTGGTCCCTGTTCATGCGGGAACCCACCGGCGACCTGATCCGCGGCGTGCCGATGTCGCAGGACGACACCGGGGCCGTGCAGCTCGGTCGGTTGCGGTCCGCCGGGCTCGACACGGGCCTCCTGGCCGAGTTGCTCGACGTCGACACGCTGCCGGACGCCGAGCGCGTCGCGGCACTCGCTCCCACCACGCGGTTCGCGGCGGCCCTGGCCGACGAGTCCGCGACGACCTCCGGAGATGTCCGATGACCGACACGACCAGCACCCTGCAGGCCTTCGGGGCCGGCGGTGACGAGCCCTACACACGGGCCCTGCGCTCCGACGGACGACTCCGCCTGACCGATCCCGACCGTCCGGGCGAGGTCGTCACGATGGACGTCGGACGCTGGAGCGCCGCGGCGGACCGGGTCGACCGGTCCCTGCTCGAGGGAGCCGACGGCCCGGTCATCGACCTCGGTTGCGGTCCGGGTCGAATGCTGGTCGCCGCACTGCGGATGGGTGTTCCGGCACTCGGCGTCGACGTCTCGGCCGAGGCCGTCGCCATCGCCACCCGGTCCGGCGGCCGGGCCGTCCAGGGTTCGGTGTTCGAGCCGGTGCCCGACGAGGGGCGCTGGGACACCGCGCTCGTCATCGACGGCAACATCGGCATCGGCGGCGACCCCGTCGCCCTGCTCGCCCGTGCGGCCGAGATCGTCCGGGCCGGTGGCCGGGTCGTCGTCGAGACGAACCGCGACGTCGACGTCGATCGCGCCTACGTCGCCACCGTGACGGACACGGACGGCCACGCGAGCTCCGCCTTCCCGTGGGCCGAGGTCGGACTCACCGCGCTGCAGGTCCACGCCGCGACGGCCGGGCTGACCGTTCGGCAGAGCTGGACCGACGGCGGTCGACACTTCTGTGAGCTCATCGCCTGACGCCACGTCGTTGTTTTGCATGATGCAAGAGAAGGACGTACAGTGTTGTCCAGCAGTCGATGGTGTCGCGGACCCGTCGGCTCGATGGTCGCGGCACCTCGGCACGACAGCGAGGAGAGCACCATGAGCACCTTCCCCCTCGGCGGGACCTTCGTCAGCGGACTCCGTCAGCGCGACGAGCTCGGCACCTACACCTCGACCGGGCGTGCGCTGCGCGTCGACACCGAGACCGGTACCTACACGGGCGTTCAAGCCGGACGCATCGGTCGGTTCGTGGACACCCAGTTCCGTCGCCCGGGCACGGCGACGTCGAGCACGCGGACCGTCACCGGGTCCGTCCGTACCGCGACCGGGTCGTTCCGCACGGCCTGACCCGACCGCCGCCCGCGCTCGTCCCGCCGGGACCCCGCACGGTTCTCCACAACCGTGGGCGCGTCCACCGCGGCGATGCCAGGATGGGGTCATGAACGACCGTGCCGGAACCCCAGCGACCGCAGACGACCTCGTCGACCTCGATGCGCTCATCGCCGCGTACTACGACCGGGTCCCGGACGTGACGGACCCCGAGCAGAAGGTCGTCTTCGGCACCTCGGGGCACCGCGGCTCGTCGCTCGACAGTGCGTTCAACGACACGCACATCGCCGCCATCACGCAGGCGATCGTGGAGTACCGCACCGCGCAGGGCACCGACGGCCCGCTGTTCATCGGCCGCGACACCCACGCGCTCTCCGGCCCCGCCGAGCGGACCGCGCTCGAGGTCCTGGCGGCGAACGGCGTGCACGTCCTGGCCGACTCCGACAACGGGTACGTCCCGACCCCGGCGCTGAGCCACGCGATCATCGCCTACAACACCGCCGGGCACGACGACACCGCGGACGGCATCGTCATCACCCCGAGCCACAACCCGCCCCGCGACGGCGGCTTCAAGTACAACCCGCCGCACGGTGGCCCCGCCGACAGCGACGCCACGACGTGGATCGCCGACCGCGCCAACGCGATCATCGCTGGTGGCAACGCGGAGGTGCAGCGCGCCGAGCACGCCACACACGACGGCTACGACTTCCTGCACAACTACGTGGCCGACCTCGAGAACATCATCGACATCGACGCCATCAAGCGCGCCGGGGTGAAGATCGGCGCCGACCCGCTCGGTGGTGCCTCGCTGCCCTACTGGAACCTCATCCGCGACCACTACGGCCTGGACCTCACCGTCGTGAACCCGGACGTCGACCCGACCTGGTCGTTCATGACGCTCGACTGGGACGGCAAGATCCGGATGGATCCGTCGAGCCCCTCGGCGATGGCGTCGGTCGTGGCCCGGAAGGACGACTTCGACGTCTTGACCGGCAACGACGCCGACTCCGACCGGCACGGCATCGTCACGCCCGACGGCGGACTGATGAACCCGAACCACTACCTCGCCGTCGCGATCGAGTACCTCTACGCGCACCGTCCGCACTGGCGTGACGACGCGGCGATCGGCAAGACCCTGGTGTCGTCGAGCATCATCGACCGCGTCGCCGAGTCCCTCGGCCGTCGCCT
The DNA here is from genome assembly GCF_003224255.1 of Curtobacterium sp. MCBD17_030. NCBI lineage: Bacteria > Bacillati > Actinomycetota > Actinomycetes > Micrococcales > Microbacteriaceae > Curtobacterium > Curtobacterium sp. MCBD17_030. The sequence continues at coordinate 83,120 of NZ_QKLI01000011.1, read as the reverse complement.
GTGGGAGGTCCCGGTCGGCTTCAAGTGGTTCGTCCCCGGGCTGATCGACGGCTCTGTCGCCTTCGGTGGCGAAGAGTCCGCGGGCGCGTCGTTCCTCCGCATGGACGGCACCGCGTGGACGACCGACAAGGACGGCATCATCCTGGCGCTCTTGGCATCCGAGATCGTCGCCGTCACCGGCAAGACCCCGTCGCAGCTGTACGCCGAGCTCACCGAGCGCTTCGGCGACCCGGTGTACCAGCGCGTCGACGCCGCCGCCAGCAAGGAGCAGAAGGCCCGCCTGTCGAAGCTCGACGGCGACGCCATCACCGCCGAGACCCTGGCCGGTGACCCGATCACGGCGAAGCTCTCGAAGGCCCCGGGCAACGACGCGGCCGTCGGCGGCGTCAAGGTCGTCACGGACAAGGCCTGGTTCGCGGCCCGACCGTCCGGCACCGAGGACGTCTACAAGATCTACGCCGAGAGCTTCGTCGGGCAGGAGCACCTGGAGCAGGTCCAGCGCGAAGCCAAGGAGATCGTCGACGCCGCACTCGGGGCCTGACAGCCGCGGCGTTCCGTGCAAGGCTGAGCCGCATGGCGTTGTTCGGACGGAAGAAGCCGGTGGCAGAGCCGTTGCCACTCGTCGTGCTCGCGCAGCGCACCCTGGCGGAGCGAGGCGTCGAGACGACGGTGGACGGGCCTCCCGGCGATCCGATGCACGTGCGTCTGCTCGGTGCGGACGGGCAGGTCTACCTGCTCGCCAACCTCGCCGCGCAGGTCCGCGGAGAGACCGAGGAGCGTCGAACGGACATCGTCCGTGCGCACTTCGACCGGATGCTGCAGGCCCACCGTGAGCCCACGCCGGAAGAGCTCAGTGCCGACGAACTGCGCGACCGGGTGCGTCTGCGTCTGCTCGCCGAGGACGGTGCCGACCCCACCGACCTGACGTACGCGCGTCCGTTCGCACCGGGTCTCGTCCTCGGGCTGTGCGTGGACTACCCGACGATGGTGAGCACCCTGGCGACGCAGACGCTGCCGAAGCTCGCGCTCGGCGCGGACGAGCTGTGGGCCATGGCCCGGTTCAACACCGACGCCGAAGCGGTCGACGCGAACGCGGAGATCGCCCCCGGGGTCCACATCGTCGAGGGCGAGTCCCTCTTCATCGCGTCGAAGGCCGTCAACCTGCCGGCACTGTTCGGTGCCGCCCCGTTCGGCACGGTGTTCGCGGTGCCGCACCGCCACCTGCTGCTCGCGGTCCCGCTCCGCGACGCCGACAGCCTGCAGGCGATCCAGACGCTCGCCGGGCTGCTGGTGCAGATCCTCGGGGACGAGGACGCCGGGCTGCCGGGCGGCCTGCTCAGCCCGCACCTGCTGTTCTCGCGCCACGACCACGTGTCCCCCGTGTCGACGTTCGACCACGAGACCGGTGAACTCCGCATCGAGGTCGACGAGCGGTTCCAGGAGGCCCTCGAGCAGGCCGTCGCCTGACGAGCGGGCCCCGGCCGATCACGCCGGAGGTCTGCCCCACATCACGCTGTGGAGGGCTGCCGATCTCCACAGGAAGGCGCTCCCGGTGCGCGCCGCCGTTGCCCGAGTTGTAACTTTGCACGCAGCGCAAAATCCTCGGGAGTCCCGCACATGACACAGACCGCGACCGCACCCGCGGCCCCCACGACGTCCTCGAACGCCGTGATGAACCACCGCCAGATCCTGCTCGTGATCTACGGCCTGATGGCCGGCATGTTCCTGGGCGCCCTCGACCAGACGATCGTCGGCACCGCGATCCGCACCATCGGCGATGACCTGCACGGTCTCGACCAGCAGGCGTGGGTCACGACCGGCTACCTGATCGCCTCGACGATCACCACGCCGATCTACGGCAAGCTCTCCGACCTCTTCGGCCGACGTCCGCTGTTCATCACCGCGATCGCGATCTTCATCATCGGCTCGCTCGCCGCGTCGTTCTCGACGTCGATGCTGATGCTCGCCGGGTTCCGCGCGCTGCAGGGCCTCGGTGCCGGTGGTCTGATGTCCCTGCCGCTGGCCATCATGGGCGACATGCTCGCTCCACGTGAGCGCGCCAAGTACCAGGGCTACTTCCTGGCCGTGTTCGGCATCTCGTCCGTCATCGGTCCGCTCGTCGGCGGTGTCTTCGCCGGCGCGAACGAACTGCTCTTCATCTCCGGATGGCGCTGGGTCTTCCTGATCAACGTGCCGATCGGCATCATCGCGCTGTTCATGGTGCTGACGTTCCTGCACCTGCCGAAGTACGGGGAGCGCCGCAAGCCGCGCATCGACTGGTGGGGCGCGTCCCTCGTCATCGTGACGCTGGTCCCGCTGCTCCTCATCGCCGAGCAGGGCCGCGAGTGGGGCTGGGGCTCCCCCGGCGCCCTCGCCTGCTACGGCGTCGGGGCGCTCGGCCTGATCGCGTTCGTCATCGTCGAGCGGGCGATGGGAGACGATGCGATCCTGCCGCTGAAGTTGTTCGGCTCGCACGTGTTCTCGATGGCCGCCGTGCTGTCCGTGCTCATCGGCTTCGGCATGTTCGGAGCGATGCTGACCATCCCGCTGTACCTGCAGATCGTCAAGGGCGTCACGCCGACCGAGTCCGGGTTCGCGATGCTGCCGATGGTCCTCGGCCTGATGATCTCGTCGATCGCCTCGGGTCAGATCGTGTCCCGCACGGGCAAGTACCGGATCTTCCCGGTCACCGGCACGGCCTTCACCGCGGTCGGCTACACCGTACTGACGTTCCTCACCGCCGACCGGCCGCTGTGGTTCCTGATGACCGGCATGTTCCTCATCGGCCTCGGGCTCGGTCAGCTCATGCAGACGCTGACGCTCGCCGCGCAGAACTCGGTGTCGCCGCGGGACATCGGTGTCGCCACCAGCGCCGCGACCTTCTTCCGCCAGATCGGCGGCACCATGGGCACCGCGGTGCTCCTGTCCGTGCTCTTCAGCCTCATGCCGACGAACATCACCGGGGCGCTGCAGAACGAGTCCGACCTGAAGAGCGCCCTGAACGCGGCCTTGAACCCGGCGGTGGCCAACGCCGAGCAGAACAAGGGCGTGATGGACCAGATCTGGGACCCGATCGTCACGCCGATCAAGCAGAACGTGCAGGACGGTCTCGATCAGGGCGCCGTGCAGGCGAAGCAGGCCGCCGACCAGGCCGTGACGAAGCAGGTCACCGCCGCCGTGCAGCAGCAGGTCGACGCTGGCACGGTCCCCGCCGCGGCAGCCGACACGGTCATCGCCCAGCAGATCGCCGACGCGACGGGCGACGCCGAGCAGAAGGCGCTGCAGACCGCCGCGGCCAAGGCGGGCGCCGAGGTCGTCGACGGCACGCTGCAGGTCGACTACTCGAACGCCGGGCAGCGACGGGACATCGTCGACACGGTGGCGCCGAAGCTCGTCGATCAGCTGCGCGACGGCAAGGGCGGCACCTCCTCGAGCACGTCGTCGACCAACGACACGTCGTTCCTCAACGGGTCCGACAAGCGGCTCAGTCGTCCGTTCCTGGTCGGGTTCAGCGACTCCGCGGTCACGGTCTACTGGGTCGGCCTCGCGGTCATCCTGCTGGCCTTCGTCCTGACCTGGTTCTTCAAGGTGCCGCCGCTCCGCAAGACGTCGGCGCTGCAGGAGCAGGCCGACGCTGCACGCAAGAGCGCCGATGACGACCGACTGACCGTCGACGCCCAGCAGGCAGCGGCCGGCTCCGGCTCGCTCGTCTCGCCCGACACGGGGTCGATGTCGATCGTGCCCACGTCGCCCGATGTGCCCGCGCAGCCCCGCTCGGCCCGGGCGACCGGAGCGGCAGGCACCCGGGCACCCCTGCCCCACGCGTCCACGCACGGCGCGCACTCGTCGTCGACGCCGGTGGACGAGCCTCCGGCCGCGACCGGTGTGCTCCGGGTGCAGCACGGCGCGCACGCCGCCGGCGAGACCGACGAGCACCCGCACGGTCGCCACACGGCCGGGTAGCCCCTCGCAACACGCAACGTGGGCGGTTGCACGCAGCGGTACTCCGCGGTGTGCAACCGCCCACGTTGCGTTTCGTGGAAGGTGCCCGGCGTAGCGTCCGGAGGATGAGTCTCGAAGTCCGCAACGACACCGACCAGAACCAGTACTCCCTCGTCGAGGACGGCGACGTCATCGGCCTCGCCGCCTACGAGATCGACGGGGACGCGATCCACTTCGTCCACACCGAGGTCGACCCGGAGCACCGCGGCGGCGGCCACGCCTCGGTCCTCGTCGAGCACGCATTGGACGACGTCCGCGCGAACTCCGACCGTCGCGTCGTCGCCGAGTGCAGCTACGTCGCCGCGTGGCTCGAACGGCACCCGGACCACCAGGACCTCACCACGCGCTGACCCACCGGGTCGGACGCGCGCGGTGTCAGTACGACCGGTCGTGCGTCCCCGCCCGATGCGTGCCGCTGCCGGCCCGACTCGAGGGCACCCGGATGAGCACGGTCCCGCTGAGCAGGTCGTGGTCGTCGCGTGACGGCGTCGGCGCTTCGCGCGGGAGGCGCGCCTGCCGCTCGTACTCGGCCTGCGTCTCGTGACGGGTGGGCGCGAAGACCTCGTCCATCATCGACACCACGCCACCGGAACCGCCCCCGCGTGTGGACTTGTTCGACAAGTCGATCCAGCCCAGACGGTCGGCGATCCACATCACGACGACCGCAGCGGCCACCGCCCCCAGGAAGATCAACCAGTTCACGGCAGCGACGTTACGTGGCCGATCGACGGAGGACATCCGCCGCGCGGCTGATCCTCGCGATCCGTACGCGCCGAGTCTCGCGCTCAGGGCACCCGCTCGAGCCACTCCCGCGTCGAGAACTTCGTCGCCACGAGCTCCTGCGCCTTCTGCCGCTCGGCGTCGGTGACGTGCCCCTCGGTCGCCCCGTAGAGCTTCGTGAAGGTGCCGATGAGTCGGTCGATGATCTCGGCGCGGCTCAAGCCGGTCTGGGACCGCAGCGGATCGACACGTTTCGCGGCGCTCGTCGTCCCCTTGTCGCTCATCTTCTCGCGGCCGATGCGCAGCACCTCCACCATCTTCTCGCCGTCCATGTCGTAGCTCATGGTGGCGTGGTGCAGCAGCGACCCGGTGCCCAGGCGCTTCTGCGCGGCACCACCGATCTTGCCCTTGGTGGAGGTGATGTCGTTGAGCGGCTGGTAGTACGCCTCGATGCCGAGTGACTTCAGCGCCTCGATCACCCACTCGTCGAGGTACGCGTACGAGTCGGCGAAGGTCATCCCCTGCACGAGCTCGGTCGGCACGTAGAGCGAGTACGAGATGATCGCGCCGGCGTCCATGAACATCGCACCGCCGCCGGAGATGCGGCGGACGACCTGCACGCCGTACTTCTCGGCGCCTGCCGGGTCCACCTCGTTCTTCAGCGACTGGAACGACCCGATGACGACGGCCGGTTGGTCCCACTCCCAGATCCGCAGGGTCGGCCCCCGGCGTCCGGCGCCGACCTCCTCGGTGAGGACCTGGTCGAGCGCCAGGTGCTCGTTCGGGCTGATCGCGCCCTCGTGGACGACCTGCCACTCGTAGTCCCGCCACGACGATGCCCGCGACAGGGCTCGGCGGACGGCGACCCCGACGGACTCGGGCGTGAAGCCGAGCAGGACGGCGTCGTCGGGCAGCGCGTGTCGCACGGCGGCCGCGATCCCGGCCGCGTCGGTGTCGGCCCGCAGGCCGTCCACCGCCTGGTCGATCAGCGGGAGCGCGTCGTCCGGTTCGAGGAAGAAGTCACCCGCCAACCGGAACCGGTCGATCCTGCCGTCGACGACCTCCAGGTCGACGACGACGAGCTTGCCTCCGGGGACCTTGTACTCACCGTGCATGCCGCCACCCTATGCCGGGAGGCCCGTTGCGGCCCCGCACCGGGCCTCCCGTCCGCGGTCGGGGCCGACGGGCGCGACCCGATCACCTGAGAGCGAACCGAGTTGCCGCTGTGGGTGCGCGGGCGTAGCGTCGTCATCACGCCCGGGGTGCGACCCCCCTCGAGCCTCGGGCGTCGCCGCTCGACCCGTTCCCCCCAATTGGTCGAGTGGTCCGGCCCCGGTCTGTTCCCCCCAACAGGCCGGGGTCCCCGTCGTTCGTGGGCGGTTCCCCCCGGTCCCGGCCGGCCGATGGTTCCCCGAACAGGGTCGTCCCGTGCGAGACAGGACAGCGGCAGCCAGGCAGCGCCCGCCACGGCGGCGAGGACGCGCGTGGACGTCAGCGCGCCGGGCGGACCGCGTCGACGCCGGGCTGGACGGGGAACCAGGGCAGGTGCTCCTGCAGCCACAGCGAACCACCGCCGAGCGTGAACGTGTACTCGCCGGGGGCACGGTCGTACCGACGGGCGATCACGTCGCGGGAGTCGCTGTCCACGCCGTCACGCATCACGAGCGGGCCGCAGTCACGCGTCGTGAACGTCACGGCCGGGTGCGACGACCCGATCCCCCTGGTGGAGCGGCTGGAGATGGTGCTCCCCTCCGCCGACGTGACCGAACACGTGCGGTCCTGTGGGTGCGCGTCGTCGTACGCCGAGAGGGACAGCAGGGCCGGGAAGAGCTCCAGCGCCGGCACCATGACGACGAAGAGCAGCAGCCCGGTGAGCGTCCCCCGGACGACCCGGGGCCGGGTCTGGTGCGTGAGCTTGCCGAGCAGGTCCTGGTACTCCGCCCACGGTCTGGTCGCGTTCATCGACAGCCAGTCAGCGAGGACGTCGTAGTGGCGGTCGAACCGCCCCGCGAGGAAGGAGCCCTGGCCGTCGGTGACCCCGCTGACGCCGACGTGACCCGACAACCGCGGTTCGATGCGCACGATCTCCCCCGGCCGGACGACATGCGTGGGTGCGAATCCGGACCGGGCCTCGAGTCGGTCGGGGAAAACCCGGACGCGCGAGCGGAGTGACCGGACGCCGAGCAGGACCAGACCGATGCCGAGGACGACCGTGAAGGAGCCCGTGCCGATCCGGACGAGGTCCGCGTCGCCGTAGAACGCGGTGGCGGACAGGATCCGGACGCCCAGGGCCGTGATGCCCGCAGCGGCGGACGTCAGGGCGGCCGCGCCCCACGGACTCCGGCGGACGGTGGCGGTCGGCCGCGTCGGCCGTTCATGGCGCGCTCGGTACATGTACTCCCCCAGTGTGGTCATCTCGTGCCGTCGTGCTGTCGTGCCGTCCTGCTGTCGTGCCGTCCTGCTGTCGCGCCGCCGGTCAGCGCCCCGCGACGACTCGGTCGAGCCAGGCGACGAGGTCCACGACCACCTCGTCGCGGTTCGTCTCGTTGTAGACCTCGTGCCGCGCTCCCTCGTAGACGAGGACGGTGACGTCGGAGAGCCGTCCGCGCCGCCGGTAGGTCCGGGCGAGCAGCTCGACGGAACGGGGCCCGCCGAGGGAGTCCTCGGACCCGACCTGCAGCAGCATCGGCAGGTCGTGCGGGATCCGCCGACGGGGCAGCCCGAGCAGCCGCAAGGTGTCGGGCAGGCCGAAGAGGCCGAGGACGTCCGCCTCGACGGCCAGCGGGTCGAGACCGACGGCCTCGATGACCGCTCGGTCTCGGGTGAGCCACTCGTGCTTCGTCGGACCGGAGGCTGCGTGCCGCCGGTTCAGGTCCCCGCCGTTCATCAGTCCGGGCAGGCGGAGGGCGCTGGCCGACAGGACCACGCCGGCGTACTGCTCGGACGAGGTGTTCACGATCCGCTGCGCCATCAGGGACCCCCACGAGTGGCCGAGCAGCACGACGGGCAGACCGGGGTCGTCGGTCTTCGCCACCGCGGTCATCTGCTCGACGGCCGCGATCGCGGCGCGGAGGCCGCCGGGCCCGAGCCGCCCGAGTTCGCCGTGGTCGCCGTCCCACTGCGCCAGGCCGGTCCGCCCGTGCCCGCGGTGGTCGTTCGCGTGCACGGTCCACCCGGCTCGGACGAGGTCCTGTGCGAGGGGCTCGTACCGGAGGCCGTGCTCACCGACGCCGTGAGCGATCTGCACGATGCCCTTCGGCTTGCCCGCGCGCCACGTCGAGTAGACGATCTCGACACCGTGGGCGTCGGTGAACGAGGAGTCGCCTCGGGCAGCGGAGAACGTGGGCACGGCAGCATCCTGACAGACCGCGCACCTGTTCACCCGGCGTTCACGCGGCCGCTCGTCCGCGGGCCTAGCGTCTCGCGCATGGACGTCCTCGTCACCGTCGTGTTGGTGATCGTGGTGGCCCTCGTGTTCGACTTCACGAACGGGTTCCACGACACTGCGAACGCCATGGCCACCTCGGTGGCCACGGGTGCCCTCAAGCCCCGCACCGCCGTCCTCACCTCCGCCGTGCTCAACCTGGTCGGCGCGTTCCTCTCCACCGAGGTCGCGAAGACCGTCTCGCAGGGGATCATCCGCGAGGGCCAGGACGGCATCCACATCTCGCCGACGATGATCTTCGCGGGGCTCGTCGGCGCCGTGCTCTGGAACCTGGCGACTTGGTACTTCGGCCTGCCGTCGTCGTCCACGCACGCGCTGTTCGGTGGGCTGATCGGAGCGTCGATCATCGGTGCCGGGCTGCAGTCGGTCGACTGGGCCACGGTGGTCTCGAAGGTCGTGCTGCCGGCGCTGCTCTCCCCCGTCATCGCGGGCGTGATCGCCCTCGTCGCCACCTTCGTGGCCTACCGGCTGACGAAGAACGCCACGACGCACGGTGCCGCGACGGGCTTCCGGCACGGGCAGACGATCTCGGCGTCGCTGGTGTCGCTCGCGCACGGGACGAACGACGCGCAGAAGACGATGGGCGTCATCACGCTGACCCTGATCGCCGCGGGCTACCAGGGGCCGAGCACCGGCCCGGAGCTCTGGGTCATCCTGGCCTGTGGGCTCGCGATCGCCCTCGGCACGTACATGGGCGGCTGGCGGATCATGCAGACCGTCGGCAAGAAGATCTCCGACGTGCAGTCGCCGCAGGGCTTCGCGGCGGAGACGAGCTCGGCCGCGACGATCCTGGTGTCCTCGCACCTCGGCTTCGCGCTCTCGACCACGCACGTGACGAGCGGGTCGGTCATCGGCTCGGGCCTCGGCAAGAAGCTGGCGGACGTGCACTGGGGCGTCGTCGGCAAGATCGTGATCGCCTGGGTCATCACACTGCCGTCCGCCGCCGTCGTGGGCGGTCTCGCCACCTGGTTGGCCTCCACCTCGACGATCGGCCTGGTCGTCGTGGCGCTGCTCGCCCTGGTCGGCGGGCTGACCTTCTTCGTGCTGGCCCGCCGCAAGCCGATCAGTGCGGACGACGTCCACGAGGGCACCACGGAGCGCGAGCCCGTGGCCGCCGGGAACCGAGGGAGGAACCGATGAGCATCGACTTCACCGCCATCGGCACCGTCGCGGGGGTCGGCTTCGTCGCCGCCGTCGGCGTGGTGCTGCTCTACACGCTCGGACTGCGGCTGCTCGGGACCGGCCAGCCCGCCGACTCCGGCGGCGAGCGCACGCAGTACTCGGAGGAGACACCGCGCTCCGGCACGACCCCGCCGGCGGCGTACCTCGGCGCGGGCGTGTGCTTCGCGGTGTGCATCGCGGCCGTCCTCACCGGCATCTGGATGACGATCCCGCAGTTCCACTGAGCGCCGGTACCCGTCCGAGACGCCGCCGTGTGCGCGTGACGCCGCCGCGATCGGCGGCGTCTCACACACATGACGGCGTCACTCACAGAGGGTCCGTCCCGCGCCACCCAATCCGCACGCCGCGCCGGCGCCGCCCGTCAGGAGCCGTGCCTGCGATGATCGCCGGGTGACCCACCACCGCATCGACACCACTCCGGACACCGCCGTCGACGTGCTCACCGCCGAACGCAGACCGGTGCTGACCGTCGCTCCGGGCGACACCGTCACGGTGCACACCCTCAGCGCCGCCGGCTACACCGAACGCCTGCCGGCGCCGGGGGTCGAGGTCCCGACGCTCATCCCCTCCCGCCGCGGCCACTGCCTGCTCGGCCCGATCGCGGTCGCCGGTGCACGGCCCGGTCAGGTGCTCGCGATCCGGTTCGACGACCTGGTGCCGGACGACTGGGGCTACACCGGCTCGGGCGGCGTCGACACCCCGCTCAACCGCGCCCTCGGCCTGGCCGACCCGTCGACGCGCGGCCCGCTCCTGTGGGACGTCGACCCGACCGCCGGGACCGCACACAACCAACTCGGGCTCGGCGTGCGGACGGCCCCGTTCCTCGGCCTCGTCGGGCTCCCACCGGAAGCCACGGGCGAGCACTCCACGATCCCGCCACGACCCCTCGGCGGCGGGAACATCGACTGTCGCGAACTCGTCGCCGGAGCCACCCTGTACCTGCCGGTGACGGTCCCGGAGGCGTTGCTCTCGCTCGGTGACGGCCACGCGGCACAGGGAGACGGCGAGGTCTCCGGCACGGCCGTCGAGTGCGGCATGACGACCACGATGACGCTGACGCTGCTCGACGACGCACCGGTCGAGGGCATCCACGCCGACACCCCCGCGGGACGCATCACGTTCGGGTTCGACGCGGACCTCAACGCCGCGAGCACGGCGGCCCTGGACCGGATGGTCGACTGGGTCGCCGGCTCGTACGGCATCACACGCGCCGAGGCGCTCGGCATGGCGAGCGTCGCGGTGAGCATGCGCGTCACCCAGATCGCGAACCGCACCTGGGGCGTGCACGCGCTGCTCCCGCACGACGCGGTCCTGTCGCGGTAAGCCGACCGGATGACGGACGGGAGGCCCGGCGGACGTGGGCGGGTCTGCTCACGTCCGCCGGGCCTCCCGTCTGGTCCCCGCGTCGCGCGGGTGCGCGGGTGCGCGGGTCAGTGCGCGGAGTACCCGCCGTCGACCAGGTGGTAGCTGCCACTGATGAACGACGCCTGGTCGCTGAGGAGGAACAGGACGAGCGCGGCGACCTCGGCGTCGGTGCCGAGACGTCCGGCGGCGTGCTGCGCCTCGAGGTGTCGACGCCGGACCGGACCGCGCGCTCGTTGTCCGCGGTGATCGCCGAGTCGGCGGAGACGGCGGAGGCTTCCGCTGCCGCGAGCTCCTTCGCGATCGACTTGCCGATGCCGCTGCCACCACCGGTGACGATGGCGACCTTGCCCTCGAACCCGTTCATGGGTCCTGCTCCTCCCGTGCCTTCCGGCCCGTGTCGATCGGACGACACCTGTTGCTCCGAGCCCCACTGTGCGCCCGTCACGCCGGGGGTCGAGCGGACGTCGGACCGCAGACCCCCGCGTGGTCGGGCCAGGATGATTCGTTCGCTGAACTAATGAGTTAGACTGACGACCCGTGACCGTCACCGACCCGCTCCCCACCACTGCGCGTCGCCGCCGATCGGCCGACCCCTCCCTCGCCAGCGACGTCCGGATCGCCGTGAACCGGTTGTCACGGACGCTGCGGGCACAGAAGGCCGACACGACCGTCAGCGATGCCCAGTTCTCCGCGCTCGCCCTGCTGCACCGCGAGGGCGCGATGACCCTCGCCGACCTCAGTCGTCACGAGGGCGTCACCCCGCCCTCGATGACGAAGACCGTCACCGCACTGATCGACCGCGGCCTGCTCACCAAGGACGACCACGGCGACGACCGCCGGAAGGTCCTGCTCTGCCCGACCGCGGACGGCGACGACCTGGTCGTCGAGACGCGGCAGCGACGCGACGGCTGGCTCACCCCGCGTCTCGCTGCCCTCACCCCGGCGGAACGGAAGACGCTCACCGCCGCCACCGGGATCCTCCGGAGGCTCGCCGCCCAGTGAGTGCCATGTTCCGGTCCCTCTCGGGACGCAACTACCGCATCTGGTTCGCCGGTGCCCTCGTGTCGAACATCGGCACGTGGATGCAGCGCACCGCCCAGGACTGGCTCGTCCTCACCCAGCTGACCCACGACGACGCCGTGGCCGTCGGGGTCACCATGGCGCTGCAGTTCGGTCCACAGCTGGTCCTGCTGCCCTGGACCGGCCTGGTCGCCGACCGCTTCGACCGACGTCGGATGCTCATGCTCACGCAGGGGCTGATGGGGCTGCTCGGCCTCGGGCTCGCCGTGATGGTCCTGACCGACACCGCGACGCTCTGGTCCCTCTACGGGTTCGCGCTCGCACTCGGCGTGGTCGCCGCGTTCGACACCCCGGTCCGCCAGGCATTCGTCTCCGACGTCGTGACGGGCGAGCAGGTCTCGAACGCCGTCGCGTTGAACTCGGCGTCGTTCAACGCCGCCCGGCTCATCGGACCCGCGGTCGCCGGCGTCCTCATCGCGGCGATCGGGTCCGGCTGGGTGTTCGTCATCAACGCGGGGTCGTTCCTGGCCGTGCTCCTCGCACTGCGGTTCGTCGACCCGGGACAGCTCGCCGAGCGAGCGCGGGCCCCACGCGGCAAGGGACAACTCGTCGCGGGCTTCCGGTACGTCCGGACCCGGCCGGACATCATCGTGGTGCTGTGCATGATCTTCGTCGTCGGGACGTTCGGCGTGAACTTCCCGATCTTCACCTCCACGATGGCACGCGTCGAGTTCCACCGCGGCGCGGGTGAGTTCGGGCTCCTCAACTCCGTGATGGCGGTCGGGTCGGTCCTCGGCGCGCTGCTCTCGGCGCGTCGGGAGGTCCCACGGATGCGCACGTTGACCATCGCGGCCGGCGGGTTCGGCCTCGCCTGCACCGCCGCGGCCGTCGCACCGACGTACTGGACCTTCGCGGTCCTGCTCACCTTCGTCGGGCTGGCGTCCCTGACGTTCATGACCACCGCGAACGCCCTCGTGCAGACCACCACCGCGCCGGCGATGCGCGGCCGCGTGATGGCCCTCTACATGGCGGTGTTCGCCGGCGGGACACCGCTCGGCGCCCCGATCGTCGGCGCGGTCGCCGACGCCTGGGGCCCGCGGTGGGCGATCGGGGTAGGCGCCGCCTCGGGCTTCGTCGCCCTGGCGGTCGCACTCGTGTGGCTCGTCCGGTTCCAGCACGTCCGTCTGCGGTACGACGCTGACAACCGCCTGCACCTGGCCGTCACGCGGTCACTGCCCGTGGTCACCCCGGCGCCCGGCACCCGCGCAGCACGGGCAGCGGTGCGGCGCGACCTGGAGCACGACGAAGCGGTCGTGGAACGCTCGAGCGCGGTATGAGCCGAGGCGGCTCCAGGGATCCTGACCGTGACCGCTGCGTCAGTGCGTCGGTTCGGGCGCGGTGAACACCCGGCGGTCGAGCGCAGCCGTGATCGTCATCGCCGCTGCCGCCAGCCGGGAGCCCGCCGACCGTGCAGCGTCCACCGCGGTCTCCGGCGTCACCGTCTCGAGTTCGGCACGTGCCTCGCCGAACGCCCGGACCTCCGCCGCCAGGTGCACCCCGACCAGGTCGTCCAGGCACCCCTCACTGCGACGGGCCAGGAACAGCAGCGACCGGGGGCTGTGCTCGTCGAGCAGGAGGAAGGTGGCCGCATCCGCGGTGGTGCTGCCGTGCCGGAACTCCCGGTGGAAGGCCTCGCCCGCTCCGCAGGCCCGCAGCGCGGTGGACCAGGAGGTCGCCGATCCGGGGTCGAGCAGGTCCGAGGCGAGCATCCGCGCGGTCACGGTCAGCCGGGTCAGCGACCGGCCGAGCGTGAAGAACTCCCACACCCCGTCACGGCTGACGGCCCCGTCGACCACGCCGACCGCCAGGGCGCTGCGCTCGCGCACCCAGCCGAGGAACTCGTGCGCCTTCTCGCCGACGACCTTGCGGGGCAGCCGGGAGCGCGTCGTGTTGAGGCAGTCCCACAACTCGGTGGACACGACATCCCGGGCACGACGGGCGTCGTCCCGAGCGACGGCGACGGCTGCGGCGATCGAGGCCGGTTCGTGGCGGTCCAGGGCCAGGGCGTCGAGGGTCGCCGAGGGGCTGAGGTCCGTGTCCGGCATCACCGCCGCACCGACCACCGCCCGGAGGTCCCGACCGAGCCCCGGGTCGTCGTCGGTCGAGGGATCCCGCCGGGCCAGGTGCACGTCGAGCAGGCGCGCGACGACGTCCGTCCGCTCGACCGCGCCCCCGACACTGTGGACGCTCCTGGCGAGTCGGTTCAGCACGGCGACTCCTGCATGCGCTGAACCTACTGACGGCTCGTTGCCGGGGTGTTTCCGAGCCGCGTCACCGGTGTTGCGGGGGACACCGTCTGATGACTCCCTGGACGCTGAGCGTGCAACGCATCACACTCGCTAGACAAACTAACTAGAGCGTCTAGCATTGCCCGTATGACTTCCGAGGTGACGACAGCAGCCCCGGGGTTCTGGTACGGCGAGGACTCCCGGGTCGACGCAGTGGACGTGTTGAACGCCCTGCGTCGCTACCGCACTGCCGAGAGCTCAGCCCAGCGTCGCGTGCGTGAAGAACTCGGGATCGGTGAGAACGCGTTGACGGCCCTGCGGGTGCTCGTCGACGCCGAGACCTCGGGGCGCACGGTCAACTCGAAGGAACTCGCGGAGCGCCTGGGCATCACCGCGGCGTCCACCTCGGCGCTCGTCGACCGCCTCGTCCGCTCCGGTCACGTCGAGCGGCACGCGGACCCGGCTGACCGTCGGGGTGTCATCCTCACCGCGACGGGCAAGTCGATGCGACGAGCACTCGCCGTGATCGGTGACCTGGACTCCCGCGCCGTCGAGGTCGCGCAGCACCTGCCGCCCGAGGACATGGCCGTCGTCGTCGCGTTCCTGCAGCAGATGGCCGGCGCGGTCGACGAGACCGACGGCGACGAGTACTGACCGAGCGCCCGGCGTACGCTGACACGATGCGCGAGCCCGAGGACGACATGCCCGCCTCCGAACTCGACGCCCGCGCGCGTGCGGACGCTGCTCTCCGGCGGATCCGCGACGGGGCCGACCCCACTCGGGAGGCCTTCGACTTGGCGAACACGCTGAACGACGAGTCGGTCAGCCGGTTCGCCCGTCGCCTGCGGGACGTGTTCCGCCGGTCCTGACGAGCGGTCAGGACGCGGTCTTGTCGAGCGGCCGGAACGCGGCGCTGGCGAGGGGTCAGAATGCGGTGCCGACCGCCGCGATGTCGTCGCCACCGTGACCGGCCGCGCTGGCGTCCGCGTAGACCCGACCGAGTGCGTCCAGGAGGGTCGTGTCGACGTCCGAGTCGCGAGCGGCGTCGGTGATCAGGCCGATGTCCTTCCGGAGGCCGTCGAGCGCGAACTGTGCCGGGAACTGCCCCGAGATCATGGCGGCACCCTTGGTGTGGGCGTAGGCCGAGTCGCTGGCGGAGCCGTCGATCGCGTCGAGGAACAGCTGCGGGTCGAGCCCGAGCGCGCGGGCGATCGCCAACGACTGACCGGTCGCGGCGGTGATCGAGGCGATCCAGGCGTTCGCGGCCAGCTTCAACGCCGTGCCCTGACCGACCTGGTCCCCGGCACGGACGACCTTGGCACTGACGGCGTCCAGCACCGGCTCGACGACCGACACCGGGTCGTCTGCACCGGCGACGAGCATGGTCAGCTTGCCCTGCTCGGCCGGCGCCTTGGTGCCGAGCATCATCGCCTCGACCAGGGTGATGCCGTACTTCTGGGCGAGCTGCACGACGGTCTCGGTGCCGGCGACACCGATGGTCGACGCCTGCACCCACACGGCGTCCTGCGGAGCGTCCCCGGCAGCGTGCTCGAGGACGTCGACCACCGCGTCGGTGTCGAACAGGGTCAGCAGGACGACCTGTGCCTGCGACACGGCGTCGGCAGCGTCGGCGGCCACCGCTGCCCCGGACTCGGCGAGCGGCCGTGCACGCTCCTCGGTCCGGTTCCACACCGTGACGTCGTGCCCAGCACGGAGCAGCGACTGTGCGACGCCTGCTCCCATCGCTCCGGTTCCCAACACCGACACGCGCACCGTGGTCTCCTCACCGTGTGGCTCCCTGCCACGACGAACTCGACGGTACGCGGCTCCCCGGGGTGCTGGCGCAGCGCCGGCCAGGTCGTGGACGACGGCGGCCTGACCCCCGTCCGTGCAGGAGGAGTGTCAGCTGAGGAGCCCCCGTGCGGAGAGCCACGGCTCCGGGTCGACCGGGTGGCCGCCGAGGATCACCTCGAAGTGCAGGTGTGGTCCGGTGGAGACCCCGGTGCTGCCCACTGCGCCGAGGTGTTCCCCCACGCTGACCGACTGCCCGGGTCGCACACCGATGACCGACAGGTGTCCGTAGCGGGTCTCGGTGCCGTCCGGGTGTCGGAGCAGCACCTGGTTGCCGTAGCCGCCCAGCACCCCCGCGGACACGACCGTGCCGGACATCACCGCGAACACGGGCGTCCCGGTCGCCGCGGCGAAGTCGGTGCCCTGGTGCCTCGTGGAGCAGGCAACACAGCCGGCGACGTTCCGCCCACCGAAGTTCCCCGCCGACGGGATGGTGCCGGCGACCGGGCGGGCCGCCGCCTGGGTGGACCCGGGCAGTCGGGTGAGGACCACCCCGTCCGTGGTCCGTCCGACGACGGTGAAGTCCGAACGCGTCAGGGCGTCCGGCGAGGTGCCGACCACGCGGAAGTCCTGGGACCGCGGAGCCGGTACGACCACCACGGTCGGCGCGGCGACGGCCGACTGCGGGGCTGCCTCCGTGACGAGCAGACAGGTCGTGATCGCGACCGACGTCACCGCCAGCCTGCGCCGCCCCCACCAGTGGTCACGGACGTCCTGCACGGCGGAGACGGCCGAGGCGTGGACGAGGGCGACGGTGAGCGAGACACGTGGCCGGAGCGGTCGCCGGGTCACGGCCGAGCCGGACAGCCGGACCACGGAGGACCGGGCGGCGCGGAGCGACCCACCCCGGGCGGCGGCGACCTGAGCGGCCTCTTCGGCAGCCCGACGCGCTCGGCGGGATCCGTACTGGATCGGGGACGTCGGGCTGGCCAGGGACGTCGGGCTGGCCAGTGACGTCGGGCTGGCCAGGGACGTCGACCCGGTCGAGGACACGTCGCGGAACGCCCGATCAGACCCGGACGACACCGGTGGCGACGATCCGCTCGACCTCGACCGCGACGGCGTCGACCACCGCGCGGGTGACAGCGTCGACGACCGCCTCGACCAGGGGGAGCTGCTCGCGGCAGACGACGTGCTCGCGTGCGAGCGAGGCTCGGAGGCTGGCGGGGATCCCGTCGATGACCTCCACGAGGTCAGCGGGGACGACGGCAGCGGCGGGGGCGACGGGAGCCTCCGGAGCCTCGGCCGGCTCCGGAGCGGGGGCGTCGAGCGGTGATGCGGGCGTGCTGGCGACCGACACGGCAGCGCTCGCCATGGTGAGGCCGGCGGGAGCGTCCAGACGAGCGGTCGGTGCTGGTCCGGAGCGCTCGCTCCGCCGGGCGATCGCGTCGAAGAGGGGCGTCGAGGACATGGTGGGCCTTTCCCTGGAGGAGTTCGGGTGACCCGCCGATGCTGATCCGGACGAGCCGCATCAAGCATAGTATTTGTATTTCACATCCGCAATAGCGCTCTCAGTCGGGCTGTCCGTCCCCGCGGTCGTCGTGCTGCAGCATCCGCTTCACCCGCTCGACGATGGTCGCCGGCGGCTCGTTGTACACGCCGGCCGGCTCCTGTCCGCTGAGGGCCTGGATCGCCGCGGTCACCGCGTCGGTCGCCTGCCGCCGTGCGCGACCCGAGGTCGCGGCACCGAAGCCGGAGAGGTCGATCGACTCGCCGAACTCGATCCGCACCCGAGCGAGCCGGAGCAGGCGCGACCCGACGGGCTGCACCTCCTCGGTCCCGGTGAGCGCGACCGGGACGACCGGGGCTCCGCTCGTCAGGGCGAGCCAGGCGACACCGGTCCGCCCCTTGTAGAGACGACCGTCGAGCGACCGGGTGCCCTCGGGGTAGATCGCGAACGCCTCACCCGCCTGCAGACGGGCGAGACCGAGGTCGAGGGCCTGCTGCGCTGCGGCTCCTGCGCCCCGCTCGACACCGATCGCGCCGATCCCCGAGAAGAACGCCCGCGAGAGCGCACCCCGGAGGCCCGTGCCGGTGAAGTACTCCTGCTTCGCGAGGAACGACACCTTCCGCGGTGCCAGCAGCGTGATCGTCGGTGAGTCGACGAAGGACCGGTGGTTGCTCGCGAGGATCACCGGACCGCGCTTCGGGACGTTCTTCCGGCCGACCACCTCAGGCCGCCACAGCAGTCGTGCGAGGGGCGCCACCACGGCGCGCCCGAGCACGGTGGCGGACTTCGTCGAACCGGTCACACGGCCTCCTGTCGGACGGGAGTTCCCGAGTGTAATGACGGACCCGGGTGCAGCATGCCCCGAGCGGCATGGGTCAGACAGCGGCCGCCACGACGTCGAGCACGGCACGCCCGTAGGACTCGAGCTTCGCGGCACCGACGCCGGAGATCTCGGACAGCTCGTCGAGGTCGGACGGCTTCACGGCGGCGATGCCGCGCAGGGTGGCGTCGTTGAACACCACGTACGCGGGCACCCCCTGCTCGCGGGCCTGCCCGGCACGCCACTGCCGCAGGGACTCGAAGAGCGGCATGGCTTCGTGCGGCATGTCCGACACCACGGCGGAGCGCCGGGTCCGACCGGCACGCGGGGCCTTCACCGGGTCGCGGCGCATCCGGACGTCGACCCGTCCGGCCAGGACCTCGGCGCTCGTCGGGCTGAGGACGAGCGTGCCGTACCCGTCACCGGACACGGCGACGTACCCCTGCGCGAGCAGCTGCCGGGCGACGGCCTTCCAGTCGGCGTCGGACAGGTCCTGGCCGATCCCGAACGTCGCGAGGGAGTCGTGTCCGAGCTCGGTCACGCGGGGCGACTGCTTGCCGGTGAGGATGTCCACCACGTGGGCGACGCCGTAGCGCTGCCCACGCTCGCGGTCGAGCCGCACGATGGTCGAGAGCAGCTTCTGCGCGGGCACCGTGCCGTCCCACGACTCCGGCGGGGCCAGGCACGTGTCGCAGTTGCCGCACGCGGACGACTCCTGCCCGAAGTACGCGAGCAGGCGCACTCGACGGCACTCGATCGTCTCGCAGAGCGCGAGCATGGCGTCGAGGTGCGCGCTGAGCTGCCGGCGGTGTGCGGCGTCGCCCTCGGACTGGTCGATCATCCGCCGCTGCTGCACGACGTCGTTCAGTCCGTACGCCAGCCACGCGGTGGCGGGCAGGCCGTCGCGCCCGGCACGTCCGGTCTCCTGGTAGTAGCCCTCCACCGACTTCGGCATGTCGAGGTGCGCGACGAAGCGGACGTCGGGCTTGTCGATGCCCATGCCGAACGCGATCGTGGCGACCATGACGATGCCGTCCTCGCGGAGGAACTGCGCCTGGTTGCGCTCGCGCACCCGGGCCTCGAGACCGGCGTGGTACGGCAGCGCGGCGATGCCCTGCTGCACGAGCGCGGCGGCGGTCCGTTCGACCGAGTTGCGGGACAGGCAGTAGACGATGCCCGCGTCACCGCTGTGCTCGGTGCGGATGAAGGTCAGGAGCTGCTGCAGCGCCCCGGTCTTCGGCTCGATCCGGTACTGGATGTTCGGTCGGTCGAAGTCGGCGACGAAGTGCGCGGCGTCGTCGAGTCCGAGCCGGGCGGAGATCTCGCGGTGGGTCTGCGGGGTCGCCGTCGCCGTCAGGGCGATCCGGGGGACGTCCGGCCAGCGCTCGTGGAGCACGCTGAGTTCCAGGTAGTCCGGACGGAAGTCGTGCCCCCACTGCGCCACACAGTGCGCTTCGTCGATCGCGAAGAGTGCTATCCGGGCCCGGTCGAGCAGGGAGCGGGTGGACTCGATCTTCAGTCGCTCGGGAGCCAGGTAGAGCATGTCGACCTGGCCGGTGACGACGTCACGCTCGACCCGGGCGCGCTCGTCCGGAGCCTGCGTGGAGTTGAGGAAGGCCGCCCGGACACCGTTGGCGGCGAGGGCGTCGACCTGGTCCTGCATGAGGGCGATCAGCGGCGAGACGACCACCCCGATGCCGTCGCGGACGAGCGACGGGACCTGGTAGCAGAGGGACTTGCCGCCACCGGTCGGCATGAGGACGAGGGCGTCGCCACCAGCGACCACGCGGTCGATGATCCGGGCCTGTTCACCGCGGAACGCGTCGTACCCCCACACCCGGTGGAGCACGTCGAGGGCAGCAGACCGGGAGCCTGCCGACTCGACGCCGGGCGCAGCGACACCAGTCGAACTCATGCAAGGAGCCTACGGCCGCGGGCCGACACCACCGGACTTCTCCACAGGCGCACCGACACCCGCCAGCACCGGGTCGCCGGACGTGCCCGTCTCGTCGCTGCGGGCGGGCGCGATCGACCAGCCCGCGCCTCCCGGCCGGAGCCACTGGCGGCCACCCGCCCAGAGCGGCGTGTGCCCGCGGAACCGCGGCGCCTCCTGACCCGGGAACCGGCGGTCCAGCCGCCGCCAGTGCGCCATCAGCTCGACGAGCCCCCAGTACCCGACCGAGGTCGCGAGCGTCACGACGAAGCCCTGCCACGTGCCCTGCGCCCCCTCGCCGGTGAGGTCCACCTTCGACCACCCTGGCGCCTGCAGCACGAAGATCATGATGTTGTTGAGTGCGTGCTGGAGGACCGTCGCCTCGAGCCCCCCGGTCCGCAGCACGATGATCGCGGCGACCAGGCCGAACGAGCCGACGTCGAGGATGCCCCAGATGTTGTAGCCGTTCGGCACGTGCAGGACGGCGAACAGCACGGTCGACACCGCGACCGCGACGACCGCGCCGACGGCGCGGACCGGGATCCAGGAGCCGATCGTCTGCATGAGGAACCCGCGGAAGACGTACTCCTCGGCCGCGGCCTGGAACGGCACGAGCAGGACCACCAGCAGGATCGTCAGGGTCAGCGTCTGCAGCGTCACGGTCGACTGCCCGAGTTCAGCGGTGTTCCAGTGCAGGCCGCCATCGAACGCCAGGTACCCGAGGCCCTGGACCGCGAACATCACGATCGCGAGCACCAGGAGGGGCAGCAGGCACCAGCCGAGCCATCCCCAACGGATCCTGGTGCGCACCGACGACAGGAGCCCGTACGGACCGAGTCGGGCGATCTTCGCGGACAGCATGACCGCCGGCAGGAGCACCACGAGCGACACCAGCGTCAGCGACAGGACCAGCGGATCGGTCGGGTCGAGCGCGCCGGCGGACAGCTTCTCCGTCAGGTCGGTGAGCCCGGCCTGTCCGCCCTGCGCGCCGATCGGCACGAAGTACGCGATCGCGATGACGAACTGCGACGCCAGGTAGAAGCCGAGGAACACCGCCACCGCGACCAGTGGCCGCCACCACCGCCAGTTCGCATCGACACGGGGCAACCGGTGGTAGGGAACGCTCACGCCGTGCAGAGTACCGGTGCGGGCAGGATGGGACCCGTGATCACCGTCCTGCTCGGCCTCGGCGGCGCCCTCGTCTACGGCGCCGCCGACTTCCTCGGTGGGCTCGCGTCGCGCCGGGTCCGACCCGTGACCGTCGCGGCCGTCGCGGCCCTGGTCGGCCTGGTGCCGCTGCTGGTCGGCTTCGCGGTCCTCGGCGGGCGGTTCTCCGGACCGGCCACGGTCGCCGGCGTGGTGGCCGGGGTCTCCGGCGGGGTCGGGGTGCTCCTCCTCTACGCGGCGCTCGCGATCGGACCGATGAGCGTGCTGTCCCCGCTCACCGCCGTGTTCTCCGCGGTCGTCCCGGTCGTCGTCGCCCTGTTCCGTGGCACCGTGCTGTCACCGCTCGGGGTGGTCGCGCTCGTCGTGGCGGTGGTCGCGGTGGCGCTCGTCGCGGCCGTCCCCGATCCGGGAGGCGCGCGACTCACCCTCCGCGGTGTGGTCACCGCTGCGGTGGCCGGGTGCGGCTTCGGCGGTGTCGTCCTCGGCTACGACGCCGCACCCGCGGACTCCGGCGTCGCCACCCTGCTGGTCGCGCGGACGCTGCAGGTGGTGCTGCTCGGCACGGCGGCGCTGGTCACGCTGTGGATCCGGACGGGAGGCTCGCCCGCCGTCACGACGACCACCGACGTCCGCCCCGCGGCCGGTCGGGTACGACCTCCGCGTGCCCTGGTGCTCGTGCTCGTCGGGTGCGGTGTGCTCGACGCGATGGCGAACGTGTTCATCCAGGCGGGGCTGCACTCGAGCGACGACCCCTCGACGCTGCCGGTGATCAGCGTCCTCAACGCGCTGTACCCGATCGGCACGGTGGTGCTCGCCGGCATCGTGCTCCGCGAACGGCTCACCGCACTGCAGACCACGGGGATCGGGCTGGCGTTCGCGGCGTCGGTCGGGCTCGCGCTGTCCTGACGGACCGGTTCCGCGCGATCCCGCCTGACCGTCCGCCTGCGGATCGGCTCAGGCCAGGTCGTCGCGGATCAGGCGTTTGCCCAGCGACACAGTGTGGTCGTCGGCGTACCCCAGCGACTCGTAGAACGCGATCACCCGCTCGTTCCCGGCGCGCACCTGCAGGTTGAGCTTGGGGCAGCCGAGGTCGGTGAGCAGCCGCTCGAACTCGCCCATCAGTCGCCGACCGAGTCCGCTGCCCTGCCGGTCCGGCGACACCGCCAGGTAGTTGACCCAGCCCCGGTGCCCGTCGAAACCGGCCATGCCGGCGGCGACCACGGCCTCCCGGTCGGTCGCCACCAGGAACAGCTCGGGCTGCACGGTGCCCTTCCGCGCGATGTCACGGCGTGGGTCGTTCCACGGACGGACCAGGCCGCAGGCCTCCCAGAGCGCGACGACGGCCTCGGTGTCGACGGGGCGGAACGGACGGATGACGGACTCCATCTGCGCAACGGTACCGAGCATCCCGCCGTGGATCAGACGCCGATGCCGGACGGAGTTGTGGAAGGTGCCCGCAGCACGCCGTCGTCGTGGTCTGATAGACCTACTGCGCCGACCTCATCGATCCGGAGCCCCTGTGACCTCTCACGACACGCTGCCGTCGCGGCGCGATGCCCGCGACGACGACGGCACCGGACAGCCCCGACGTCGGCGTCCACGCCAGACCGTCGGCGGGACGCTCGTCGCCCTGCTCGCCGAGCTCCTGATCATCGCGGGTGCCGGGACCGGGCTCTACGTGATCTGGACCGCGTGGTGGACCGACGTCGTCGCGGTGAACGAGCAGACGAAGCTCGTGCAGACGCTCGACCAGCAGGAAACGAAGAAGGTCGTCGGCACCGAGCGCCGTGACGCAGCCCCCGTGCTCAGCGAACCGCCGGGGCTCTCCACGGTGTTCGGGACGATGCAGATCCCGCGCTTCGGCACCGACTACAACCGGCCCATCGGTGAGGGCACCGACCGCGAACAGGTCCTCAACACCATCGGCCTCGGCCACTACCAGGACACCGCGATGCCCGGCGCCGAGGGCAACTTCGCCGTCGCCGGCCACCGCGTCACCTACGGCAAGCCCCTGAACCAGATCGCCGACCTGAAGTCCGGCGATCCCATCGTCGTCCGGGTCACCGACGCGAAGACCAAGTTCGACGTCTGGTACGTCTACAAGGTCACCGACAGTCAGATCGTCACGCCCGACCACATCGAGACGATCGCACCGGTCCCGAACAAGCCCGGCGTGGAACCCTCCGCCGAGGACCGCTGGCTCACCCTCACCGCCTGCCACCCGATGTGGTCCGCCGCCCAGCGGTACGTCGTCCACGCGAAGATGGACTACTGGATGCAGGCGTCCGACGGCACGCCGAAGGAACTGACGGAGGCCGCCAAGTGATCTTCCCCCTCGTCTGGCGCGTGCTGCCCGGCCCCACCGCCGTGAAGGTGTTGGAGCTCCTCGTGCTCCTCGTCGCCATCGTCTTCGTGCTCTTCACGTGGGTCTTCCCGTGGATCGCGGCCGACATCCTGCCGCCGCCCGACGGGACCGTGGACGCGACACCGCACCCCTGACGCCCCCGCGGGTGCTCCGGTCAGGCCGTGGTCGTGACGCGTGAGCCACCCTCGGGGGTCCGACGCACCGCGATGCGCTCCGGGATCCGCTGCTTGAGCTCCTCGACGTGACTGACGATGCCGACCTGGCGTCCGCCGGCGGTCAGGCGGGACAGCTGCCCGATGACGTCATCGAGGGTCTCCGGGTCGAGGGTGCCGAAGCCCTCGTCGACGAACAGCGTGCCGAGCGACACCCCGCCGGCCTCGGCCTGCACGACGTCGGCGAGCCCGAGCGCCAGGCAGAGCGAGAACGTGAAGGTCTCGCCGCCGGACAGGCTCCGCGGGTCCCGCGTGCTGTCGGTCAGGTGGTCGCGGACGGCCAGCGCCAGCCCGGTCCGGCGAGCCCGGGTGCCGGACTCCCGCTCGTCGGAGGTCTCGAGGGTGAACCGGCCGGCGAGCATCGCCCGCAGTCGGTCGTTGGCGGCCGCGACGACGTCCTCGAACCGGCGCATCAGCACGTAGGTGCCGAGCGTGATGCCGGTCGGGTTGACGTGGCCAGCGGCGGCGGCGATGTCGGCGAGGCGGACCACGGCCCGGCTCTCGGCGCTCGTGGTCGCTCGCGCGTGCACGGCCCGGGCCAGGCCGGTGGCGCACTCGTCGGCTGAGCTCGCTCGGTCGGCTGCGGCCGCGGCGGCCCGGGTGGCGTCGTCGAGGGCGACGGCAGCGGCGTCCCGTGCGCCCTGCGCGGCGTCCCGGTCGAGCACGGTACCCGGGCCCGTCCCCGTCGACGAGTCGGCGGCGGCAGCGACCACCGCGGGCTCGGCGAGCCCGGCCTCCACCACGGCCTGCTCGCGGTCCGCCGCGGCGACGATCCCGCGCAACCGGTCGGCGTCGGTCCGGCTGAGCGCGGCCGCGCGGGCAGCGGTGACGTCGGTGAAGCCCTGGGCCTGCAGTGCGGCGTCGACCTCGGCCTTGCGGTCGGCGACCTCGCGCTCGGCGGCGGTCACGCGGTCGTCGAGGTCGGCCACCGTGCGGAGGACCGTCGCAGCGGCGGCGACCCGAGCGTCGACCTCGGCGAGGGTGGAGCCGTCGCGGGCGTCGATCTCTGCCGCGGCCCGCGCCTCGGTCCCCGCACCCGCCGCGACGGCCTGCTCGAGCACGAGGCGGACGCTGCGCCGGGCCTCGTCGACACGGGCCCGGTCCTCGTCCAGGCGGGACCGGTCGCCCTCGATCCGGTCGGCGAGCAGTCGGCTCCGGGTGACCAGGTCCGTGTGGTCGTCCTCGAGCGCGCGGGTCGCGCGGTCGTGGGCCTGCAACCGTCGCTCGTGCTCCTGGACCGCGGCGGCCGCAGCACGGGCGGTGGCCAGTCGCGCGTCGGCGTCGGTGCGCTGCCGGGCGACCGAGTCGTCGTCGTGCTCACCGACGGCCTCGGTCAGCCGGAGGAGTTCCGCCCGGGCGACGGCGTGGTCGGCGGTCGCAGCCGCGAGGCCCCGCTCGGCGTCGGCGCGTGCCCCGGCGGCGACGTCGATCTGTTCGGCGCTCGGGTGGTCGTCCTGCGGCCGGGCCACGGCCGGGTGCTCGATGGCACCGCACACCGGGCAGGGGTCCCCGGCGACGAGCGCTGCACCGAGTTCGCCGGCGAGCCCGGCGATGCGTCGGGCGCGCAGGTCGTTCTCGGTGGCGAGGGCGGCAGCGGCCGTCGTGGCGGCCTCCGTCACCGCGGCGGCCAGGTCTGAGGTCCGTCCGGACGCGACCCGGTGTGCGGCGAGCAGGACGGCCAGCTCCTGCGCCGTCTCCACCGCACGCGCGGCGGCGGGCGCGTCGGCAACGGCTCCCGCGGCCCGTCCGGCGGCCAGGACGATCTCGGCACGCTCGTCCGGGCGCACCCCGAGCGCGGTGGCGGCCTCGGCGAGTCGGGTCTGCGTCCGCTCGAGGTCGGTGGTGGCCGTCCGCACGGCGGAGACCCGCTGGTCGATGGACTGCTCGAGGTCGACCGGGTGCCGGACCTCGGACCGGACCGCCGCGAGCCGGTCATGCGTTTCCCGCGGAGTGGGATCGGTGACCTCGTGCCGGTCGCGCACGGCGGAGCGTTCCCCGACCAGCGCGGTCAGGCGGTCCTCGGCTGCGGCGGCTCCGTCCGCGACGGCGACGACCACCGCGGCGTGGTCGGCGAGGCCCAGGGCGGTGCGATGTCCGGCGACCGCCGCGGCGTCGGCGGCGAGGGCCTCCTGACGGGCGAGCAGTGCGCGTCGTCGGTCGGCGGCGGCGAGCCGCGTGGTCACGTCGTGCAGGTGGGCGACGGCGTGTTCGGCATCGGCCCGGGCACGCGTCCGCGCCTGCTCGAGCTCGGTCGCCGTCCGTTGCAGCGTGGCGACCACGTCGGTGGCGGTGGACTCGTCGGCATCGTCGTCCCCGGACGCTTGCCGGAACCGCCCGAGGGCGTCCCGTACCCGGGCGTCGGCTGCCTCGACCTCCGCGACGGCCGTGCGGCGCCGGGCGGCGAGCTCGTCGGCGGTCCGGTCGTAGATCGCGGTGCCGAACAGCGACTGCAGGAGTTTCCGGCGGTCTTCGCCGGGGGCGCGGAGGAACCGCGCGAACTCCCCCTGCGGCAGGACCACGGTCTGCAGGAACTGGTCCCGGTTCAGCCCGACCACGCGGGCGATCTCGACGCCGATCTCCGGCGCCCGGTGCGACATCGGCTCGCCGACCAGGTCGGACGGGTCGGCCAGCCGGAGGAGTTGCGCCGAGGACTGCTGCCGGATCGTGCCGGTCCCCCGCTGCTTCGGGCGGTCGTACGGCGGGGTGCGGCGGACGCGGTACACCCCGGCGCTCGTCTCGAAGACCAGGTCGACGAAGGGCTCCACCCTGGGGTCGGCGTGCTGGCTGTGCAGGCGGTCGTTGCTGGCGTCGCTGCCGGCGAGCCCGCCGTAGAGGGCGTAGACGACGGCGTCGATGATGGTCGACTTGCCGGAACCCGTCGGCCCCTCGAGCAGGAACACCCCCGAGGCGGCGAGGGACGCGAAGTCGATCGACACCAGGTCCGGGTAGGGACCGACAGCGCGGAGTTCCAGGCGGTGCAGGTACATCAGCGCGCCCCCTGCTCGGCGAGCGCGGCGGCCGCGGACTCGTACGCGTCGCGGAGGATCGCGAGCTCGACCTCGTCCGGCGCACCACCCGTCGCGTAGGTGACGAAGTCGGCGGCGACCTCCACCGGGTCGCTCGTCGCACTGACCGTCCGCGCAGCCGAGCGCTCCGGGGCGACCGCGGGCTCGTGCGTGATCGCGAGCGCGTGCGGGAAGCGGTCCTTCACGCGGGCGTACAACCGCTCCGGGTGCACGGTGTCGGTGACGGCGACCCGGACCCAGGCGTCGACGTGTTCGGCGAAGGCCCCGGACTCGATCTGCCCGATGCTGCCGCGGACGTCCACGAGCCGTCGGGGCACCGGGGTCGGCAGGAGGTCCACCGTCACGGACCCGTCCGCTGCCAGCTCGACGAGGGTCACGGACTTGGTGTGGTTCCGCTCGCCGAACGAGAACGCCAGCGGCGAGCCCGCGTACCGGATGCGGTCCCCCGTCCCGACCCGCTGTGGTCCGTGCAGGTGTCCGAGGGCGACGTAGTCGATGCCGTCGAAGGTGGACTCGGCGACCCGGTCGACCCCACCGACCCGGATGTCCTGCTCGCTGTCGCTGGCCAGGGCTCCACCGACGAAGGCATGCGCGACGACGACCGAACGCGTGCCCGGGCGACCGGCGAGGTCGGCTCGGACCAGGTCCGTCGCGGCTCCGACGACCGCCTGGTGCGAGCGGGCGAGTGGCTCGTCCGGCACCGGGGCGAGCGCGTAGCGGACCATGTCGGGCTGCAGGTAGGGCAGGCCGTACACGGCGACCGGGCCGCCCCCGTCGGCGGCGTCCACCAGCACCGGTTCCGCCAGTCGGGACGGCTCGGCGAGGATCCGAACGCGGTCGCTCATCACGCCGGCGCCGAACCCGAGTCGGACGGCGGAGTCGTGGTTGCCGGGCGTCACGACGACCGTCGCCGTCTCGGACAGGCGTTCGAGCACGCGCGAGAGCATCCGGACCGCCTCCACCGGCGGGATGGCCCGGTCGTAGACGTCGCCGGCGACCACGACGAGGTCGACCGCGCGCTCGCGGACCACCTGCACGAGGTGGTCGAGGAACGCCGCCTGGTGCTCGAGCAGGTCCGCCCCGAGCAGCGTGCGTCCGAGGTGCCAGTCGCCCGTGTGCAGGATCCGCATGCGAGCCACGGTAACGGCCGCCAGGGACATCGCCGGACGCCCCCCCTTCTGTTGGGGGTGGAACGCACAGGCGCGAAGGCGCACCATGATGACCACGGCGACCGCCCCGAGTCGCCCGTCGACCGTCCACCGCGGTCCCTGGCGAGAAGAGCGACACCCCCGCATGCGCGACTCCCGAGCGCCCGTCCCCATCGTGCCTGAAGTACTGCCCGACGCGCTGCCCGATCCGCTGTCCGGTGCCCTGCCGGTGCCCGTGAGCCCGGACGTGCAGCCCACCCCGCCGGTCCCCGCCGCCGCCGAGGACGACCTCGCCGACCTCATGGTCGCGTTCCGCTCGTTCCAGATGCACCACGCCCGTGTGCTCGCCCGCGAGAGCGCCGCGCGCGGACTCAACGCGACCGACACCCGCTTCGTGCTCTTCCTGGCCGCCACCGGCACGGGCGTCACCCCGAAGCAGGCCGGCGAGCACCTGGAACTGTCCACGGGCGCGATGACCTCGTTGATCGACCGGCTCGAGCGGCACGAGCACATCCGCCGTGGGCCGAACCCGGACGACCGCCGCAGTCTGCTGCTCCGCCTCACCCCGTCCGGTGCCGCGGTCGCACAGCAGATCGGTGGCGTCTACTCGGCGGCTGCCCGGGAGGTCGTCGCCCCCGCTGACCGCGCCCGCCTCGCCACCCAGTTCACGCTCCTCGGCGAAGCCCTCGCCCGCCACTCCCGAGCCGCCAGCCTCTGACCGAGGTGCGGCGTACGGTCGGACTCATGACCACTCCCGCCGAACTCCTCGTCGAAGCGTTCTCCCGCGTACCCGAGACCGTCGGACGTGCCGTCGACGGCCTGTCGGAAGACCAGCTCGCCTCCCGCCCGGCCGCCGGCGCCAACACGCTCGCCTGGCTCGCCTGGCACATCGCCCGCGGTCAGGACTCGCAGATCGCCGCCCTCGCCGGCACCGAACAGGTCTGGACGGCCGACGGCTGGGTCGAGCGCTTCGGCCTGCCGTTCCCCGCCGAGGCGCTCGGGTACGGCATGTCCCGTGACGACGTCGGCCGTGTCCGCGCGTCGGCCGAGCTCCTGACCGGGTACCTCGGCGCGGTGCACGAGCGCACCGTCGCATACCTGCACACCCTTGCGCCCGAGGACTTCGAAACCGTCGTCGACGAGGCCTGGGACCCGCCGGTGACCGTCGGCGTGCGCCTGGTCAGCATCCTCGACGACTGCGTCCAGCACGCCGGCCAGGCGGGCTACGCGCGCGGCGTGCTGTTCTTCAACCGCTGACACGACGGACGGGAGGCACGGTACCAGCTGGTACCGTCCCTCCAGGCACGGCCGCCACGCCGCTGGCGCGTCGTGTCGGAACCGGCTGGTGGGGCCCACCTCCCGTCCGTGGAGTGGTCGTTCCAGACGCCGCGTCGTGGTCGAGACGCCGCCGTTCCCGGCGGCGTCTCACGAGTTCTGCGGTGTCTCGCAGAGACGCCCGCGTCTCACGACCTCAGCGCGCGGCGAGCTCCGCGAGGATGCGGTCGCCGGGACCGCTCTCGACCAGGTCCGCCCGGATCTCGGCGTGCTCGAGGATGCCCTCGATCTTCCGGCGACGGCTGCGCGGGACGATCGTCACGACCGTGCCCTCCTTGCCGGCACGACCGGTACGACCGGAGCGGTGCATGTACGCCTTGTAGTCGTCCGGCGCATCGGCCTGCACGACGAGCGAGATGTCGTCGACGTGGATACCGCGCGCCGCGACGTCCGTGGCGACGAGCACGTTCACCCGGCCGCTGGTGAGCAGCGACAGGTTGCGCGTGCGGCGTGACTGGTTGAGGTCACCGTGCAGCGAGGTCGCGCGGATGCCGGCGTCCTCGAACTGCTCGGCGAGACGCTCGGCGTAGGCGCGGGTGCGGGCGAAGACGATGGTCTTGCCCTCGCCGGCGACGAGCTCCTCGAGGACGCGGTCCTTGTCGCGCTGCTCGACCACGAGCACGCGGTGGTCGATGGTCGAGGACGCCTGGTCCTCACCCGCGACCTCGTGGACGCTCGGCTCGTGCAGGAACTGCTCGACGAGCGCGGCGACCTGGGTGTCGAGCGTCGCGCTGAACAGCAGCTTCTGGGCGCGGTTGCCCTGCGGGGTGACCTCGGCCGTGGCGCGGAGGATCTCCTGCACCGGCTCGAGGAACCCGAGGTCGCACATGTGGTCGGCCTCGTCGAGGACGGAGATGACGACCTCACTGAGGTCGAGCTTCCCCTTGTTCAGGAGGTCCTGCACACGACCCGGGGTGCCGACGATGATGTCGACGCCGCGCTCGAGCGCACCCTCCTGACGGCCGTACGGGACGCCGCCGTAGATCTGCGTCGTGAAGAGGCCCACCGAGCGGGCGATCGGCTGCACCGTGCGGTCGATCTGCAGGGCGAGTTCGCGGGTCGGCGCGAGGATGAGCGCACGCGGAGCGCGGCCCATCTTCCGCTTCATGCCGCCGCCGTGCTCCATGAGCTTCTCGACGAGCGGGGCGCCGAACGCGATGGTCTTGCCGGAGCCCGTGCGACCGCGGCCGAGGACGTCCTTGCCGGCGAGCACGTCGGGGATCGTCGCCGCCTGGATCGGGAACGGGCTCGCTGCGCCGAGCTCGGCCAGGGCACGGGAGATGTTCCCGCCGATGCCGAGATCGCCGAAGGTCACACCGTCGACGTCGGCGGCGATGGTCGCCTCGGCCTGCAGCTTCTCGAGCTTGACGTCGTCCGCGGGGACGAACGGGGTGCGCTCGGTCGAGCGGTCGGAGCTGCGCGGGGCGCGCTCGTCACGGTCGAAACGGCGCGGCGCACGGTCGTCCTCACGACGAGGGGCGCGGTCGTTGCGGTCGAACGAACGGGGTGCACGCTCGTCACGGTCGAAGCGACGCGGACGGTCGTCGCTGTCACGACGAGGGGCACGGTCGTTGCGGTCGAACGAACGGGGTGCACGCTCGTCACGGTCGAAACGACGCGGGGCACGGTCGTTGTCGTCACGACGAGGGGCACGGTCGTTGCGGTCGAACGAACGGGGTGCGCGCTCGTCACGGTCGAAACGACGCGGCGCACGGTCGTTGTCGTCACGACGAGGGGCACGGTCGTTCCGGTCGAACGAACGCGGCGCGCGCTCGTCACGGTCGAAACGACGCGGCGCACGGTCGTTGTCGTCACGACGAGGGGCACGGTCGTTCCGGTCGAACGAACGCGGCGCGCGCTCGTCACGGTCGAAACGACGCGGCGCACGGTCGTTGTCGTCACGACGAGGGGCACGGTCGTTCCGGTCGAACGAACGCGGCGCGCGCTCGTCACGGTCGAAACGACGCGGCGCACGGTCGTTGTCGTCACGACGAGGGGCACGGTCGTTCCGGTCGAACGAACGCGGCGCGCGCTCGTCACGGTCGAAACGACGCGGCGCACGGTCGTTGTCGTCACGACGAGGGGCACGGTCGTTCCGGTCGAACGAACGCGGGGCACGGTCGTCGCCGCGTGCGGGACGGCCCGCACCGCGGGGTTCCCACGCCGGACGGCTGCCGCGGCTGTCACGCGGCTCCCAGTTCGGGCGCTCGCCCGACGAGGGACGGGAGCGACGCTCTTCGGCGTCCCAGCGCTGCTTCTGGCGCGGCGCGGTGGGCTCGGGGGCTCGGAAGCCGCGGTGCTTGGCACTGCGAGCGGCAGGGGTGCCGTTCGGGTGACGAGCGCGGTCGGAACGGTCGGCGCGGGAGTTCGCGCCCTTGTCGTACGGGGCCATGTGTTCTTTCCGGGGTGCAGACGTACCACGCGGCCCGGCAGCGACATCGGCGGGGGCGGTTCGTGGAGAGGGGGTTCATCCCGTCGTCGATCGACGTGATTCCAGCCCTCGAACTACACAACACCCAAACACGTCCGCGGCTCGCGAGCCACGGTGTCGAAGGCCGACCGAGGGAGTCTACGCGAACCGGCCTCGGGAAGCCAGCCCCGGACCTCCAGGCCGGTGCCGGCGCACCGAGCGGACGAGCGGACGAGCGGTCAGGACTCGGCGAGCCGCTGTCGCTGCTCGGCGACGTCGAAGTCGGCGGCGGGCCACGAGAGGTGCATGTCCTCCAGGGCGCGGAGCAGGAGCTGCTGCACGGCGAGACGGGCGTACCACTTGCGGTTCGCCGGGACGACGTACCAGGGCGCCTGCTCGCTCGACGTCCGGTCGAAGACGACCTGGTACGCCTGCTGGTAGTCGTCCCAGCGCAGACGCTCGTCGATGTCGCCCGGGTTGAACTTCCAGTGCTTGTCCGGCCGGTCCAGGCGGTCGCCGAGACGCTCACGCTGCTCGTCCTTCGAGATGTGCAGCATGACCTTGACGATCGTGGTGCCCTGCTCGGCCAGGCGGGACTCGAAGTCCACGATCGCCCCGTACCGACGCTCGATCTCGGCCGGTTCCGCCAGCCCGCGGACGCGCTGGATGAGGACGTCCTCGTAGTGGGAGCGGTCGAACACCCCGAGCTGTCCGGCGTTCGGCAGCTGTCGTTCGATGCGCCAGAGGAAGTCGTGCTCGCGCTCCTCGGCCGTCGGGGCCCCGAAGCCCGCGTAGTGCACGCCGTTCGGGTCGACCGCGCCGACGACGTGCGAGACGATGCCGCCCTTGCCCGCGGTGTCCATCGCCTGCAGGACGAGCAGCACGCGCCGCTGGTCGCCGGCCGTTGCCGCTGCCCAGAGCCGCTCCTGCAGGGCCGCGAGCCGGGAGGCGCCGGCGGCCAAGGCCTCGAGCCCGTCGATCTTGCGGCCGGGGAAGCCCGGTGTGCCGTCGGGGTCGACGGTCTCGAGTCGGAATCCGGGACCGACGCGGAGGAGCGGTTCCGGATCGGCGTTCCAGGACTTCTGACGGCTCACGGGATCCTCCTGCGGGTGTGACCACCATCCTGGCACCCCGGCCGGCCCCTGTACCGTGGCTCGCGATGAAGTCCGGCCGTCGTCTCCTGCTCGCGCTCGTCGCCGCGGTCGCGGTCGTCGGCGCCGCCGCGTCCTGCAGTGCGGACGGCACGGGCGACCGGAACTCGACGGTCACCG
The DNA here is from genome assembly GCF_003224255.1 of Curtobacterium sp. MCBD17_030. Lineage (NCBI taxonomy): Bacteria > Bacillati > Actinomycetota > Actinomycetes > Micrococcales > Microbacteriaceae > Curtobacterium > Curtobacterium sp. MCBD17_030. The sequence goes on along the minus strand of NZ_QKLI01000011.1, from coordinate 50,110 downwards.
CGGGGCCGGTCATCTACCCCCTGTCGTTGCGGTACCACGGCATCGACGTCGTGCAGGACGTCCCCTACGGGCAGGACCCGCTCCAGCAACTCGACGTCTGCCTGCCCGCCGACAGCCCACCGGAGAGCACCGCCACCCCGACGGCGACCCCGACCGCTGCGCCGACGGAGGCCCCGGACCGTGTCGACGTCGGCACACGTCCGGCGGTGATGATGATCCACGGCGGCAGCTGGTCACACGGTGACAAGGCGACCGCCGCGTACCGCTCGGTGTGCCAGTACCTGGCTTCCGAGGGCTTCGTGACCTTCAACGTGGACTACCGCCTGGCACCGACGGACCCCTTCCCCGCCGGACTCGACGACGTCCGTCGGGCACTCGACTTCGTGTTCCGCGAGACCACGCTGCGGACGTACGACGTCGACCCCGGACGCGTCGGGGTGTTCGGCGGCAGCGCCGGCGGGAACCTCGCCGCGATGCTCGCCGTGCAGGACCACGAGTCCAGTGCGTACGCCGAGGGCTACCGGATCCGGGCGGTCGTCGACCTCAGCGGCCCGACCGACCTGACGGCCCGCTCGACCGGACCGGACGGGGTCGCCGCGGCGTTCCAACGGAAGCAGCTGCTCTACCTCGGCTGTACGTCCTACCGAGCCTGCCAGGCGGCCGAGCGGGCCTCGCCGGAGTACCACGTGACGAAGGCGACGGCGCCGTTCTTCATCGGGCACTCGACGGACGAGTTCATCCCGCTGTGGGAGTCGCAGCGGTTCGCGTCGACGCTGCGGTCGCACGGTGTCTCGGTGCGGTTCGTGGCGGTGCAGGGATCGGCGCACTCGATCGCGCAGCTCGACCAGGCGATGAGCCGGCGCGTGACGAACTTCCTCCGCGCCGGCCTGCGCTGACTCCCCCGGGCGGGTGGCACCCGGAGCGGGACTGCCATCGGACCGGACGGCTCGCCAGACTTCCGAGGTGACCTCCACGCCCTCCGCCCCGACACCCTCTGCCCAGACGCCGGTCCACCGCGCCCCGCGTCCGTTCGCCGCTCCCCTGACCGGTGTCCGGACCTCCGTGGAGCTGCTGCTCGGACTGTCGTTCCTGGTCGCGGTGTCGTTCGGCGGCTACGGGGCCGCGGTCGGCCAGGTGTCCGTCGTCGCGCAGCTCGGGGCGCTCGTCTTCCTCGTCACCCTGACCTGTGCGCTCGTGTCGTGGTTCCGCCCGGCCGACCGGGAGCCCAGCGAGCGCTGAACTCCCGACCGCCAGACGGTCAGATCTGCGCTGGTGCCGACTTCCGCTCGGCCCGACGCTCGCGCGCACCCTCGACCAGGGCGTACAGCGCGGGCAGCACCACGAGCGTCAGCAGCGTGGACGACACCAGACCGCCGATGACGACGAGGGCGAGCGGCTGCGAGATGAAGCCCGACTTCCCCGTCAGCCCGATCGCCATCGGCAGCAGCGCGAAGATCGTCGCGGTCGCCGTCATGAGGATCGGCCGGAGACGACGGGTCGCGCCCTCGAGCAGGGCGTCACGGACCCGGAGTCCTCGTCGCCGGTACTGGTTGACGAGGTCGATGAGCACGATGGCGTTCGTCACGACGATGCCGATGAGCATCAGCAGACCGATCAGCGACGCGACTCCGAGCGGCACGCCGGAGATGATCTGCAGCAGCAGTGCACCGGTGAAGGCGAACGGCACCGACACCAGGAGCATCAGCGGCTGCAGCAGGCTGCGGAACGTCGCGACCATGATCACGTAGACGATCAGCACGGCGACGACGAGCGCCAGGCCGAGCTGCGAGAACGCGGACGACTGGCTGGCGGCGACACCACCGATCGACGCGGTCGCACCGCGGGGCAAGTCGAGCTCGTCGACGGCCGTGGTGACCGACTGCACGGCGGCACCGAGGTTCGACGCGTCCGGCGTCACGGTGATCGTGGCCGTCCGGGCCGCGTTCGTCGTGGTGACGGTGGTCGGGCCGTCGGACTCCTCGACCGTCGCGACGTCCGTCAGCTTGGCGGTGCCGGTGCTCGTCGGGACCGCGAGGTCGCGGAGGGCGGCGATCGTGGTCGGCGGCTCGGCGTCGGCGATGTAGACGTCGAGCGTCGCGTCGTCGATCTCGATGCTGCCGGTGTCGCGCGGTGAGACCGCTGCGGCGACGAGCCCGCCGACCTGGGTCTCGGTGAGCCCCAGGGACGCGGCCTTCGCCCTATCGACGCGGACTGCCAGGAACGGTTCCGCTGCCGACAGGTTGCTCGTCGCGGCCGTCGTGTTCTCGACCGACTGCATGGTCTTGAGGACTTTCTGCGACGCCGTCTCGAGCTGCGACTGGGTCGGCGCGGTGACGTCGACTTCGATGTCACTGCTGCCGCCGAAGCCGCCCGAGGACGCGATGGTGATCTCACCGACGTCGTCGATCCCCTTGAGCGACTTCCGCGCATCGGCCTGGATCGTCGTCTGGTCGGCGTCCGCGTCGGTCGTGACGGCGTACTGGACCGAGGCCGTGCCGCCACCACCGAAGGCCGCCTGGATCGACTGCCCGCTCGTGCCGATGGTGGTCTGGACGGTCTCGACGCCGTCGACGTCCTGCAGCGCCCGCTCCACCTTGCGCGCGGAGTCGGACTGGACGGCGAGGCTCGAGCCGGCCTTGAGGTCCTGCGTCACGGTGAACGTGTTCTGCCCGGAGTCGCCGAGGTAGTTCGTCGTGACGAACGGCAGCGAGGCGACCGTGCCACCGAGGACGACCACGGCGAGCAGCACGACGACGACCGGCTTGCGGACCGCCCAGCTGAGCACCGGCAGGTACACACGGCGCAGGCGGTCCGAGGTGCCGGCGTCGTGCAGGTCGCCCGCCGAGGCGAGCGTCCCTTCGGAGCCCGGACGGATGGTGTCGAGGTCGGCAGCAGCCGGGTCGGAGCCCTCCGACGCGGCCGTGGCGGTGACCGTTCCCTGCTTGGCCTTGGCGGGCCGGAGCCACCAGTACGCGAGCACCGGCACGATCGTCAGCGACACGAGCAGCGAGGCGATGAGCGCCAGCGTGACCGTCACGGCGAACGGCCGGAAGAGCTCCCCGACGAGTTCCGCGACGAACGCCACCGGCAGGAACACCGCGACGGTGGTCAGGGTGGAGGCGGTGACCGCCCCGGCGACCTCGCGCACGGCGGCGAGCACCGCACGGCCGCGGTCGACGCCGGGCACCATGTGCCGTTTGATGTTCTCGATGACGACGATGGAGTCGTCGACCACGCGGCCGATCGCGATCGTCAGGGCAGCCAGCGTGATGATGTTGAGCGTGTACCCCGCAGCGCGCATGCCGATCGCGGCGAGGAGCACCGAGGTCGGGATCGAGATCGCGGTGACCAGGGTCGAGCGCCACGAGAGCAGGAACACCAGGATGACGATGACCGCGAAGCCGAGGCCGAGCAGGCCCTCTTCGGCGAGGGAGTCGATCGACTGCTGGATGTAGGGCGCCTGGTCGAAGACGACGGTGAAGCGCGGGTCGCCCTCGATCTTCTTCTCGATGCCGGGCAGCGCGTCGCGCACGGTCTTCGAGACGTCGACGGTGTTGGCCTCCTGCGTCTTCGTGATCGAGATCGTCAGGGCCTGCTCGCCGTCCACACGGCTGATCGAGGTGCGCGGGGACTCCTTGATGGCAACGGTCGCCACGTCGCCGAGCGTCGTGTCCGTGGGTGTCGCCGCGGTGGTCGCGCCACCGGTCGCCGTGCCGTCGGTCGGAGCCGTCGTCGTGGTCCCGCCGGTCGCGTCCGCACCGGTACCCGTACCGGTCGCACCAGCACCAGTCGCACCAGTGCCCGTCGCACCGGTGGCAGCCGCGCCGGCACCGGTGGCAGCACCGGACGTGGCGCCGGCAGAGCCGGACGTCGTGCCGCCGGAGGCCGAGGAACCAGACCCCGACGACGAGCTCGTCAGCGGCAGGTCACGGATGTCCTCGAGCGACGCGATCCGCTCACCGGTCTGCACGGACAGCGTCGAACCGTCCTCGGTCAACGTGCCGCCGGGGATCAGCGTGCCGTTGTCGTCGAGCGCGTCCGAGATCACCGTCTGGCTGAGTCCGCGGGCTGCGAGCTCGTCCTGGTCCGGCGTGATGACGACGCGGCGGCCCGGGTTGCCGAAGACGTCGGCCTGCCGCACGCCGTCGAGCTTCTCGAGGTCGGGGATCGCCGAGGCCTGCAGCCGGTCGACGAGCTGCTCCTGGTTGCCGGAGGCCGAGACCGCGACCTGCAGCACCGGCAGGTCGTCGAAGGACCCGGTGACGATCTGCGTCTGCACGGAGTCGGGCAACGACAGGGCGTTCACCGCAGTCTGGATCTTGTCCTCGGCGCTGGCCAGGTTCGAGCCGTACTGGAACGAGGCCGAGACGACGCTCTGCCCGGTGGACGAGGTGGCGCTCGTCGACTCGAGGTCCGGGACGACCTGGATGGCCTGTTCGATCTTGGTCGAGACGTCGTTGGACACCACCTCTGGCGTGGCCCCGGGGTAGGCGCTGACGATCGCGACCTGCGGGAACTCGACACTCGGGATGAGTTCCTGCTTCAGGCTCGACAGGGCGACGCCACCGAAGACGGCGACCACGATCGTCACGAGGGCGATGAGGGCGCGGTTCCGGAGACTGAAGACGGAGAGGAGGTGCACGTCTCGATCCTCGCAGCCGTGGCGTCAGCGCGTGCCCCGGCAGTGCACTCTGTGGACGAACGTGCAGTTTCGCGGAGGGAGTGCCGGAGCAGTGCGCCCGGCACGGCGGACGGGATCAGGCCCAGCCGACGCCCACGTACACCGCGGCGACGGCCACCGACCCGATGATCCCGGACCCGAGGGCGACCACCCGGCCGACCGGCGTCCGGGCCAGCGCCATCCCCACGACGACCACGGTGATCCCGACCACGATCTGCACGATCCACGTCGCCGAGCCGGTGGTCGCCGCCACCTGCAGCAACCCGCGGACCCCCTCGCCGATGAGGACGGCGGCGGTGGCCCCGGCCGCAGCCCCGCGCCAGCGGCCGTCGGCGGACCGTGCCGCGACGGCGACCGCGCCCGCCAGGAGCCCGGCCGGCACCGCCATCACGACCCAGAAGTTCGTGATCGACAACGTGTCGACGTAGCCGCGCAGGTTCGTGGCCGCCCAGTACCCGATGTGCATGAGCTCGAGCAGCACGACCCCGAGCACCATCGCCAGCGCCACCGACAGCCATCCGCCACGACCCCGAGCCCGAGCACCGGCACCAGCGCCGCGGCCGACCCCCGCCGCGAGCACCAGCAGCGCCGCGACGACGAACCACGGGCCGGCCGAGTTCGACACCGTGCCGAGTCCGGGCACCGCCTGTCCGAAACTCGTCGCGACCCCGGCCAGGACCGCCCCCGTCAGCGCCATCGTGACCCGGGCGAGCGGCGGCACGCCGGCGGCGGAGCCGGACGACGTACCCGGCAGTGCGGCGGACGAGGAGGACAGGGTGCTGTTCATGGTCCCGATGCTCCCGTCTCGGCACCGGCCACCGCGTCACCCGGGAGGGCCACCCGCATCCCCCGCGAGAGTGAGAAGCGGGACGGAACGAACGGTGGCGGAGTGGAAGCGGCTCACACCACCGCCGCCGCGGACCCCCTCGTCTCCACCGCCGCCCCGCCGACCCGCTCCCACGACCGCGCCAACGCCTCGACCAGCCGCTCCCGGTCCGCGCCGGACACGGTGAACGGCACCCGCAGCGACCGCTCGAACCCGCCGTCCGGCCCGAACACCCCGCCGGAGGCCAGCACCACCCCCTCCGACCGCGCTGCGAGCACGAGCGCACTCGACACCGGCCGCCCGAGCCCGACCCACAGCGTCAACCCGCCCGCCGGGGACGGCACGTCCCACTCCGGCAGCCGCGCCCGGAGCGCGGCCACGAGACCGTCGCGACCGTCGCGGAGGACGTGACGCCGGGCCTCCAGGACGGCCGCGGTCTGCGGGACCAGCTCACGCGCGACGAGCTGGTCGAGGACCGGCGTGCCGAGGTCACCGGTCGGTCGGGCCAGCAGCAGCCGCTGCAGCAGGTCCGGTGCGGCGCGCACCCACCCGATCCGCAGTCCGCCCCAGAAGACCTTGGCGGCGGAACCGACCATGACGACCTGTCCGGCTGCGTCGGCGGCGAGGGGTCGCGAGGGCACGCCGTCGATGCGGAGCTCCCCCATCGTCTCGTCGGCGACGACGACCGTGCCGACCGCCGCTGCGGCCTCGACCAGCAAGCGGCGCGTCGATGCGGTCATCGTCGCGCCCGTGGGGTTGTGCAGTTCCGGCATGACGTAGGCGACCGTCGGGGCCGAGCGGCGGATCGTGGCGTCGAGCACCGCCTCGTCCCAGCCGCCGCGGACGTCGACGGGGACCGAGACGAGTCGGCCGCCGGCCTCGCGGAGCGCCTCGTGGGCGTGCGGGTACGTCGGTGACTCGACCAGCACGGGGTCGCCGCGGCGGACCAGCACCCGCGCGAGCAGGGCGATCGCGTGCTGCGCGCCGATGGTGACGATCACCTCGGACGATGTGGTCGGCAGTCCGCGTGCGGTGTACCGGTCGGCGATCGCGGCCCGGAGCCCGGCGTCGCCGACGGTGTCGTACCCGATCCCGGCGAGTGCCGCCGGGAGGTGCCGCATCGCCCGTTCGACGGCGTCGGCGACGCCCGGCGCGCTGCGGAGGGCGGCCTTCCGGAGGTCGAGCAGGTCCACGGGGACGGTGCCGGCCAGGTGCTCCGGATCCGGACGCCCTTCGAGCGGCAGGCGGATGATGCTCCCGGAGCCGCGGAGCGAGGTGAGGTACCCGTCCTCGCGGAGACGCGCGTAGGCGTTCGCGACGGTGGTGCGGGAGACGCCGAGGGCGGCAGCGAGACCGCGTTCGGCGGGCAGACGGGCCGCGTGCGGGATGCGTCCGTCGATGACGAGGACCCGGACGGCGTCGGCGAGCGCCTCGTAGGCGGCGGCATCGGATCCGGCTCGCCAGTGGCGGAGCAGCAGGGCGACGGACCGGGCGCTGAGGAGGACGGGGCTCATGGGTCCACGCTAGCCCGATTGGCTCTCGCACAGCAGGCCAATCTGCGCGAGCATCGAGCCATGCCCCGCTCCACCGCCCTGACCCTGCGCTTCCTGCAACTCGCCGTCGGCCTCTTCCTCTACGGCGCCTCGGTGGCGCTGCAGGTCCGTGCCGTCGTCGGCGTCTCGTCGTGGACGGTCCTCACGCAGGGGCTCGAGAACGTCCTGCCGTGGTCGTTCGGCGTCGTCACGGTGACCTCGAGCTTCGTGATCCTGCTGTTCTGGATCCCCCTCCGCCAGCGACCGCGGATCGGCACGCTGCTCAACGTCCTGTGCGTCGGTCCGGCCGCCGACCTGGTGCTCTGGCTGGTCCCCGAGCCGGGCGACCTGCTCGGCCGCGTCCTGCTGTTCGTCGCGAGTCTCGCCCTCCTGGCCGTCGCGACCGCGTGCTACATCGGCGCGGGGTTCGGCACCGGTCCGCGCGACGGCCTGATGGTCGGCCTGCACGAGCGGCTCGGCTGGCCGCTGTGGGTCGCGCGGACGAGCGTCGAGGTCACGGTCGTCGTCATCGGCTGGCTGCTCGGCGGGGACGTCGGCGTCGGCACCGTCGTCGCCGCGTTCGCCATCGGTCCGATGGTCCAGCCGTTGATGCGCCATTTCCGTCGGTTCCCGTGGAGCCCCACCCGGGAGGCACGCCCCGCCCCCGCCCCGCCGGTTCCTGACCCTGCGCCGAGCATCCGGGGCTGACCCTGGCCGCACTGTCCAGACGCGATGTATCGTGTCGCAGAAGACGCGACACATCGCGTCTGGACAGGGAGACGTCATGGCACAGGAGAAGTGGCTCATCGACGAGCCGAAGGTCATCGACACCGGGATCGTCCGCGCACTGCGGATCGGTCTGGTCGGCGGACAGGTGGACGTCGTCACGCACGACGAACCCACCGCCCGCGTGGAGATCCACCAGGTCTCCGGCAAGCCCATCAAGGTCGAGATCGAGGGCGACACCCTCACCGTCGACCACCCGCAGATGCGCTGGGACGACGTCCTCGGGTTCCTCAAGTCCTTCCGTGGCGGCGGCGCCCGAGCCGACGTCAGCATCCTGGTCCCCCGGGACGTGACGGTGAACATCGGCGTCGTCTCGGCCGGCGTCCTGCTCTCCGGTACCGAGCGCGGTGCCACCCTCAACAGCGTCTCCGGGGACGTCGTCGTCGACGGCGTGATCGGTGACGTCGTCGTCAACGCCGTCTCCGGCACGACCACGCTCCGCGACCAGGTCGGCGCCGTCGCGCTCCGCACCGTCTCGGGTGACGTCGTCGCCACCGGCGAGATCCGCCGCTTCACTGCGGACGGAGTGTCCTCGGCGGTCGTCCTCGACCTGCACGGCTCCCCCGACCAGGTGAAGGTGAACACGGTGTCCGGGTCGGTCGACGTCCGTCTGGAGCACGGCACGCCCTACACGAGCACGATCAACACCGCGACCGGCCGGCTGCAGTTCGACGACGCCGAGATCCGCGGCACCCGCGGCTCGTACACGCGGACCGACGGCGAGCTCGCCGGCTCCTACGTCGACATCCGCATCAACTCGGTCTCCGGTGACGTGGCGATCGTGCACGGCCACGCACCCGCCGCGTCCGACGCACCGACCGCGCCGACCGCCCCCGACGGGCCGCCCACGCCGACGACTCCGACAGCTCCGGCAACTCCGTCCTTCGACGAGCAGGGCGGGACCGTCGCATGAGCCCCGTCTTCGCGCACGGTCACCTGCGCCTCTACCTGCTGGTCCTGCTGGCCGACCACCCGATGCACGGGTACGAGGTCATCACCGCGCTCGGCGACCGCTTCGGCGGTACCTACGTGCCGAGCGCCGGAACCGTCTACCCACGTCTGGCGAAGCTGGAGGAGGACGGCCTGATCACCGGCACCTCCGACGGCCGCAAGACCGTCTACGCCATCACCGACGCCGGCCGCGCAGAGCTCGACGCCCGCGCGGACGAGGTCGCGCAGCTCGAGAACGGCGTCACCGACAGCGTCAAGTCGCTCGCCGACGGCGTGCGCGCGTCGGTCGGCGCCGCGATGAAGTCGCTGCGTGCGGACCTGGCGGCCGCCGCCGAACCCGGTGCCACCGGCGGGTCGTCCACCTCCGGTCCGACCGCGGTGCCGGCAGCCGGTGTCCGGTCCCTCCGCGACGCCGAGATGGCCGTCGCCGTGTTCCGGCAGCAGCTCCGTGCGGACCTCCGCCGCCGTGCCGCCCGTGGCACGCTCGACGACGCGGCCGTCCAGCGACTGCGCGACGGCCTGGAGGCCCTGCGCAAGTCGCTCTGACCGGCGCCGGACGGGGCGGGATCGATCCGGGCCTCCCGTCCGGTTCCGGTGGGTCGGCGCATCCTGTCCGTTCCTTCAGGAACACCACTCAGAACCCCTCCGATCCGCGTCTTGACGCAGATCGGAGGGGTTCGTCGCATTCTGTTCGGTCACGGCGGAATACCGTTCGGCCCTCCGGTGTTGCGTTCGCCCACCGATTGAGTAAGTTCGTCGCTCGTGACCAACGAGACCCGGTCGTTGAAAGCCCGACTGATCGGCGACCCGCTCCCCTCCGAGAAACTCGAGGGGCAGCTGCTGCCGAAGCACCTGGCGCTCCCCATCTTCGCCAGCGACCCGCTCTCCTCCGTGGCGTACGCGCCCCAGGAACTCCTGATGATCCTGCTGCTCGGCGGCATGGCGTTCCTGACGTTCGCCCCGTGGGTGGCGGCGCTCGTCGTCCTGCTGCTCGTCGTCGTCGTCGCGTCCTACCGCCAGCTCATCAAGGCGTACCCGTCCGGCGGCGGCGACTACGAGGTCGCACACCGGAACCTCGGTGAGCGCGCCGGACTCGTCGTCGCGAGCGCGCTGCTCGTCGACTACGTGATGACCGTCGCGGTGTCGGTGGCGTCGGGTGTGGACAACATCATCTCCGCGCTGCCGATGCTCAACGAGTTCCGCGTCGAACTCGCGATCCTGTTCGTCGTGCTGCTGGCGGCCGCGAACCTCCGCGGTGTCCGCGAGTCGAGCAAGGCCTTCGCGGTCCCCACCTACCTGTTCGTGGCGAGCGTCTTCGTGATGGTCGTCACCGGGCTGATCCGGGTCGCCGCCGGGAACGCGCCCGTCGCCGAGTCAGCCGCGTACACCGTGCAGAACGTCGAGCACACCACGCAGGCGGCGTTCATCCTGCTGCTCCTCCGCGCCTTCGCGTCCGGCTGTTCGGCGCTGACCGGTGTCGAGGCGATCGCGAACGGCGTGCAGGCGTTCCGCCGCCCGAAGATCAAGAACGCCCAGCAGACCCTCGTGCTCATGGGCGGCATCGCGATCGTCCTGTTCATCGGACTCATCACGCTCGCACTGGTCTCACGCGTGCACTACGCCGAGAGCGCCTGCGACCTGCAGGGCTTCGCGGACTGTGCGACCACCCCGCAGCGCTCCCTGATCGCGCAGATCGCGGCCGCGACGTTCGGCAACAACTCGGTGCTGTTCTTCGTCATCCAGGCGACGACCGCGGCGGTGCTGCTGCTCGCGGCGAACACGGCGTTCAACGGCTTCCCGCTGCTCGGCTCGATCCTGGCCCGCGACTCGTACGCCCCGAAGGCCCTGTCGACCCGCGGTGACCGCCTGATCTACTCGAACGGTGTCATCGTCCTCGCGCTCGTCGCCGCCGCGCTGCTCATCGTCTACCGGGCGAACGTCACGAGCCTGATCCAGCTCTACATCATCGGCGTCTTCGTGTCGTTCACGCTCGGGCAGAGCGGCATGGTGAAGCACTGGGTGACCCTGCTCCGCGCCGACCGTGCCGGGACCGCCGACGAGCCGGTGAACCGTGGGCAGGTGCTCCGGAGCCTGACCATCAACTCGATCGGTGCGACCTTCACCTTCGTGGTGCTCGTCATCGTCACGATCACGAAGTTCACGCACGGCGCCTGGCTGGTCTTCGTGATCATGCCCGTGCTGTTCGTGCTGATGCTCGGCGTGAACCGCTACTACCGGGACGTCTCACACGAGATCGAGGCCGACGTCGAGACCGAGTTCGGCGCGACCGGTGACCACGCGATCGTGCTCGTCAACAAGCTGCAGAAGCCGGTCCTCAAGGCCCTCGACTACGCCATCGCCGCGAAGCACGCCGGGCTCGAAGCGGTGCACGTGGCCATCGACGACGCCGACGCCGCCCGACTCCGCGAACAGTGGGCCGAGCACGGCATCGAGGTCCCGCTGGTCATGGTGCCGAGCCCGTACCGCGACATCTCGATGCCGCTGATCAAGTACATCAAGGCGCACCGGCTCGAGCACGGCTCAGAGGTCGTCACCGTGTACACGCCGCTCTTCATCGTCGGCCACTGGTGGGAAGGGATGCTGCACAACCACCGCGGTCGGCGCATCCGCCGGAAGCTGCTGCTCACGCACGGCGTCACCGTCGCGCTGGTGCCGTGGCTGCTGGACTCGTCCGAGCTGCTGTACGGCAAGCGCTCCCGGCCCTTCCCCGGTCAGGACCGACGTGGCGAGCCCGTCCGGCCGCCACTGCGGCGATCCCCGCACGGCGTCTTCCGCTCGGAGGCCGAGGAGGACCGCCTGGTCCGCTCCGCCCAGCGCAACAGCCTGGAACCGCAGCGGCTCGCGCACCAGCCGTCACCGGCCTCCCGACGCGCCACCCGCCCGGCCGGCCCCGCCGAGGGCGTCGACCCCGCACTGTGCACCGGCGAGGTCCGGTCCCTGGTCGCCGCCGCGCCGCCGGTCCCCCGTCCGCACGATGACGATGCGTGACGGTACCCGGTCGTACGATGTGACCCCATGACGACCGCTCCCGAGGCCCTGCGTACCTTCGCGACCTTCGACGGACACGGCGGCAAGGTCTCGAAGCGCGTCGAGGTGCTCGACCACGAGCCTCCCGTGTCGCCCGACGGCCGCTACGACGGGCTCGTCGCCGTGCGCGGTGAGCACCCCCTCGGCGCCCTCGACGAGCGTGCCGCGGACGACTCCGCCGAGCTCGCCCGCGGGGTCGCGAGCATCGGCTGGGTCGACCCGGCCACGCTCCGCGACTGGTACCGGCCCGACCGGGTCGTGGTGAGCCTCCTGGAAGCCCGACGGTCCGGGCTCGAGCCGGGCGTCTACGCCGACTCACGGGGACGCGGTCGCGTCCGCATCGACGGCCGGGAGGCGCACCTCGCCGCCGACGGTCGGCCCGCGTTCCGCGCACTGGCCGGTCCTGCTGACGCGCCGAAGGCCGACGTGCCGCTGCCGATGGACCAGGTGGTCCGGCTCGTCGTCGTGTCGTCCGGCGTGACCGACACGTCGACCGGAGCGTCCGGGGTGGAGATCGTGACGACGCCGGTCACCCCCGTGCTGTCCCCGGGCGAGTACCCGGTGTACGCCGACGACGTCCCAGGGCTGCCGCCGCGTCCCGCGTCCGGACGGGTGCGGGTCACCGCGTCGGTCCTGCTCACCGGGTCGCTGCACCGGGTCGACCGACTCGACGAGCCCGCGAACACGCTCTGGATCGAGCGGGACGGGCGGGTCGTCCCGGTCGCGGCGAGCGACGTCGGCGGCGACCTGGTCCGGTACACGGCGACGCCCGTCTGAGTCGTCCGGCGCCCGTTGTCCGCTCACGGCCTGCGGGGGACGTGGTGCTGCGCCGTTGGTCGGGGGTGCGGCGTACGGTCCGGGGCATGAGTGATGCAGACCAGAACCAGCCGGAGACCCTCGGCGGAGAACGCCCGGACCCCTCGACCACCGCGAGCAAGGACCCCGAGCAGTGGGTCACCGGCGACGAGCCGATGACCGGCCCGCAGCGCAGCTACCTCGACACCCTCGCCCGCGAAGCCGGTGAGGAGTTGTCAGCCGACCTCACCAAGGCCGAGGCGTCGGAGCACATCGATCGCCTGCAGGAGAAGACCGGACGCGGCGCTTCTTCCTGAGCAACAGTCGTTGCGGTACGGCGGTACGGCGGTCCGCAGTTCTGCGGGCCGCCGACGTGCGTCCTGCTGACAGACCGCGGGCAGTCGCCGCGGGGCGTCGTGGGCCGGTGGCGGCCTGACCGCCGGAGCCGGGTGGAGCGCCCGACCCGCGGAGGTCAGCCGCCCACGCGTCGCCGCGCCGGACCCGCGTCGTCCAGCACCGACAGCACCTGGCGGGCGATCCGCCGGCCGGCACGGTTCGCGCCGATCGTCGACGCCTGCGGTCCGTAGCCGGCGAGGAACAGCCGCGGCTCGGCGGTGGAACGCCCGTCCTCGACGACGACCCCGCCCGCCTCGGTCCTGAGGTGCAGCGGTGCGAGGTGCCGCAGGTCCGCCCGGAAGCCCGTGGCCCAGATCACGGCGTCGGCGTGGACGTGCTCGCCCGACTCGGTCCGGACGCCGTCCTCCTCCAGCCGTGTGAACATCGGCTCAGCTCCGAGCAGCCCCCGCGCCAGTCCGCTCCGGATCCTCGGGGACACCGGCAGCCCGGTCCCGCTGACGATGCTCGGCAGTGTCCCGCCCGCCCGCGCAGCGCGGTCCTGGTCCTCGACCGCCGCCACCGCCGCGCCGATCGCCAGGGCCGGGTCCTCCGACCAGACGACGGGCCGCCGCGTGAACCACCGCGTGGCACGGGCGACGCCGTCGAGCTCGAGCAGGAACCCGATCGCACTGGTCCCGCCGCCGACGACCACGACGTCCTGCCCGGCGAAGTCCGACGCGTCGCGGTAGCCCGTCGTGTCGAGCTGTCGGCCGCGGAACTCGTCGCGGCCGGGGACCCACGGCACGAACGGGGTGCCCCACGTGCCGGAAGCGTTGACGACCACCTCGGCGCGGATCGCCCCCGCGGTGCCCTGCTCGTCACGGGTCTCGACCACCAGGGCGGCACCTCCGTCGTCGTGGCGGACCGCCGTGACGGCGAGCGGCCGGCGCACCCGGAGGTCGTGGTGCTCCTCGAAGCGGCGGTAGTACTCGGCGACGACCTCCCGGGCCGGCCGCGTCTGGTCGGCGTCGTCGAAACGGAGACCCATCTCGTGCATGCCGGGCAGGTCGTGCACCCGGTGGGCGATGCCGAGCCGCAGGGCGTCCCACCGGAACTGCCACGCGCCTCCCGTCCCCGGAGCGCGGTCCAGGACCACCAGATCGCGACCCGCGACCAGTCCCGCACGCTGCAGGTGCCAGGCGACCGAGAGTCCGGCCTGACCAGCACCGATCACGACGACGCGGACTCGTTCTGCTGCGCGGATCATCACCCTCGATTCTGCTGTGCTCGGGACGCGCCGGGCGAAGTCGGCAACGGGGTACATGGTAAAGTGGCCGACAGATTTCAAACCACGAACCGTCTGTTCTTCCCGGGTGCGCACTCGACGCCCGCCGAGACCGGACACGAGCCGACACAGAGGGGGTCACGCATGGGGCGCGGCCGTCAGAAGGCGAAGCACACCAAGGTCGCCCGGGAGCTGAAGTACTTCAGCCCGGACACCAACTACGGTGCTCTCGAACGCGAACTCTCCGTCGCACAGCAGTCGGACGAGCCCGACTACGTCGACCGGTGGGCCGACGAGTTCGGCGACGAAGGTGACCTCGAGAACCAGACGGACACGAACAAGTCCGCCTGACCTCTCGGTCGAAGACGCCGCGCGCCTCCGGGCAGCGCGGCGTTCCTCGTTGTCGGCGCGTCGCCGAGGGCGGGGCGGGGCCGGGCGGCGCCGAGGTCGCACGAACTGCCGCGCCGGCGGTCCCGAGGCGGCACATCGTGCGACCTCGGCGTCGCGCGGACGGCACGTCGTGCGACCTCGAGTACGGACGAACCTCGGCCGAACCGCGGCCGGCGCGTCAGCCCGCGTAGGACCCGACGAGCCGAACGGCCCCGCCGTCGACGCCCTTCGCACCCTGCTCGAACCCGGTCAGGTCGCGCGTGCCGATCGACACCGTGCCGACCGCCCACGCGGGCAGCCCGGCCGACCGGAGCGTCGCGGTGATCCCGTCCACCGACGCCGCCGAGACGACCGCGAACATGCCGATGCCCAGGTTCCAGGTGCCCTCGGTGTCCTCGATCGCCGTGCCGGCCAGGTCCGCGAGCACACGGAACACCGGGAGCGGCTGCCAGGTGGAACGCTCGACCTCGACCCACGAACCGACGGGCAGCACGCGCGCCAGGTTCGCCGCGATGCCGCCACCGGTGACGTGCGACAGCGAGTGCACGTCGCCCGGGTGCCCGTCGATCAACTCGAGGAGCGGGGTCGTGTAGAGGCGGGTGGGCTCGAGCAGGGCCTCGCCGACCAGGCCGCCGAGCTCCGGCAGCGTGTCGGTGTAGCCGATGCCCCGCTGGCCCAGGATGTGCCGCACGAGCGAGTAGCCGTTGGAGTGCAGCCCCGAGGACTCGATGGCGATGACCACGTCGCCGTCCTGCACCAGGTGCGCGCCGAGCTGCGAGCCGGCTTCGACCGCGCCGACTGCGGCACCGGCGACGTCGTAGTCGTCCGGTCCGAGCAGACCCGGGTGTTCCGCGGTCTCGCCGCCGACGAGGGCGGTGCCGGTGGCCGCGCAGCCGCGGGCGATGCCGGCGACGATGTCGGCGATGCGGTTCGGGACGACCCGGCCGCAGGCGATGTAGTCCGTCATGAACAGCGGCGTCGCGCCGACCACGACGATGTCGTCGACGACCATGCCGACGAGGTCCAGCCCGATCGTGTCGTGCTTGTCGATCGCCTGCGCGATCGCGACCTTCGTGCCGACGCCGTCGGTGGAGGTGGCCAGGAGTGGCCGCTCGTAGTCCTTCAGGAACGAGACGTCGTACAGACCGGCGAAGCCGCCGACCCCGCCCAGGACGGACGCGTTGTGCGTCGCCGACACGGCGGACTTCATGAGCTCGACGGCCAGGTCACCGGCAGCGGTGTCGACGCCGGCCTCGGCGTAGGGGTTGGGCATACGTCGTCCTCCGCGGGGCATGGCAGACTTGTTCGGTACCACCCGATCCTACGGTCTGGAGCACTCCGCGCATGTGCGGCATCGTCGGCCTCGTCAACCAGGGGCCAGCAAACCAATCCATCTACGACGCACTGCTCCTGCTGCAACACCGGGGACAGGACTCCACGGGCATCGCCACGGTCGACGGTCACGTGCACCACATGCACAAGACCCGCGGTCACGTGCGCGAGGGGTTCCGCACCCGTGACATGCGTGCACTCCTCGGGACGATGGGCCTCGGCCACGTCCGGTACGCCACACGCGGAGCCGCCGCGAACGAGGAAGAGGCCCAGCCGTTCTACGTGAACGCGCCGTACGGCATCGTCCTCGTGCACAACGGCAACCTGACGAACACGCGGGAACTCACCCGCGAGCTGTTCGACATCGACCGTCGGCACCTCAACACGACCTCGGACACCGAACTGCTCGTGAACGTGCTGGCGCACGAGTTGCAGGGACAGGTCCGCGGGACCCACCTGGACCCCGGGCAGGTGTTCGACGCGGTCGAGCGCGTGCATGAGCGGGTCGAGGGGTCGTACGCCACGATCGCGACGATCGCGGGTCACGGCCTGCTGGCGTTCCGCGACCCGTACGGCATCCGGCCGCTCATCCTCGGCCACAGGTTCGACGACGCCGGCAAGAGCGAGTGGGTCGTCGCGTCCGAGTCCCTGGTGCTGGAGTCCGGCGGCTACGACATCGTCCGCGACGTCGCCCCGGGCGAGGCCGTCTTCATCGAGATGGACGGCACGATGCACGCCCGGCAGTGTGCGAAGGACCCGCGCCTGGTCCCGTGCTCGTTCGAGTACGTCTACCTGGCCCGTCCGGACTCCGTGATGAACGGCATCTCCGTCTACGACGCCCGTCTGCGCCTGGGCAACCGCCTGGCGGACACGATCGAGCAGTACGCCCCGACCGGTGACATCGACGTCGTGATGCCGATCCCGGACTCCAGCCGGCCCGCAGCGATGCAGGTCGCGCAGAAGCTCGGCATCGAGTACCGCGAGGGCTTCTACAAGAACCGCTACGTCGGCCGGACGTTCATCATGCCGGGGCAGGCGGAGCGCAAGCGATCGGTCCGTCAGAAGCTCAACGCGATGTCGTCCGAGTTCAAGGGCAAGAACATCCTGATCGTCGACGACTCCATCGTGCGCGGCACGACGAGCCGCGAGATCGTCGAGATGGCGCGGGCCGCCGGTGCGAACGAGGTCACCTTCACGAGCGCCGCGCCGCCTGTCCGGTTCCCGCACGTGTACGGCATCAACATGCCGACCCGCGCCGAGCTCATCGCCCACGACCGGAAGATCCCCGAGATCAACCGCGTCCTGGGCAGCGATCACCTGATCTACCAGGAGATCGGCGACATGCGCGACGCGATCATCGAGGGCTCCGACGTCACGGACCTCGAGATGAGCTGCTTCACCGGCGAGTACGTGACCGGCTCGGTGTCGCCGGAGTACCTCGCCTGGGTCGAGGCGAACCAGCTCAGCTGACGCCGCTGCGGACGTCCGCACGGAACGGACTGGAGGCCCGTCACCACCTGGTGACGGGCCTCCAGTCCGTTCTCGGGTCGCGTCTGCGAGCGCAGCCTCAGCGCTCCGGCTGTGCCTGGTCGTCGGGGGCCGGATCGGTCGCGGCCGGGGCGGCCGGGGCGTCGTGCTCCTCGAGCTCGCCGTCGACGGTCTCGGGTGCCGGGTCGACCGCCACGCGCTCGGCCGTCAGCCGGGCTGCACGGCGGGACGAAACCTGGTCGAGCACCACGGCGATGACGGCGCCGACGAGCATGCCGATCGAGATGCCGTACAGGCTGAAGTAGCCGACGAGCCCCGCGAAGCCGGTGGTCTCCTGCTGGTCCCCCCGGTCGATGCTCATCGTGAGCGCGACGACGACCACCGTCACCAAGAAGCCGAGGACGGCCCCGCCGAGGATGAAGACGCTGAAGCGGGGGGCGCGCCGGATGGTGACCTGGTCCGGGCTGGTCACCGCGTTGGGCGCCGGCACCGGGCGCTCATCGGGTCGATCGGTGTTGCTCACGTCCCCATTGTCCCCCACCTTGGGAGGAGCCACGCCCGGCAGTTCGTCCGCTGGACGCGAGATGATGGTCCACTACCGAGCAGTATCGAGGACGGAGGTGCGCGATGATCGACGGGACCGCGTCGAGCGACCGCCGTCCGACGACCGCCCCCGCCCGCCTGTCCTGGCCCGTGATGACCCGGCACGAAGAGGACCGGGCCGTCGCCGTCGTCGGGGAACACCGTTGGAGCGTCGCCCTGGTCGGGACCGCCGGGCTCGGCAAGACCACCGTCGCGGCCCGGGTCACCGACCGGGTCGCCGCGCAGGAGCGTGACGCGGACCCGCTCGTCGTGCCCATCACCGCGGTCGCCTCCGGGTCGTCGATGCCCTTCGGCGCGGTGTCCGACCGTTTCGGGGACGTCCTGGGCGACGACCTGACCGAACCCGTCCCCGCCGAGGCGCGCCTTCGTGACGCGGCCGAGGCGGAGGGCCGGGACCTGCTCCTGCGGGTCGACGACGCCGACCTGCTCGACGCGCTCTCGGCCCGCTACGTCGCCTGGCTCGTCCGTGACCAGCACGCGCGCCTCGTCCTGACCTGCCGGGACTTCACCGCACTCGCCGAACCCCTGCGTGCGCTGTGGCAGGACGACCTGCTCGAGCGCATCGACCTGGAACCGCTCGACCTGGCCGAGACCTCGTCCCTCGTCGAGTCCGCCCTCGGGGCTCCGCTCGAACCGGCATCGGTGGAGCAGGTGCACCGTGCGACGCAGGGCAACCCGCTGTACCTGCGCGAGGTCGTCCGGGCCGGTCTGTCCTCCGGCGCGCTGGAGCACACCGCCCTCAGCTGGTACTGGCGCGGCCGGGTGACGGCGTCGCTGAGCCTGGCCGACATGTACAGCACCGAGCTCGGGGCACTGCCCGGAGACCTGCGTGACGTCGTGGAGATCGTCGCCCTGGCCGAACCGATCCCGCTGTCCCGGCTGATCGCCCTGGTGGACGGGCTCGACCTCGACCGCACGGTGGGGCTCGGCTTCGTCCGGATCGACTCGACCGACACCGGCAGTCCGGTCGCACGCTCCTCGCACCCGCTGGTCGGTGAGGTCGTCCGCGCCCTGGTGCCCGTGGCCCGACGCACGGCCCTGTTCGCCCGGGCGAACGCGTTCCGCACCGACCGTCCCGAGGGTGCGCCGCCGGCCGCCCGGCTCCGTTCGACCCTCTGGGCGCTGGAGTGCGGCATCGTGCCTCCGGTGGACCAACTGCTCGACGCGTCTCGGGTCGCCGGCGGCCTGCAGGAGCACGAGAGCGCCATCGCCCTGACGACCGCAGCCCTCAGCGCGGGGCCCGACGCCGGCCTCACCCCGACCGACCGGGTGCGGACCCACTGCCTGCGGTCCCTGGCCCACGGGTACAGCAGCGGGCGCGAGGCCGGCCGGCTCGACGCCGAAGCGGCCTGGGGTCTGGTGACCTCCGGGGTGGAGGTCGACGACGTCGCCGTGGTCGAGGCGTGCGAGACCCTCGCGAACCTCCGACAGTTCCACGACGACGACGCTGCCGCGGCCGTCGCGCTGACCGAGGTCGCGATGCAGTTCGTGGGCCCGGAGACCGTCGAACAGCTGCGGGTCCTGCGCCTGTCGCACCTGGGCTGGGGCGGTGACTTCGCCGAGGTCCGCGAGGAGATCGAGCGCACCGGCGTCCTGCACGCCCCCGCGATCCCCCGGTCCTTCCTGCCGATCGCGGCGTGCGCCGTGGCCGCCCTGGGCACCGGCGGACGACTCGACGACGCCCTGCGGCTGGCGCAGGCGAGTCTCGCCACGGCCGCGGTGCACCTCGAGGACTCGCCGTGGAGCGTCGGTGAGATCGTCTCGGTCATGCACCAGGTGCAGGTCTGGCGCGGCGACATCGCCGAGATGGTGACCCAGGTGCCGGTCAGCCGGTCGGACCCGTTCCTCAAGTACGACTTCACCCTCGAGCTGTTCGGCATCGGCAACCAGGCCCTCGGACAGCGCCGGTGGTCCGACGCGGTCACCGCGTTCACGGCCGCCTGCGAGCGGTACGCGGTCGACGACCCGGGAGGGTTCGCCGCCTACGCCTGGTCGCGCCTGGCGATGTCGCAGGCGTACGCGGGCATGACCGACGCCGCCGCCGAGTCCGTCGAGCGGGCGCGGACCACTCCCCTGCGGGCCATGCGGATCCTCGGCGCCCAGATCGAGATGACGATCGCCTGGACCGAGGCGCTGCTCGGCAACCCCGCCGGGCTGTACCGCGCGGACGAGCTCATCGCCCGTGGCACCGCCTCGGGCGCCTGGACGCACGTGCTCTACGGCCAGGCCCTGCACTACGCGATGGACGTCGCGGCCGGTCGGGACACCACGGCGTCGCTCGACCGCCTGCAGGATGCGGCCGGCCGGGTGGACGGCCCCCTCGCGAACGCGATCACCCAGTACGCCGACGCGCTGCGCTCGGGTGACCGCGGGTGGATCGCCAGCGTGCAGGCGGACCTCGCCGCGTGCGGGATGGCGGTGACGGCCGGCCGACGGACGCAGCCGCTGACGAAGCGCGAGTACGAGGTCGCCCAGCTCGCGGCGCAGGGGTTCTCGAACCGACGGATCGCGGAGCACCTCGGACTGTCGGTGCGGACGATCGACGCCCACATGTCGCGGGTGTTCTCGAAGTGGGACCTGCGTGCGCGGTCCGAGCTCGCCGAGATGGTCTGAGCCGACGGCCGTCCGCCGCGAGACGCCCCCGTGTGCGCGAGACGCCTCCTGATCCTGCGGCGTCTCGCCCGGTCGGCGGCGTCTCGGGGCCGTCCGGAGGATGCCGGCCGCGTCCGGGCACGACGGGTCGACCGCAAGAAGTTGCGGGTTGCAGCACGACTCGCCGTCCTCGTTGACACAGTGCGCCTGGTTTCGCGTAGCGTTGCGTACGTCGCCGGGTTCGGACCCGTTCGGGTCGGGTCCGAATCCCGGCGGCTTCAGCAAGGCTAGAGAAGCAGGTGCACGGTCCACATCGGTAGGACCTACCTAATTCCCGCCGGTACCGGCCAGACGCGGCCCGTGTCTCCGCCTTCCGGCTGATGTGCTCGCGTCCCGCTGCCCGCCAGGCTCGACGGGTGCCGTTCACCATCAGCCACGCGGTCGTCGCGCTGCCGTTCCGCCGCTCCGCCCTGCCCGTCGCGGCGGTCGCGGTCGGCTCGATGGCCCCCGACGCCGTGCTCTTCGTGACCGCGCTGCCGCCGTACGGCTTCACGCACTCGTGGCTCGGTGTCGTCACGATCGACCTCGTGGTGTCGCTGGTCGTGCTCGCCGCGTGGTGGTACCTCGTCCGGCCCGCGTGGACCCCGGTCCTCCCGTCCCGGTACCGCGCGCAGCTACCCGGCTGGGACCGGCCCGAGCGGGTCCCGCCGTCGCGGGTCCCGCTCGTCGTGGTCGCCTGCGTGCTCGGGAGCGTGACGCACATCGTCTGGGACGCCCTCTCGCACCCGCACGGCTGGGTCGTCCTGCACGTGTCGGCGCTCCGGTCGGAGGTCGGCGGCCACCCGGTGTACTCCCTCGTCCAGGACGCCTCGAGTGCGGGCGGCCTGCTCCTGCTCCTCGTGCTGCTGCGGCAGTGGACGCGCCACGCGCGGACCGCCGGCGACGTGGCGGGGGTGAGGCGGGCCTCCCGGCCGGACCCCGCGGTGGTCGCACCGGACCACACCGGACGGGAGGCCCGCATCACCCCCGTCGTCGCCCTCGCCGCCGTCCTGCTGGTCGCGCTGGTCACCGCGGGGTCGGGCCTCGGCCGCGGCGGTGGCGTCGGGACGGTCGTCGTCCGCGAGGCGTTCGTCCTGCCGCCGACGGTCGCGGTGACGCTGGCCGCCGGGGCGCTCGTGCTGCTGCTGGTCCGGAGGGCGCGGGCGGCGGAACCGTCAGGGCAGGCGGACCGGCAGGAACGCGGCGAGGTCCGCCCGTGACCCGGAGGCGCTGACGCGGCGCGCGGTGTCCGGGTCGTCCCAGCGGAGCCGACCGGTCGCGAGCGCGAGCCAGGTCGTCGGGTCGGTCTCGACGACGTTCGGCGGGGTGCCGCGGGTGTGTCGAGGGCCGGGCACGGCCTGCACGGCGGCGAACGGCGGGACCCGGACCTCGACGCTGTTCCCGGGCACGTCCTCGGCCAGGCGCTGCAGGGTCCAGCGGACGGCGGTCGCGACCGAGGTGCGGTCCGTCGCACCGGCGGTCACGGCGTCCAGGGCAGCCCGGCCGACGGCGTCTTCGATCGTCCTCGGCGGCATCTCCACAGGCTAGCCGGTGCACTGCGGGCGGCGAGTCGGGCTCGGTAGGGTGATCGGGTGCGAATCCTCGTCCTCGGTTCCGGTGCCCGCGAGCACGCGATCATCACGGCCCTCCTGGCGGAGAACGCCGCGTCCCCGGACGGCGGCCACGTCATCACGGCCGCGCCCGGCAACGCCGGCATCGCCGCCGACGTCGAGACGGTGTCGCTCGACCCGTCGAACGGCGCCCTCGTCGCGGAGTACGCGTTCGAGAACGACGTCGACCTGGTCGTCGTCGGCCCCGAGGCCCCGCTCATCGCCGGTGTCGCCGACCCGCTGCGCACCCGCGGCATCCCCGTCTTCGGTCCGGGCAAGGCCGCCGCGCAGCTCGAGGGCTCGAAGGCGTTCGCCAAGCGGATCATGGCCGAGGCCGGGGTCCCGACCGGACGCCCCGTGTACGCCGGCACGGTGGCCGAAGCCGCGGCGGCGCTCGACGACCTCGGAGCCCCGTACGTCGTGAAGGCCGACGGGTTGGCAGCCGGCAAGGGCGTCCTGGTGACCGAGGACCGGCAGGCGGCGCTCGACCACGCGACCTACTGGTTGCAGCACGGCCACGTCGTCGTCGAGGAGTTCCTGGACGGCGAAGAGGTGTCACTGTTCTTCCTCAGCGACGGGCACGACGTCCGGCCGCTCTCCCCCGCACAGGACTACAAGCGCCTGGGCGACGGCGACCTCGGACCGAACACCGGTGGCATGGGCGCGTACTCGCCGCTGCCGTGGCTCGACGAGCGCTGGGGCTCCGAACAGGCCTTCGTGGACGAGGTCTCCGAGCTCGTCGCACTGCCGACCGTCCGCCGCCTCGAGCACGAGGGCACGCCGTTCGTCGGGCTGCTCTACTGCGGGCTCATCGTGACCGAGCAGGGCGTCCGCGTCATCGAGTTCAACGCCCGGTTCGGCGACCCGGAGACCCAGGTCGTCCTCCCCCGGCTGGCGACCCCGCTGAGCGGCCTGCTGCTGGCAGCGGCGACCGGGCAGCTCGGCAGCGCCCCGCGGCCGGAGTTCCGCGACCAGGCAGCGGTCACCGTCGTCCTGGCGAGCGAGGGCTACCCGGAGAACCCGGTCACCGGTCGGGTCATCACCGGGATCGACGACGCGAACGCCCGCGACGGTGTCGCCGTGCTGCACGCCGCGACCGGCACCCTCGACGGGGACCTCGTCGCCACCGGCGGACGCGTCCTGAGCGTCGTCGGGACCGGGTCCGACTTCGCCCAGGCCCGAGACCGCGCGTACGCGGGACTGCACGACATCACCCTGCCCGGCGGGCAGTTCCGCACCGACATCGCCACGAAGGTCGTCCGATGAGCGCCGCACCCGTCGTCGAGGGCTGGCGTCACGTCTCGTCCGGCAAGGTCCGCGAACTCTACGTCCCGGCCGACACCGCCGACGTCGCCAGTGCCACCGAGCTGCTGCTGCTGGCCTCGGACCGGGTCAGCGCGTACGACTTCGCGCTCGAACCGCCGATCCCCGGCAAGGGCGAACTGCTGACGCGGCTGTCCCGCTTCTGGTTCGGCCAGCTGCGCGACGTCCCGAACCACCTGCTCACGCCGAGCGGAACCACGACCCCGGTGCCCGCCGACGTCGAAGCCCGCTCCATGCACGTCATGCCGCTCCGGATGTTCCCGATCGAGTGCGTCGTCCGCGGGTACCTGGTCGGCAGCGGCTGGGCGGAGTACCAGGAGTCCGGCAGCGTCTGCGGCGTCGAGCTGCCCGCCGGCCTGTCGAACGGTGACCGCCTACCGGAACCGATCTACACCCCGGCGTACAAGGCGCCGCAGGGCGAGCACGACGAGAACATCTCCTTCGCGCGCACCGAGGAACTGGTCGGGCCGGCCGATGCCGCTGCCCTCCGTGACCTGTCGCTCGCGGTGTACTCCGACGCGGCGGCGATCGCCCTGCAGCGCGGGGTCGTCATCGCGGACACGAAGTTCGAGTTCGGCCGCGACGCCGACGGCCTCATCCGCATCGCGGACGAGGTCCTGACCAGCGACTCCAGCCGCTACTGGGACGCCGCCGCGTACGAGTCCGGTAACCGCACCGACTCCTTCGACAAGCAGATCGTCCGCGACTGGCTCAGCACGCACTGGGACCGCACGGGCACGCCGCCGGTGCTGCCGGACGAGGTCGTCCAGCGGACGGCTGCACGGTACCAGGAGCTGATCGAGCGCCTCGGGGCCTGATGGCCGGGGCCTCAGGACCTCGGGACCGCCGGGCCCGGGGACCGGGAGGCCGCCTGCCCGGTGTCCGACGCGGGTCAGGCGTCGCGGGAGACCACGACGACAGTCAGGTCGTCGCCCGGGTCGTGCTCGATCGCACGCCCGCGGACGCCGGCCAGGAACGTGCCGAGGTCCGGCGACTTCCGGTACAGCGCCCCGAGTCGCGACAGCGAGGCGAGAGTCGAGTCCCACAGTTCGAGCGCCCCGTCGCTGACGAGCAAGAGGGAGTCACCGGGTTCCAGGACGAGCTCCCCGACGGCACGGTCGATCCCGACGGGGTGCAGGCCGATCGGCAGGTCGACGGAGCGCAGGACGGTCTCGGTGCCGTCGGCGTGCAGGTGCAGCACGAGGCCGTGCCCGGCGTCGACGAAGTCGAGCCTGCCGGTGGTGGTGTCGAGTCGGCCGTGGAACAGCGTGGCGAACGCCTCGGCCGCGCTGAGGTCGGGCACCACCTGCTCCTCGAGCGCTGCGACCGCTGTCGTGGGGACCTCGTTGCTCCGGGCGAGCAGTGCCCCGCGCATGCCAGCGGCGAGGAGTCCGGCCGCCATGCCCTTGCCCATCACGTCCGCGACGGTCACGTCGACGGTGTCCCCGGCGACGCGCCACTCGTGGAAGTCACCGGACACGATGCCGTGCGGGATCGACGTGCCACCGATGGTCCACCCCGGCAGGTCCACTGTCCGCGGCTGCAGGCCCGACAGCACGGTACGGAGCCGGTCGTCGTCCAGGCCGGTCGCGAGTTCCCGCTCCGCCCAGACGCCGAGCTCCTCGAGCAGTGCGAGGTCGTCCGCGCTGAGGGTCCGGGGTGCCGAGTCGATGAGGCAGAGGGTGCCCACCTTGGTGGCGTCGGCTCCGACCCGGAGCGGGACCCCGGCGTAGAACCGGACGTTCGGGTCACCGTTGACCCCCGGCAGGTCCGAGAAACGCTGGTCGTCGCGCGCGTCCGGCACCACGACGGGGCCGTCCTGCTGCAGGGTGCGGCCGCAGAACGTGTCCTGCAGCGGCGTCGACCCGGGGATCGCGGAGTCCGACTGTTGCGACTTGTGGAAGAGCAGGTCACTGCCGGCCAGGTTGAGGAACGACCCGGAGACCCCGAAGGCCTCGCGGGCGATGCGGGTGATGCGTTCGAAACGCTCCTCTGGGCCACCCTGGACCACGTCGAGGGCGGCGAGGAGTGCATCCCGCCGAGCGGCGTCAGGAGCGGGGACCGTCTGCTGCTCCACGTGCTCGGTGCTCATGCCTCCACGGTAACGCGGATACCGGACACCGCCCGCGTGCTGTTCCCAGAACGCATGCCCCCAGTGGACGGGCCACCCGGGCGTCCCGCGTAGCCTGGATCGGTGTTCCGCCGTGTCGTCCCCGTCCTCGCCCTGGTCTGTGGCGCGACCCTGGCCCTCACCGGCTGCGGCGCGCAGAACCCCACCGGGCAGGTGTCCGTCACGGTGTCGCAGAACGCGGCCGACCACCCGTACCAGGTGAAGGTGTTCCTGCCGAACGGCGAACCGTCGTCCCACCAGCAGGTCTACCCGGGCGACACCGCGGACTTCGCGGGCGTGCCCCTCGGCGAGGTCACCGTCCGGGCGGGCGACCTCTGCCCGCACCGCGCGGAGGTCCGAGCCGACCGGGTCGCGAAGGTGACGCTGACGACGGTCGGTTGCTGAGCCTCCCGTCCGGACGCCGACGTCTCCGTAAGACGTCCCGAACTGCTGAGACGCCCCCGAGCTGCTGAGACACCGCCGGATCTGGCGGCGTCTCGCGCCTTCCGGGGCGTCTCGCGCCTTCCGGGGCGTCTCGCCCCACCGCTCGCGCCCCGACGGTCACGCCCCGCCGGTCGCGCCCCGCCGCTCGCGCACTGCCGGTCGCGCCCCGACGGTCAGTCCCGGTCGGGGACCGCGTCCCACTCCGCGCCGTAGCGCGACAGCACCGACCACCGGTCCGCCGGCCAGGTGATGACGAAGGCGCGTCCGACCACGTCGTCCATCGGGACGTTGCCGTGGATCCGGGAGTCCGCCGAGTTGTAGCGGTTGTCGCCCATCACCCAGATCCGCCCCTTGGGCACCGTGATCGAGAAGTCCTCGCCCGACACCCGCTCCACGTCCTCCGGCAGCCGCACGTACGGCTCGTCGACGGCGTGCCCGTTCACCGACAGCCGGCCCTGGGCGTCGCAGCACTCCACCCGGTCCCCCGGCAGGCCGATCACGCGCTTGATGAGGTCCTCGCCCTGCCCCGGGCTGAGCCACGCGTTCGGGTCGCGGAAGACCACGACGTCGCCGCGCTCCAGCGGCATCACCCCGGGCACGAGTTCGTTCACCAGCACCCGGTCGCCGACCAGGAGCGTGTTCTCCATCGACTCCGACGGGATGTAGAACGAGCGCACCAGGTACGCCTTCACCAGGAACGACGCGAGCAGGGCCGCCACCACGATGATCACCAGGTCGCGGAGGAACCGCTTGGTCGACCTGCGGCGCTCATCGGCTGCGCCTTGGATCGGTGTGTCGCTGCTCAATGTGTCGCCACGACCTTCACGAGTGAGATCGCGAGCGCGACCGCGGCGAGCACGATCCCGCCCCACAGGCCCAGGAACGACGGCTGCTTGCCGCTGAACCGCTGCAGGAACACCCCGACCAGACCGATGCGGACGACCAGGATGACGACCGCCGCGATCTGCGCCCACTCCGCTGGCAGCCGTCCGAGCCACGCGCCCGCGTAGAGCACGGCCGGGATCAGCCCGGAGGTCGCGATCGGGTTCGCGTTCCGCGTGATGACGGCGACGGTCTCGCGACGGGCGTCCTCGTCACCGGTGGCGCCGATGGAGTGCGCCACCAGGTGCGCGAGCACGTGCGCCAGGTACGTCAGGACCGCGGTCGCGAGCACCGTCAGGACCGCCGAGCCGTGCTGGATCTGCTCCGGCGAGACGGCGATCGCGACGGCGAGGACGGTGATGTTGCCGTAGATGTACGACGACATGCGGTCGCGGACGTGCTCGACCGGCAGGTCCTGGGGTCGCGGGCGGCGACCTCGGCGTTCAGGGGGCATCGGTCCATCTTGGCCCGTCCCGGCCCGGTCCGGCTGACGAGCAACCGGATGCGATGCCAAGGTGGTCAGGACCGCGCACCGCCGCACGGTCGGGATGGAGGCCCGCATGACGAACCGCAGACCACTCGCCCTGGTGACCGGGGTCGGCCGACGAGCCGGGATCGGGGCCGCCATCGCGACACGCCTGGCTGCCGACGGGTGGGACCTCGCGATCAGCTGGTGGGGGCCGTACGACGAGCGGGTGCACGGGGGCGCCGACCCGGACGGTGTGGACGCGGTCGTCGCGGAGTGTGTGGCGGCGGGAGCTGCCGTGACGCGCCTCCCGGTCGACCTGGCCGACCCGGAGCAGGCGGCCGCAGTCGTCGGCCGCGCCGAGGCCGAGGCGGGCGTGCCGGTGACGGCCGTCGTGATGTCGCACTGCGAGTCGGTGGACTCGGACTTCGCGACGACCACCGTCGAGTCGTTCGACAAGCACCTGGCCGTGAACGTCCGCGCGCCGTTCCTCATCGTGCAGGCGTACGCGCGGCGACTCCGCGAGGGGGCCGACGCACCGCTCGACCGGCGTCGGGTGATCGCGCTGACGAGTGACCACGTCGGGTTCAACCTGCCCTACGGCACGAGCAAGGGCGCGCTCGACCGGTTGATCGTGGGGGCCGCGATCGAGCTCGGGGACGTGCAGGTGAGTGCGAACACCATCAACCCGGGGCCGAACGACACGGGGTGGATGACGGACGAGATCCGACAGGCCGCGGTCGACCAGACCCCGCTCGGACGGCCGTCGATGCCCACCGACACCGCGGCGCTCGTCGGGTTCCTGTGTGGGCCGGACGGCGGATGGGTGAACGGGCAGTTGCTCAAGACGGACGGTGGCTTCAGCGCGAAGTGACGGGCGGCCGGTTTTGTTGACGCGTCAACGAAACCGGCGCACACTGATGGGATGAACTCGCAGGACCTCCTCGCCGCGGACACCGGGATGGGCGCCGTGACGCTCCGGGTCGCCGACCTCGACGCCATGACGGCCTTCTACCGGGACGGCGTGCGGCTGACGGTGCTCGTGCAGGAGGGGGCGCGGGTCGTGCTCGGGCGGCCCGTACCGGGTGGCGGCAGTGTGCCGGCTGGCGGCGCGCTCGCCGTGCCGGTCGTCGTGCTCGAGCACGAGCCCGCACTCCGGCAGGCGAGTCCCGGGCAGGCCGGACTGTTCCACACGGCCGTGGTGTTCGACGACCGAGCGGACCTCGCCGCCGCCCTGTACTCCGTCGCCACGCGGTACCCGCAGTCGTTCACCGGCAGCGCCGACCATCTCGTCAGCAACGCCTTCTACTTCACGGACCCCGAGGGCAACGGCGTCGAGCTGTACTGGGACCGCGACCGCACCGAGTGGTCGTGGACCCACGGCTCGATCGACATGGACACCGTGTACATCGACCCGAACGCGTTCCTGCAGGAGCACCTCACCGCCGAGGCACTCGAGCACGCCGACACCCGGCCCGGCCGCGTCGGCCACGTGCACCTGTCGGTCGGCGACGTGGCCTCGGCGAAGGCGTTCTACGTCGACACCCTCGGTTTCGCGACGACCGCAGCGATGGGCAGCCACGCGCTGTTCGTCAGCGCTGGCGGGTACCACCACCACATGGCGATGAACACGTGGAACTCCCGAGGGGCGGGCCGTCGGCAGCAGGCGCTCGGACTCGGCCTCGTCCGGATCGAGGTCCCGGCCGCCGACGACCTCGGTGCGCTGACCGCGCGGATGCGGGACGCCGGGGTGCAGACCGCTGACGAGGGATGGACGGTCGCGTTCGAGGACCCGTGGGCGAACCGCATCGAGGTGACCACAGCCGGGCGCGGCTGACGCGGCGGGCGCGCGCCGTGCCTCCCGGCTGGTGCGCGGTGGTGAGCCGGAGATGGTCGGCGAAGCGACAGAAGTGCGGCGTCATCCTGTGCACATCTGTCGCTTTGAGGACCATCTCCGGCGCGCGAGACCGTCAGCCCGTGCGCGGGTGCGGGCGCGGGCGCGGGCGCGGGTGCGGGTGCGTTGGTCCGGCCGGGAGGCACGTGTCACCACCCAGCACCCGCCCGGTCAGCGGGTGCGGAAGTAGCGGTGCAACGCGCGCTCCCGGATGAGCGGCACCGCGGCCGCGCCGCCCGCGACCGCACCGACGAGTCCGAGTCCGCAGAGGACCGCGCCACCCGCGACGATCGGCAGCCCGTCAGCGACCGGGAGGCCCCGCACCAGTACGACGGACACGGCGAGCGCCAGGGCGGTTCCGACCACACCCCACGCGAGGTGCTGGACCGCGATGCCGAGTGCCTGCGCTGCCGTGCTGACGCCGACGTGCCGGTCGGAGGCGATCGACAGGCGCCGACGGAGGACCGCCGCGCCCCCGACGACCAGTCCGAGTCCGAGTGCGGCTCCCTCGAGTACGCCCGGCGTCGGGAGCTCGCTCGGGGCGAACGCCGTTCCGGACCGCGGGTTGAGCTGGCCGAGGGTCGACCGCTCGCCCTCCTCGGAACCGGTCGCCGGCAGCAGCGTCCGCCGCACGCTCGCGAGGGCTGTCTCGTCCTCCGGCCAGATCGTCGCCCAGCAGGCGTCGAAGGGTGCGTCGTCGACAGCGGTCGGCGCCAGGACCGCGTACGCCAGGTCGGGGTCCCGGCCGTCGTCCGGGTACGAGTAGACGCCCGCGACGGGGACCGGCCCGTCCGGCGTCACGATCTGCTCGCCCGGATGGACGCCCAGCTCGTCGGCCACCTCGGGCGCGACGACGACACCCGGACCGCCGGTCGTCTCGGTGACGCTGAAGAGCGAGGTCGCCCCGCTCGTCACCTCGTAGGTCGGGATCGAGGTCCCCGGGAGCGCTGCGACCACCATGCCGTCGTCGAGCCGGCGGAGCGCCCCGGCCGCCAGGACGTCCGGCTCGTCCGCGAGCGCCGCGCACGCGCGACCGTCGATCCGTCCCGCCGCAGTGAACACCTGCGTCGCCGCCCCGGACACCACCCACTGGGCGGCAGCACGGACGTCCCCGGCGACGGTCTGGGTCCGGAGGCTGACGACACCGCCGATCAACACCGCGAGCACGACCGCGCACGCCACCGCGGAGCCCGCGCCGGTCGCCAGGTCGCGCCAGGCCTCGCGCAGTACCTCGGTCACGCGCATGGGGTGCCGGGTCCTCCCGGGGACGGTGCGAGGACTCACCGGAACGCACCGAGGTCCAGGACCTCGCCGCATGCAGACCGTGTGGCGTCGTCGTGCGTCGCGACGACGACGGTCGTGCCGACGGCTGCGAGTTCGGCGATCACGCCGTTCACCTCTGCCGCGGTCGTCCGGTCGAGCTGGGCGGTCGGTTCGTCGACGAGCATCAGGGTCGGCGCCGCGGCCACACCCCGGGCGAGCATCAGCCGTTGCGCCTCGCCGCCGGACAGCTCACGGAAACGCGCTGTCGCTCGGGGCGCCAGGCCGAAGCGCTCGAGGATCGTCCGTGCCCGCTGCTCCGCTGCCCGCCGGCGCATCCCGTGAGCGAGCAGCGGCAGGGTCACGTGGTCGAGGGCCGTGCGCCGAGCAACACCGTGGGGGTTCTGGAACACCCAGAGCACGGCCGCGTCGTCGGGTAGCTCCACGCGTCCGGACGTCGGGGTGGTCATCCGCGCGAGGATCGCGAGCAGGGTCGACTTGCCGGAGCCGCTCGGGCCGATGAGCGCCGTCACCGTGCCGTCGTCGAAGGTCCGGTTGACGTCGTGGAACAGCCCGGTCCCGTTCGGCCACCGGTGCCCGACTCCGCGGAGGCTCACCGGCATGACCGACCGGTGTCCGGGACAACGCGGACGCGATCGAGCGGTGTCGGGACGGCCGTCGCGGGGCCGGCGGTCGCGGGTTCGGCCGTCGCGGGTTCGGCCGTCGTGGGGTCGGCGGTCGTGGGGTCGGCGGTCCCGCCCGGGTCGACGCGGATGAACGACTGCCCGAGCTCCGAGCCGACCACCTCGACCCGGACCGGATCGCCGGGCACCGGCTGGACGCACGCATGGTGGTCCCGAACGTCCCAGAGCGCACTCGGGGGCACGACGCGGACCTCGAGCGGCTCGGCGAGCACCCACGACGCCAGCAGCGTCGGCACGCCGTCCGCAGAAGCAACGGTGGCGGCGTACTCCGGCAGGGCACCGATCTGCGTCAGTGCGTCCGGGTCCGTCACCACACCGTTGTCGTCGACGGCCGTGCGCAACTGCCCGACGGCGATCTCGCGTGCGCCAGCCACGGCCTCCGACGGGAGCTGCTGGATCCGGGCACCCCGCAGCTCCGCGGGCAGTTCGACGAGTGTGCCGTCGGCGTCGACCGGCGCCCCGACCACGGCGGTGCACGTCCGGACCGTCGCCTCGGCCGCCGGGATCCAGGCGAACGCCGAGCGCTCGATCGTGTCGTCCGGTACCGCCGCCCGGGGGACGTCGTGGGACAGGAGGAACGACCTCGTCGCCCGGAGCGTCCCCGGTCCGACGATGCCGTCGACCGCGATCGTCGAGCCGAGTCGGGCGAGTTCCTGTTGGAGACCGCGGACGTCCTCTCCCCGGTCGTCGAGCGTGAGGTCCCGGAACAGCGGCGTCCTGCTCGCGAACGCGATGACCGGCACGTCGTCGACCCGGGCGATCTCCGTGCCGCTGCGAAGAACCCCGCCCGTCGAACACGACGAGGACGTGACGATGCCGGTCCGGCTCGTCACCACCGATCGGGGCGCACCGGTGTCGAGCGCGAGTTGCACCTGGTGCTCGTCGGCGTCCGTCCGCTCGGTGACCGCCACGGTCTGGACCGGAGACGCCGTCCGCAGTGCCGCGGGTGGGTCGGTCGGGAGCGCCACGACCGCACCGACCGCGGCGGCGGCCGCGACGAGCAGGCTGCCGAGGCCGATGAGTGAGCCGGACACGGCTGCGCTGCGTCGCCCGCTCATCCCTGCCGCCAGAGGCTGAGCGGGTCGAGCCGACACTGCGCGGCAGCAGGGTCGTAGTCGTCGAACGAGAACATGCCGGTGTCGTTCTCCGACCGCCACTTCCGCTCGGTGTAGTCCTTCCCGACGAGCCCGGACTTCTGCAGACACGCGACGGTGATCTTCGCTTCGTCCTGCTTCTCCGGGTTCCGCCGCACCTCGTTGAACAGATAGGTGATGCTCCTGTCGAATTGGTGAGAGCATCGCCGCCTCACGGCTTCGACGACGTCCATCTCAGGAAGATCGGCTCCGTCGATCCTACTGAGGCTCGAAGTTCCGTCATCGGCCACCTGCAGGTCGTAGCCAGCATCACGCATGCAGGCGCGGTCTCGGGCCTGCGCGTCCGCGAGCTCTGCTGCGGAGATCTCACCGTCTCGCAGAATCTGAGTCTCGTAGTCGCTGGCGAGTGCAAGAGATTCTCCGAATTCCTGCGCCCAGGGACCGGCGGCCGGAAGGCGCTGCGGAGTTGACGGTGCCGACGCTGCGTCCTGGGCACATCCACTCATGAGGAGCATCGACAACACCATGATCGCAATGCCGCGACCGGGCCTCCTCAGTACCACCTCAGACCCGGACCATCCCGTACTGCGTCACGTGCGCATAGCAAACCGGTTCGTACGACCAGGTGTTTGCTTTGGCGTTGTTACCGTATTTGAGGTCTTTGTTGTTGATGCGATTTAAGTGATGGGCCATTCCGCAACCCGTGTAGTTCTTCCCCCTCGTCTGGGTGATCTGCCCCCAGCACGCAGCTGCTTCGGCTTCAGTTGCCGTCGCTGTGTCGATTGCGACGCCGATACCGAGGATGGTCCCGGTGATCGCAACTGCGACCATCAACTTCGTGAGCATTTGTTTCTCCTTCCACTCCGCAAGCACCTCGCGGTAGAGTGCAACGTATTAAATTCTTGTCGTCAGGTCAACTCAAATATGACATCTTCAATGTCAACGGGTTGTTACAAGTCGGTGAGCTCTGCGGCGGTCACGCCACCCGCACGCGGCGCTACTGCGCCGCCCGCTCACCCCTCCTGCAACAGGCCGAGCGGGTCGAGCCGACACTGCGTCGCCTCCGGTGACCACTCCACGAAGGAGTAGACGTAGGCCTCGCGCTCGGTCCGCCAGCGCTGCTCGGTGTAGTCCCGGCCGACGACTCCTGCGCGTCGCAGACACGCCACCTGGAGCGCAGCCTCATCCCGGTGCTCCGGGTTCCGTCGGATCGCGTCGAACAGCCTCGAGATGTCGTGGTCGAACCTCCGCGAGCAGCCCCGCAGGTACGACATCACCTGTTCGATGCCCTCCCTCTGACCATGCAACGGATCGATGTCCGCCGCGCCGTCGCGGTGTTCCTCATACCGGTATCCGTGCTCCCGCATGCACACCTTCGTCCGCGCTCGGGCGTCTGCGCGTTCATCGGCTGTGATCACACCGTCGGCGAGCATGCCGATCTGGTACGGGCTCACCGCAGCATCAGCGAACTCCTCCGCCCACGGCCCTGCGGCCGCGAACCTCGAGGGATCCATCCGCCCCGGAGTCGGCTCGCCGCGGTCCAGAGGAGCCTGGGCACAGCCGCTCAGAATCAGGGCGCACATCGCCACCAGGGCGCACGACCGCGGTGTCACGGTTCCCGCCAGAGCCCGAGCGGATCGAGCTGGCACTGCTGCGCACGCTTGTCGTACTCGTCGAACGAGAAGACTCCGGTATCGCCCTCGGCCCGCCACTTCCGCTCGGTGTAGTCCCTCCCGACCAGACCGGCTCTCCGCAGACACGCAACGGCGATCTCTGCCTCGTCCTGCTTCTCCGGCTTCCGACGCGTCTCCTCGAAGAGCATCGTCACGTGTTCGTCGTACCGTTCCTCGCACGCGCGGAGGACCGGATCCGACCGCTTGAAGAAGTCGTCCGGGTACTTGCCGTCACGGGACGAGAGCTCGAAGCCGCCGTCCGGGTCGTACTCGATGTCCAGGCCGGACTCCCGCAGGCACTGCCGGACGTGGTGGTGCGCGTCCTCGAGCTCCGCCGCCGTGACCTCACCGTCACTGAGGATCGCCGCTTCGTACGGCGAGACCCCTGCCGGAGTGCTTCGCGGAACTCGTCCACCCAGGGCCCACCAGCAGTCAGCGAGGCAACGGCGGAAGCAGTGGTCGCGCGCGGATCCTCGGTCCGGGCACAACCCGGGAGGCCGAGCGAGACCACGGCCGCGCACGCGATGGCCGTCGCAACGCGGCCGTGCTCTCGACGTCGCATCTACCTGGCCGTCATCCCGTACGAGACGACGTTCGCCCAGCAGGCGTTCTGGACCGAGTACCGGCCCCGTCCGACCCACGCTCCGTACTTCGACTTGGCGTTCTTGATCGCGTCCCAATGACGGGCCGACGAACAGGTGTTGTTCTTGCCCTTCCAGATGCTCACCGAGCCGTAGCACGTCGCCGCCTCTGCTCCGGGCGCAGTCGCCACGTCGAGCGTCAGAGTGCCGCCGATGACCGTGCCGACGACCGCTGCGCCGAGGATCAACTTCGTGATCATCCGTCCTCCCTCCTCCGCCACGAGCCCTCTCGTGGATGACGTGACAGTAGAACGGCGGAACTCCGGAATGCCACCTTTCGGTATACGACATTTTTAAGACCTCCGCCGCGTTGTTCACATCCCGGGCAGGATGGACCGATGAGCGAAGACATCCGGTGGGAGGTGGTCGAGGAGAGCGCACTGACGCTCACCGACCACGAGGCGATCGCGGCGATGCTGGCGCAGGCCTTCCCGAGCTGGTCGCACTGGTACGTCGGCGGTCGGAGCTGGGCGGGCATGCAACCCGAGCGCCGGGTGCTCGGCCGGACCGAGGACGGCGTCGTCCTGGCCCACGTCGGCATCCGCCGGATGTTCGTCACGGTCGGCGGCGAGGACGTCCTGGTCGGGGACACCGGCCTGGTCGGTGTCTCGCCCCGTCTCCAGGGCTCAGGGGTGGGTCGCGAACTGATGGAACGTGTCCACGACGTGCTCGACGGGCTCCGCGTGCCGTACGGGTTCCTCGGTGCGGGCGAGGACCGCATCCCCTTCTACGACCACATGGGTTGGCACGAGTTCCCCGAGGCGGTGGGCACCTTCAGCGCCTTCACCGCGGACGGCGCCGGGGTCGTCGAGACCGAGCAGGGCGGCTGGATGGTCCGTCCGGTGACCGCCCGCCTCGAGGACTGGCCGGACGGTCCGATCCTCCTCAACGGCCAGCAGGTTTGAACACACCCGACCTGACGCACCCGACCGCGGTCGCCGAGCGGTCTGGGACGGTCGCACCGGGCCTCCCGGAACGACGATTCCGGACCACTCGGCGGAACTGAGCGGGGCGTCTCGACCGGTCGGCGCGCCGCGCACGCGCACCAGGCGAGCCAGCGGACCACAGACGGGAGGCGCGGTGCGAGTCGAACTCGCACCGCGCCTCCCGTCTGCGTCCTGGTTGCTACGCCTCGACGGCGACCTTCTCCGGGTCCTCGTTCGAGCCGGGCGCGCTCGGCACCACGGCTGCGCGCACGCGCGCACCGAGATCGGGGTCGACGCTCGTCCAGTAGGCGAAGACCCGCTCACGGAGGTCGTCACGCGTCACCTTGGAGACGTGCCCGGCGATGTTGCCGACCAGGCGCTCGCGGGCGGCGTCGTCGAGGACCTCACGGTAGAGCGTGCCCGCCTGGCCGAAGTCGTCGTCCTCGGGGTGCAGGGTCGCCGCGGAACGCTGCAGCGCTCCGTCGGACTCCCAGCCCGGGGCGTCGTCGGTCGCGTTCGGGTCGGCGTGGACACCGCCGAGCGAGTTCGGTGCGTACACCGGGACTTCGGACTTCTGGAAGTCGAAGCGCATGGCGCCGTCCTTCGAGTACGAGTGCACCTCGTTCTTCGGGGCGTTCACCGGCAGCTGCGCGTGGTTCGTGCCGACGCGGTAGCGGTGGGCGTCGGCGTAGCTGAAGATGCGCGCGAGGAGCATCTTGTCCGGGCTGGCCGCGATGCCGGGCACGAAGTTCGAGGGGGCGAAGGTGGCCTGCTCGATCTGCGCGAAGTAGTTCTCCGGGTTGCGGTTGAGCTCCATGGTGCCGACCTCGATGAGCGGGTAGTCCGCGTGCGGCCACACCTTCGTCAGGTCGAACGGGTTGAAGCGGTAGCTCGCGGCGTCCTCGTACGGCATGACCTGCACCTTGAGGGTCCAGCGCGGGTTGTCCCCACGCTCGATCGCCTCGTACAGGTCACGGATGTGGAAGTCCGCGTCCTCGCCGGCGATGCGGTCGGCGTCCTCCTGCGTCAGGGTCGCGTGGCCCTGCTCGGTGAGGAAGTGGTACTTCACCCAGAAGCGCTCGCCCGCGGCGTTGATCCACTGGTAGGTGTGCGACCCGAAGCCGTCCATGTGGCGCCAAGACGACGGGAGACCGCGGTCGCCCATGAGCCACGTGACCTGGTGCGCGGACTCGGGCGACAGGGTCCAGAAGTCCCACTGCATGTCGTGGTTGCGCAGGTGCGAGCCCGGCAGACGCTTCTGCGAGCGGATGAAGTCGGGGAACTTGATGCCGTCGCGGATGAAGAAGACGGGGGTGTTGTTGCCGACGAGGTCGTAGTTGCCCTCTTCGGTGTAGAACTTCAGCGCGAAGCCGCGGGGGTCCCGCCAGGTGTCGGGCGAACCCTGCTCACCGGCGACGCTCGAGAAGCGGGCGAGCATCTCGGTGGTCTGGCCGGGCTGGAGGAACGCGGCCCGCGTGTACTTCGAGACGTCGTTGGTGACGGTGAAGGTACCGAACGCCCCGCCGCCCTTGGCGTGCACGACACGCTCCGGGACGCGCTCCCGGTTGAACTGGGCGAGCTTCTCGACCAGGTAGTGGTCGTGCAGGGCGATGGGGCCGTCGGCCCCCACTCCCATGGAGTGCTGGTCGCTGGAGACCGGGGCTCCGCTGTTGGTCGTGGTGGTGGGCGTGTTCTGGTCGGACACGGTTCCTCCTCAGGTGGAACGTAGGTTCGGTCAGGATGGCTCGGGTCGGTTCGCAGCGACGGCGTCGGTCTCGACACCGCTCTGCTCGGCTGCCGCACACTGCGCGCAGATGCCCCAGTAGGTGACCTCTGCGGTGGTGACGGCGAAGCCGTGGGTCTCGGACGGCGTCAGGCACGGCGCGTGGCCGACCGCGCAGTCCACGTCACCGATCGCGCCGCACATGGTGCAGACGATGTGGTGGTGGTTGTCGCCGGTCCGCCGTTCGTAGCGGGCGGGGCTGCCGGCCGGCTCGATGCGACGGACGAGTCCGGCGCCGGTCAGTGCGGCGAGGACGCCGTAGACCGCCTGGTGACTGGTCGTCGGGAGTTCGGCGGCGAGCGCCGTGACCAGGTCGTCAGCGGTGGTGTGCGGGTGCGTCTCGATCGCCCGGAGGGCGGCGAGGCGCGGCGCGGTGACGCGGAGGCCGGCTCCACGGAGGAGTTCGGTGTCGTCGACCATGCGGAGCCCTTCTCTTGCAGGATTCAAGACAACGCTCACTGTACACGGCGAGAGCGGTCCTCCGGGCGACACATGCCCCTCCCGGAATGCAATGTGTCACGATCCTGTCGCGATCGGCTGGACCCGACCTGGGAGGGTGGAACGACCGGTAGCGTCCAGCCATGTCCATGCAGCAGGCCGACGCGTCGGCGAACACAGCTCAGGACGCCCGGGGGACCATCGCGCAGCGAGACCTGGTCGTCGACCTCATCCGGACGGCCTGTGTCGTCCTGGTCGTCATCGTGCACGTCACGATGGTCGGCGTCGGCTCCGACGCCTCGGGCCTCCTGGTGACGAGCCCGCTGCAGCAATTGCCCTGGTACGTGGCGGCGACCTGGATCGGCCAGGTCATGCCCCTGTTCTTCGCCGTCGGCGGCTTCGCGAGCGCGGTCGGCTGGCGCAGCACCGTTGCCCGGGGCGGCGGTGCCCGGGACTGGGTCGCGACCCGGCTCGTGCGGCTCTACCGTCCGGCGGTGCCGCTGTTCGCGGTGCTCGCGGTCGGGCTCGGCATCGCGACCGTCCTCGGTACGCCCGCGGACCTGCTCGACGAACTCGCGTTCGGCATCGGGTCACCGCTGTGGTTCCTCGCCGCCTACGGCATCACGCAGTGCTGCGTGCCGCTGATGGCCCGGCTGCATGCCACCGCCCCGTGGCGCACCCTGGCGGTGCTGCTCCTGCTGGCCACGGTGGTCGACGCGGTCCGGCTCGCCAGCGGGGTCGCCGAGATCGGCCTGCTCAACCTCGGCCCGGTGTGGCTGTTCGCCCAGCAGCTCGGGTTCCTCTGGGCCGACGGCTGGTTCGCCCGGCGCTCGAAGCTCCTGCTGGCGGGTGTCGCGGTCGTCGCCTCCGCGGTCCTCGTGCCGATCACCTCGGTCGGGCTCTGGTCTCCGGACATGCTGCAGGACCTCAACCCGCCGATGCTGCCGCTGGCCCTGCTCGCCGTCGGTCAGGCCTGCCTGGTGCAGCTCGTGCACGCTCCCCTGACCCGGCTGATGCACACCCGACCCGCACAGGCCGTCGTGTTCCTGCTCGGCCGCGACGGCATGACGATCTACCTGTGGCACCTGCCGCTCTTCATCCTGCTCAACGGCGTCGGGCTGCTCGTCGGGCTGCCGTTCCCGGACCCCGGCTCGCGCACCTGGTGGGCCACGCGGGTGATCGCGGTGGTCGTCCTGCTCACCGCCACCCTCGGCGTCGCCCGGGCCGTGCGGCGCTTCGACCGTCCACTCCCCCGCCTCGTGCCCGGCGCGGACCGCCCCGCCTGGCCGGTCCTCGCGGTCGCGGCGCTCTGCACGATCGGCCCGGCGTTCGCCGTGATGCAGCTGCACCTCTCGTTCCCGCTCGCGCTCCTCGGCGCGGTCGCGATCCCGGTCGGGACGTGGCTGCTGAGCAAGACCGTCGCGGCGCGAGGCGTGCGGACCATGTAGGGATCCTCATCTGGCGGAGCCGGGTCGGGCCTCCCGGCCGGAGGAAGATGACTCCCGCAGCGCGACCACCGGGAGGCACACCACGCCGTCACCCTCCGAGTTCTGGAACACCTGGCACGTCGACCCCCTGGCGGTGGTGCTCCTCGTCGTCGCCGCCGTCGCGTACGGCGCCGGACTCGTCGTGGCCCGGCGACGGGGCGTCCGTTGGCCCTGGTGGCGGACCCTGGCGTTCGTCGCCGCGCTGGCCTTGTTCGCGGTCGTGCAGTTCGGGATCGTCGGCGAGTACGACCGGCAGCTCCGGTGGGCGTTCGTCCTGCGGATCGCAGTCCTGTTCTTCGCGGTCCCCACGTTCGCCGCGCTGTCCGGCCCGTTCGCGTTGCTGCGGACGGGAGGCCCGACCCGCCTCGCCGAGACCGCCGACGCCGTCCTGCGCTCACGTCCGGCGCGGCTCCTCGGCAACGCGATCATCTCGCCGCTGGTGGCCCTCGCGCTGTTCTGCGTGATGCTCACCCCGCTGGCGGCCGTGCTCCGCCAGTCCCTGGTCAGCAGCGAGGGGATCACCGTCCTCGTGCCCGTCCTCGGCTTCGGGTTGCTCGCGCCGCTGTCCGAGGTCGGGGTGCTCCGCTCCTCCGCCTTCGCCACCGCAGAGTTCCTGCTGGCGTTCGTGGAGCTCGTGCTCGACGCGGTGCCGGCGGTCGTGATGCGCGTCAGCGACCACGTGCTGGACGGAGCCGGGAGGGTGGCGTTGCACGTGCCCTGGGCGCCGTCGCCACTGCGGGACCAGCACCTGGCGGGCGACCTGCTGTGGTTCATCGCCGAGGTGGCGGACGTCCCCGTGCTCATCGCCCTCTTCATCCGGTGGCAGCGCTCCGACCGCCGCGAGGCCCGCGAGGTCGACGACTTGACGGACGAGCAGATGGACGCGCTGACACGGGAGCACCTGCAGCGACGGTCCTGATGGGTCGCGGCTCGCGGCCGGGCCTGAGGGGCGCGGGGCGCTGGTCGGGTCGGTCGGGTCGGTCGGGTCGGGTCGGTCGGGTCGGGTCGGGTCGGTCGGGTCGGTCGGATCGGTCGGATCGGTCGGGTCGGTCGGGTCGGTCGGGTCGGTCGGGTCGGTCGGGTCGGTCGGGTCGGCGGGAGGTTCGGCCGCCTGGCGCGAGCGGGCGGAACACCAGGGTCCGAGCGCTCCGAGCCGCGCAGATCTGACCGTTCGATCCGCGCCGGGCGTCCGTCGCGCTCGAGCGGGCGGAATCCCCCGGCCCGACGACCCCGCGGAGCGCGGATCCGCCCTCTCGCCGAAGCGCGTCAGCTCGGCGGCCGCCCCCGCCGGCGAGCGGGCGGAACACCAGTGCCCTGCCCGGTCTGGAGACGCGCTTCCGCCCGCTCACCGACGAGTCGCCGCCCCGACCCGCGAGTGGGCGGAATGCCTCAGCCCCGCCCGGTCCGGAGACGCGCTTCCGCCCACTCGCCGACGTGCGTCCGTCCCGTCGCCGCCCCAGCCCGCGAGCGGGCGGAACCCCCGAGTGTCGCGAGCACAGGGGGCGCGGAACTGCCCGCTCGACGCGGGGCGGGCCTCCCGGCTGGCCGGGAAGTGCGCGCGACGCGGCGAGCGGGCGGAATCCTCCGGCGCGGGCGACCCGGGAGGCGCGTTTCCGCCCGCTCGCCGCACTGCGCCCGCCTCGGCGCCGGCTCACGGGCCGCGCACCCCGCGAGCGGGCGGAAGACCCTGGTGCCGCGGACGCCAGCGGTGCACTTCCGCCCGCTCGGCAACCACGCCGGCCGACCGGGACACCCGGAGACGAAGGAGCCCCGGCCCCTCGTGCGAGGGACCGGGGCTCCGGTGGTGCGGGACGCTCGGGCTACGCCTCGACGTGCTTGCCCGGGTGCTGCCCGGCGGCGAGCTCGTCAGCGGCGGTCGCGGGTGCGGCGGCCGAGGCGTGGGCACCGACGTGCTCCCGCTCGTCATCGGCCTGCGCCGCTCCGGCGTGCGCCGCGCCGGCCTGCGCCACGTCGGCGGACCCGTCGGGCTGCGTGGCGACCGAGCCGGTCTGCTTCCAGGCGACGGTCTGCTTCGGCTTCGCCAGGAACAGGGCCGCGACGATCGCCGCGATGAGCACGACGGCCGGCAGGACGAGCGACTGCCCCATGGCTCGCGAGAACGGCTCGAGCAGGAACCCGGGCAGCGACCCGGTCTGCGCGGCACCAGCGCCGGAACCACCGGACTGCTGCGGGAACTCGGCGGTGATCCGAGCCTCCATCAGGGCGGCGATGCCGGCGGAACCGAGCACCGCACCGATCTGACGGGTGGTGTTGTAGACGCCCGAGCCGGCGCCGGCCAGACGCGGCGGCAGGTTGCGCGTGGCGGAGACGGACAGTGGTCCCCACATGCAGGCGTTGGCCAGGCCGAGCAGCGCGCTCGGCAGGAGCACCCAGCCCCAATCGGCGTTCGCGGCGATCAGCGCGCCGAACCAGAACAGCCCGCCGGAGAAGCAGGCGAGCCCGAAGGACGCCACCCAGCGCGGGTTCCAGACGTTGAGCTTCTTGCCGACGACCGGCGCGAGGCCGGCCGAGATGACCGCCTGCGGCACGAGGAGCAGCGCGGCCTGCGTCGGCGAGAAGCGCAGGACGTCCTGCGCCCACAGCATGATCGGCAGCGCGAAGGACGAGATCGCGACGCCGACCGCGGTGATGGCGATGTTCGCCAGGGTGAAGTTGCGGTCCTTGAACAGGCCGAGCGGCAACAGCGGCTCGCCCTTCTGCACGCCCTGCCAGACGACGAACGCGGCGAGCACGACGATGCCGGCGATGATCAGCGACCAGACCGAGATCGGGCCGGTGATGGTGCCCCAGTCGTAGGTCTCGCCCTCCTGGATGCCGAAGACGAGCAGGAACAGCCCGACTGCGGACAGCACGATGCCCAGGTAGTCGAAGCGGTGTCCGTGGCGCTCGAAGGACGGGACGAACTTCTGTGCGAGGACGAACGCGACGATGCCGACGGGGACGTTGACGAAGAAGATCCACTCCCAACCGAAGCCGTCGACCAGCAGGCCGCCGACGATCGGGCCGACGAGCGAGGCCACACCGGCGACCGCACCCCAGAGGCCCATGGCTGCGCCACGGTTCTGCGGCGGGAAGATGCGGGTGATGACGGACATCGTCTGCGGGGTCATCATCGCGGCGCCGAGACCCTGCACGACGCGGGCGAGGATCAGCATCTCGATCGAGCCGGCGAGTCCGCACCAGAGGCTGGCGAGCGTGAAGACGACGAGCCCGACCTGGTAGAGCACCTTCGGCCCGAAGCGGTCACCGAGTCGACCGGTGATGAGCAGCGGGACGGCGTACGCCAGCAGGTAGGCGCTGGTCACCCAGATGACGGCGTTGATGTCGGCGTCGAGCGCCTTCGCGATGGTCGGCGTCGCGACCGAGACGATCGTCGAGTCGACGAGGATCATGAAGAAGCCGACGACGAGTGCCCAGAGCGCTGGCCACGGCTTCTTGCCGTGCTCCAGGTCGGCGGCGGTTGATGCGGATGTCATCGAGTGGTGTCCTTGCTGTTCTGTGTGGGTTCTGCGGGGACGGCCGGACCGTCCCAGGGGATGTCGCCGCGCTCCACGCGGTCAGCGATGGCGGTGAGCCACTCGAGTTGCGCGGTGAGCATGGCACGGACGTACGACACGTCGAGCCAGTAGCGCTCGGCGAGGCCCTTGGCCTGGAGGCCCGTGGCGGTCTCGTCGTACCCGTCGCGTCG
Organism: Curtobacterium sp. MCBD17_030; assembly: GCF_003224255.1. Classification (NCBI taxonomy): domain Bacteria; kingdom Bacillati; phylum Actinomycetota; class Actinomycetes; order Micrococcales; family Microbacteriaceae; genus Curtobacterium; species Curtobacterium sp. MCBD17_030. The sequence continues at coordinate 6,982 of NZ_QKLI01000011.1, read as the reverse complement.
GGCGTCCAGCGCGTGGATGCGAGCGCGGAGCGCGGTGACCACGTCCTCGACGGGCAGGTTGTCCATGTGGGACACCGCCAGTCCGAACTGCGGGTACTCGTCGGCCGGCTCGGCGACCATGCGTCGGAGGCCCTCCTCGAGCGCCGCGCGGCCGGCGTCGGTGATCGAGTAGGTGGTCCGTTCGGGCCGGTTGCCCGCGCGGTCTGTGCCGACGACCTCGGCGTACCCGAGGTCCGCGAGGCGGCCGACCTGGTGGTACAGCGTCCCGGGGCGCACCTTGACGTTCCGGTCCTCGCGACGCTGCAACATCGTCTGGAACATCTCGTAGGGGTGCATCGGCGCCTCGGCGAGCAGGCCGAGTGCCGCGAACGCCAATGGCGTCAGGTCGGTCACGTGGTCTCCGGTGTTCGAGAGCGAGGGTGTTCGAGAGCGACGGGTGTTCGACGCCGATTGTTCGACATCGAATAGTACGTCTCCGATGGTCCGTCCACAACCGCTCCGGCTGCCCCCGCGGGCCACCTAGACTGGTGACGTCCCCACCCGACCCCTGTGCTGGAGTGAACACGTGCCAACGATCGTCGTCGAGGTCATGCCGAAGGCCGAGATCCTCGACCCCCAGGGCAAGGCGGTGGGCAACGCCCTCGCCCGCCTCGGCAAGAACGACCTGACCAACGTCCGCATCGGCAAGCGATTCGAGGTGTCGGTCGACGGCCCCGTCGACGACGCCAAGCTCGCCGAGGTCCGCGAGATCGCGGTCGACGTCTTCTCGAACGCAGTCATCGAGGACGTCGTCTCCGTGAGTGTCGTCGAGTGACCGCGATGCGCATCGGGGTCATCACCTTCCCCGGCTCGCTCGACGACCGCGACGCCCAGCGCGCCGTGCGTCTCGCCGGAGCCGAGCCGGTGGCGCTCTGGCACGGTGACCACGACCTCCAGGGCGTCGACGCGATCGTCCTGCCGGGCGGGTTCTCCTACGGGGACTACCTCCGCGCGGGCGCCATCGCGGCCAAGGCCCCGATCATGGCCGAGGTCATCGACGTCGCCGGCAAGGGCATGCCCGTGCTCGGTATCTGCAACGGCTTCCAGATGCTCGCCGAGGCCCGCCTGGTCCCGGGCGCGCACACGCGGAACGCCCACCAGCAGTTCATCCGCCGCGACCAGGTGCTCCGCGTCGAGAACGCCGACACCGCCTGGACCTCCGGCTTCGACGCGCAGCAGGAGATCACCATCCCGCTGAAGAACGCCGACGGTCGGTTCGTCGCCGACGCGGACGAGATCAAGCGCATCGAGGACAACGGCCAGGTCGTGTTCCGCTACGTCGGCGTCAACCCGAACGGGTCGATCGGCGACATCGCCGGTGTCTCGAACGAGCGCGGCAACGTCGTCGGCCTGATGCCGCACCCCGAGCACGCGACGGAGCCCGGGTTCGGCCCGGACACCCGCGCGGCCATGGCCTCCGGCACGGACGGCCTGACCTTCTTCACCTCCGTGATCGAGCGCGCGCTCGTCAAGTGACCGCGACTCCAGCGCCCGCGACTCCAGTGACAGGGAACGACAACACCGTGACCACGCCCGTCCGCCCGAAGCCCGACACCGTCCAGGACGCCGCCGAGACGCCCGACAAGGAACAGCCCTACGCGGCACTCGGGCTGAAGGCCGACGAGTACGCGAAGATCCGCGAGATCCTCGGTCGTCGTCCCACGTCGGGCGAGCTCGCCATGTACTCCGTCATGTGGTCCGAGCACTGCTCCTACAAGTCGAGCAAGAACTACCTCCGGCAGTTCGGCAAGAAGGTCACGCCGGAGATGACCAAGAACCTGATGGTCGGCATGGGCGAGAACGCCGGTGTCGTCGACGTCGGTGACGGCTGGGCGGTGACCTTCAAGGTCGAGTCGCACAACCACCCCTCCTACGTCGAGCCGTACCAGGGCGCGGCCACGGGTGTCGGCGGCATCGTGCGCGACATCATCTCGATGGGTGCCCGTCCGGTCGCGGTGATGGACCAGCTGCGCTTCGGCGCGATCGACCACGAGGACACCGCACGCGTGGTGCACGGGGTCGTCGGCGGCATCTCGTTCTACGGCAACTGCCTGGGCCTGCCGAACATCGGCGGCGAGACCTACTTCGACCCGGTGTACCAGGGCAACCCGCTGGTCAACGCCCTGGCGGTCGGTGTGCTGCGGCACGAGGACCTGCACCTGGCGAACGCGTCCGGCGCGGGCAACAAGGTCGTGCTCTTCGGTGCCCGCACCGGTGGCGACGGCATCGGCGGCGCGTCGATCCTGGCGTCCGACACCTTCACCGAGGGCGGCCCGACCAAGCGTCCGGCGGTCCAGGTGGGCGACCCGTTCGCAGAGAAGGTCCTCATCGAGTGCTGCCTCGAGCTGTTCCAGAAGGAGCTCGTCGAGGGCATCCAGGACCTCGGTGCCGCGGGTATCTCCTGCGCGACGAGCGAGCTCGCGAGCAACGGTGACGGCGGGATGCACATCTCGCTCGACGACGTCCTGCTGCGCGACCCGTCGCTCACGGCAGAGGAGATCCTCATGTCGGAGAGCCAGGAGCGGATGATGGCGGTCGTCCGCCCCGACAAGCTCGACGCCTTCCTCCAGGTCGTCGGCAAGTGGGAGGTCGAGACCAGCGTGCTGGGCGAGGTCACCGGCACCGGTCGCCTCGTCATCGACTGGCAGGGCCAGGAGATCGTCAACGTCGACCCGCGCACTGTCGCGGTCGACGGCCCGGTGTACGACCGTCCGGTCAAGTACCCGACCTGGATCGACGCGCTCCAGGCCGACGGCGCCGAGTCGCTCGACCGTCCGGAGACCGGCCCTGCCCTGAAGGCGCAGTTCCTGCAGCTGCTCGGGTCGCCGAACCTCTCCGACAAGCGCTGGGTCACGAACCAGTACGACACCTACGTGCTCGGCAACACCGCGCTGTCCTTCCCCGACGACGGCGGCATGATCCGCGTCGACGAGGAGACCGGTCTCGGTGTCGCGATCGCCACGGACGCCAACGGCCGCTACTGCCAGCTCGACCCGAAGCAGGGTGCTCGACTGGCCCTGGCCGAGGCGTACCGGAACGTCGCCGTCACCGGAGCCGTCCCCGCGGCGGTCACCGACTGCCTGAACTTCGGCTCGCCGGAGAACCCCGAGGTCATGTGGCAGTTCTCCGAGGCCGTCGAGGGCCTGGCGGACGGCTGCATGGAGCTCGGCATCCCGGTGACCGGCGGCAACGTCTCGTTCTACAACCAGACCGGTGACACCCCGATCCACCCGACGCCCGTCGTCGGTGTGCTCGGCGTGATCGACGACGTCGCCAAGCGCATCCCCTCGGGGTGGCAGGACGACGGCCACAACATCTACCTGCTCGGCACCACGAATCTGGAGCTCGACGGGTCGGCCTGGGCCGGCACCGTGCACGACCACCTCGGTGGACGTCCGCCGCGGGTCGACCTGGCGCGCGAGAAGGCCCTGGCGGAACTCATCGCCGCCGCGGCTGACGAGCAGTTGCTGACGAGCGCACACGACCTGGCGGACGGCGGCCTCGGCCAGACCCTCGCCGAGTCGGTGCTCCGCTTCGGCCTCGGTGCCCGTGTCGTGCTGGACGAGCTCGAGTCCCGCGACGGCGTCGACACCGCGACCGCGCTGTTCTCCGAGTCGACCGGCCGGGTCATCGTGACCGTCCGACGTGAGGACGACGTGCGCTTCCAGGGCCTCTGCACGGGCCGGGGGTACCCCGTCCTGCGCATCGGCGTGACCGACGCCGCGTCGGGCTCGCTCGAGGTCCAGGGTGCGTTCGAGGCGACGATCGACGAGCTCCGCGGCGCACACGGTGCGACCCTGCCGACGCACTTCGGTGCCGTCATCCAGGAGAACGTCACCGAGGGCTACGTCGGTCGCGGGCCGCTCGACGACCACGGGTCCTTCTCGCCGCGCACGGACTCCTGACCCGGTGCCGATCGTCACGCTGCCCTTCCAGGAACTGGTCGACGGCTTCGGCCCGGTCCCGGACGGCATCGAGTTGGACGTCTGGGACGTCGAGGCTCCGTACGAACGGGCCGACGAGGTCGCCATCGCCTTCCTGCCGTTCTACTTCGGCGGGCGGCACCGGTGGCAGTTCGTGCACGACCTGCCGAACCTCGAGCTGCTGCAGCTGCCGAGCGCCGGGTACGAGTGGGCGACCCCGCACGTGCCCGGTCACGCTCATCTGGCGAACGGCCGAGGGATCCACGACGACGAGACGGCCGAGCTCGCCGTCGGGTTGGCGCTGACCTCGCTCCGTGAGATCGCCGCGTTCCAGTTCGACCGCGCCGAGCAGCGGTGGGACTCGAGGGAGACCCGTTCGCTCGCCGATCGCCGCGTCACCGTCGTCGGCTACGGCGCCATCGGGTCCGCGATCGCGACCCGGTTCGAGGCGTTCCGCACCCGGGTCACCGTCGTCGCCCGGACCGCGCGGCAGCAGGACGGCCGGCGGGTGCACGCGTTCGGCGAACTGCCGGAACTCGCGCGGACCACGGACGTCCTCGTGCTCATCGCGCCGCTCACCGACGAAACCGAGGGGCTGGTGGACGCGGACCTCCTCGCAGCGCTGCCGGACGGCGCCCTCGTGGTGAACGTCGCGCGTGGCAAGGTCGTCGACACCGACGCACTGGTGGCGGAACTCCGCTCGGGCCGGATCTCGGCGGCGCTCGACGTCACCGACCCCGAACCCCTGCCTGCCGACCACGCCCTCTGGACGACGCCGAACACCGTGCTCACGCCGCACGTCGGCGGCAACACGGACCTCAGCGTCCCGCGGTCGCTCGACCTGATCCGACGCCAGGTCGCGGCGCTGGCCGAGGGGCGGCCGTTCGAGAACGTCATCGATCTGCCGGTCCCCCAGGGCTGACGGCCCCAGGGCTGACAGCTGCAGGGCTCACAGCTGCAGCGCTGACAGCCGCAGCGCCCCCAGCCCCCGGCCGCGCTACCCCAACGGGATGACGCACGTCGGGCTGCCGACGGCGATCTGCCCGACGGCCTCCCCCGGCACGCCGTCGTCCCCGACCGGCAGCACCGCCACCGCGTCCGAGTTCTGGTTCGCGACGAGCAGGTACCCGGGAACCCGGGCGAAGTGGCGCGGCCAGGCTCCCCCGGCCGACGCTGCCCCGATGACCCGGAGCCCGTCGTCGGCCGTGTCGAGCACCACGATCTGGTCGCGGCCGCGGACGGCGACGGTGACCAGGCCGCGCTCGTCGACCTCGATGTGGCTGAGGAGCGACGGGACACCGGGTCCGTCGAACACCGGGGTGGCGCAGACCTCCCGGAACGACCCGGACTCGTCACGGCGGAGGCGGTACACCCGTCCGTCGAGCTCCCCGGCGACGACCAGGTCGCCGCCCAGCGCGCCGCCGACCGAACCGGAGACCGGACCGCCGACCGAGCCGGAGACCGGAGCGGAGACCCAGGCCATGTGCCGCGGTCCGGCACCCGGGGTGACGCGGTGCACGCGGAGCGGCTCGATCGACACCGAGCCGGCATCGGCGTCGATCCGGAACTCGTGCAGGGCGTCGCCGCCCAGGTCGGCGACCAGCACGGTGCCGTCCGGTGTGGCGATGGACTGGTGGGCGTGTGGGCCCTCCTGGCGCTCCTCGTCGGGGCCGGTCGCGTCGGGCAGGACCTCGGTCGCGAGTGCCGCGTCGGGCAAGGCGGCGGACACTCCGGCACCCTGGCCGCCGACACCGTGCACGAGGCCACCAGCAGCAGCTCCGCCGGACCCGACCCCGCCGGGGACGGCGTAGGCCTCGGCCGCCTCGAGCGAGACCGCGGTCACCGTCCCGGAGACGTAGTTCGTGACGACGAGCGCTCCCGAGGGGTCGACCCGCACGTGGCAGGGTGCATCCCCGCCGGCGGGGGCGTCCCACAGGTGCTCCAGAGCGGAGCCCGTGCGGCGGAACGCGTGGACGCCGCCGTCGACCGTCTCGGAGACGGCGTACACCCGGTCACCGTCGACGGCGAGGAACGACGGATCGTCGAGCACCGCGACCGTCGACACGACGTCACCGTCGACGATGGAGATGCCGGTCGCGTTCCCGCCTCCGGTCGCCGTGTACGAACCGATCAGCAGGTGCAGCGGCGGCAGGGTCACAGTTCACCGACGGCGATGCGCTCGTGGTGGTGGATGACCTCCGCCACGATGAAGTTGAGGAACTTCTCGGCGAAGGCCGGGTCGAGGTGGGACTCGGCGGCGAGGGCCCGCAGCCGTGCGACCTGGATCTGCTCGCGCGAGGGGTCGGCCGCGGGCATGCCCGCCGCGGCTTTGAGGTACCCGACCCGCTGCGTGTACTTGAACCGCTCCGCGAGCATGTGGATCACGGCAGCGTCGATGTTGTCGATGCTCTGCCGGATGCTCTGCAGCTCGGCCACGGCGTCGTCGTCGGTCGTCCCTCGGGCCTCGTTCATGGTCAGAGCCTACTGATCGAGGTCGTTCCCGACGAGATGCGACCGCGGGGCCGTCCCGTTGCTGCGAGGATGGTCCTCATGACGGTTCTGCTGGCGATCTCCGGTGTCTTCGCGGTCCTGGCGGGCCTGGTACACGCGTACATCTTCTTCCTCGAGTCCCTCGCGTGGACGAGCCCTCGGGTCCGACGCATCTTCAGCATCTCGAGCGACGCCGAGGCGCAGGCGACCCGCTCCCTCGCCTTCAACCAGGGCTTCTACAACCTGTTCCTGGCGATCGGCGCTGTCCTCGGTGTCGTGCTGGTGCTCGCCGGCAACGGTGCGACCGGCTGGACGCTCGTCGTCTTCTCGTGCGCGAGCATGCTCGGTGCCGCCGTCGTCCTCGCGGGCACCGGCCGCAAGTACCTGCGCTCCGCGTCGATGCAGGGCGCGTTCCCGCTGCTCGCGCTCCTGTTCGCGTTCGTGGGCTCGTCCTTCGGGTCCTGACCCGCGCCTCCCGTCCGGCACGCGCGCAGCGACCGGCCTGGAGGCCCGCCCCACCCCCGCAGGGC
>NZ_QKLI01000010.1:0-107751 GCF_003224255.1 Curtobacterium sp. MCBD17_030 | reverse complement strand
AGATGTGTATAAGAGACAGGGATGGGACCGGGCCCGCTCCTGGGCGAGGCTCGATGCATGACCGACACCGACCGGCTCGACCTGGCCCGCACCGTCCCCCTGGACGACGCGGTGACCTCGCCCCCCGACCATGCCGAGACCGTTCCGCTGAACACCACGACACCGGAAGCGACCGCCCCGATGCCCTCCGCCCCTGCACCCGGCCCGGACGGGCCTCCCGGCGCCTGGGACGCGACCCCGCCGGTGACCACCCCGCAGCCGCCGAAGCCGACGGCGTCGACGGGCGGCGGTCGCGGTCCGGATGCCCCGATCCGCTCCGGCAGCGGTGGCAGCGGTGGGCGACCGAGCGCCGGCGCCTTCTACCGGGAGGCCTGGCGTCGGTCGCCGCGGGACTTCGGCTACATGGCCCTCACCGCGGTGCTCCTCTGCACGCTGTACTTCGCGTTCCCCGCGATCCTGGGCATCGGCGGCCTCGGGTCCCGTGACGTGTTCAACCCGTTCACGCTGCTGCTGTTCTTCGTGGCACTGTTCGTCGCCCGCTGGCTCGGACAGTTCGAGAAGCTGCGGATGAGCTGGGCCGACCCACGGCCGATCCGTCCGGTGGACTGGACGCCGAAGTGGCAGCAGAACTGGTGGACGCGCACCGGGTCGGCGGTCGCGAACCCGCACTACTGGCTGTACCTGCTGCACGCGGTCGTCGTCTACCCGCTGACCGCTGCCGTGACGGTCGGTGCCGGGCTGCTCCTGGCGGTCGGGTTCCTCTGGCCGGTCGTCGTCGTCCTGGTGTACGTCGTCGCCGGCCGGTACGTGCTCGACCCGAACGACATCGGCTCGGGTGCCGGGGTCGTCTTCCTCGGCCTCCTGTCGATGGCGGCGAGCGTGCTCCTGTTCCCGCTCTGGCTGCGCGGCTCCGTGCTCGCGCACTACTGGATCGACCACGGCCTGCTCGGTGGCTTCCGGGCCGAGGTGCTCGAGGAGCGGGTGGCGGGCCTCCAGGCCTCCCGTGCCGGCGCCGTGACCGCGGAGGGGCAGGCACTCCGCCAGATCGAACGCGACCTGCACGACGGCCCGCAGCAGCGACTGGTGCGTCTGCGGATGGACCTGGCCGCGGCCGAGCGGTCGTTCGAGAAGGACCCGGAGCGGGCCAAGCGGCTGATCGGTGAGGCGTCCGGCCACGCGCAGGACGCGCTCGACGAACTGCGGGCGCTGTCCCGCGGGTTCGCGCCGCCGATCCTGCTCGACCGTGGGCTGGTCGCGGCCCTCGAAGCGCTGTGCTCCCGTTCGCCGATCCCGGTCGGACTCGACATCCGCCTTCCCGACGGGCTCGAACTCGCGACCGAGATCCAGCGGAACGTGTACTTCACCGTCAGCGAGCTGCTGACGAACACCGCCAAGCACGCCGGCGCCTCGGCGGCCGGGGTGTACCTCGGGCTGCTGGTCGACACGGCCGGCACCTGGTTCCTCACGGTCAGCGTGACGGACGACGGCCGCGGCGGGGCGAGCCCGCGCGAAGGGCACGGCATCGAGGGGCTGATGGGCCGGATGCGCGCCCTGGACGGTGAACTGACGGTGTCCAGCCCGCTCGGCGGACCGACGGAGGCGACCGCCCGGATCCCGCTCGGTGCGCTCAACGGTGTCCCCACGCCCCGCACGTGAGCAGGTGCGCGTCGCCGCTAGGCTGAGCGCATGACCGACGGCCCGGATGCAGCACGCATCCGGGCCGTCGTCGTCGACGACGCCGTCCTGCTCCGCGAGGGCCTGGCCCGCGTGCTCGACGAGGCCGGCATCGACGTCGTCGGCCAGTTCGGCGATCCGGCGTCGTTCCTCGCCGCACTGCCCGCGCTGACCCCGGACGTCGTCGTGATGGACGTGCGGATGCCGCCGACCTTCACCGACGAGGGTGTCCGCGCAGCTGTCCAGGCGCGGCGGATCGCTCCCCGGACCGGCATCCTGCTGCTGTCCCAGTACGTCGAGGCCGCCTACGCCGAGGACGTCCTGGCCGCCGGCAGCGCCGGCATCGGCTACCTGCTGAAGGACCGCGTCACCCGGCTCGACGAGATCGACGACGCCGTCCGTCGGGTCGCATCGGGAGGCACGGTGCTGGACCCCGAGGTCGTCACGCAGCTGATGAGCCGCCGCCGCGACCCCCTGGCGGCGCTGACACCCCGGGAGCGCGAGGTCCTCGGCCTGATGGCCGAGGGTCGCACCAACGCCGCCATCGCCCGTGCACTCGTGATCGGCACCGGGGCGGTCGAGAAGCACGTGACGAGCATCTTCGGCAAGCTCGCGCTCGAGGACACCGGCGAGGACCACCGCCGCGTCCTGGCCGTCCTGGCCTACCTCGGATGAACCGCGTCCCGGCACCGCTGCTGGCACTCACCGCGATGCTGTCGGTGCAGATCGGCGCAGCGGTCGCGAAGACCCGCTTCGAGGAGGTCGGCTCGGTGGGCGCCGCCACCCTCCGGCTCGTCATCGCCGCGGTCGTCCTGGCGCTCGTCGTCCGCCCCCGGGTCCGGCACTGGACCCGAGCCCAGTGGCTCGCCGCGGTCCTGCTCGGCCTGGCGCTCGGCGGCATGAACCTGTTCATCTACGTGGCGTTCGCGACGATCCCGATCGGCGTCGCCGTGACGATCGAGTTCCTCGGCCCGCTGACGCTCTCGCTCGCGCACACCCGGCGCTGGCGGGATGCCGGCTGGGCGGCGCTGGCGCTCGTGGGCGTGGTGCTGCTCGGCGTCGGACCGTCCGCGGTCGGCGACGTCGGGGGAGTCGTGGCCGCCGTCCTCGCCGCCGGGTGCTGGGCCGCGTACATCGTGATGAACCGCCGGGTCGGTGCGGCGATCCCGGGCATCGACGGGCTGGCCGTGTCCATGCTCGTCGCGATGGTGGTGGCGCTGCCGTTCGGACTCCGGCCCGCGGTCCAGGGTGTCGTGGCCGACCCGCTGTTGCTCGTCGTGTTCGGCGTCGTGGCGCTGCTCTCGAGTGTGCTGCCGTACGCGCTCGAGATGTCCGCGCTCCGCCGGATGCCGACGCGGGTGTTCGGTGTGCTGCAGAGCCTGGGCCCGGCGATCGCGGCGCTCGCCGGCCTGGTCGTCCTCGGCGAGGCCCTGTCGGTACTCGAGGTCGTCGCCCTCGTCTGCGTCACCGCGGCGAGCGCCGGGGTCACCCTGACGTCGCGGCGGGGTGCCGCGGCGGTCTGACGACGTCCGGCTGTCCGCCGGAGGAGGGCCGACTACTCGGCGCGCAGGAAGTCGGCGTAGGTGGGCTCGGACTGGGCGCCCGACAGGAGCGAGGGGTCGTTGACACGTCGGTCGACGTAGGCCTCGATGACCTCGGCGGGGGTGAGCACGTGGGCGACCCAGGACGGCACGTCGGTCTTCTCCACGGTGCCTCCTCTCGGTCTCCGGCGCAGATGTCTCGATCGTCGAGAATCTTCGTGAGCCGGTGTGTCACGAACGATCCTCGCCGGCGCGCATGAAGTCAACGCAGTGCGTCATGCGGACTCCGGGGAACGCGATCTCGCCGGTCGAGGATCTGATCGGCTGCCGCTCGTCGGCGCGTTTCCGGTCCGCGGATCGACCGCGCGGAGGGTGCGGTGCTTCACGGCCGATCGCCAGATCCAGGCGTCGGCCTGCTGTCCGAACTGCGCCCACTCGACCAGGACGGCGTCGCGCGTCCAGCTCCGTGCGAAGGCCTTCACCCGGACGTGGAAGGTCGGGAACTGCACCCACGCCCAGACCGGGATCGGGGTGACCGCGTGGCACACGTCGTCACCCCGGGCCTCCTCCGACAGGGAGAAGGCGCTGGGGCGTTCCACCTCCGGGTGCTCCGGGGGCTGCCACCGGTTCTCGCGACGCCGTCCCACCCTCGTATTCGAACGTGTGTTCGAACGCCCCGTCAAGTCCGGCGCGTGCTCCGGCGTGTCCGGCACGGCCCGGACGACCCGACCCAGACGCCAAAGCGACAGATGTGCGCCGGAACTCGGCGCGCATCTGTCGCTTTCGCGTCCAGGACGGCGCGGCCGGGCCACGCCGGGCTCGCGCGGGCCGAAGTCAGGGGGCGGCGCGCGCGGTGGACTCGCGCACGCTCAGCGTCAGCTCGGGCCCCGGGCGCGACGGGAGGGGCACCTCGGACTCGATCTGCTCGCGGAGCAGCACCGCGGCCCGCTGCCCGAGCTCGACGGTGTCCCGGGTGAGCGAGGTGATCGCCGGACGCACGAGCCGGATCATCGCCGAGTCGTCGAACGACACGATCGAGACGTCCTGCGGCACCCGCACGCCCATCTCGCTCGCGACGCCGAGCCCGGCGACGGCGAGCACGTCGTTGTCGAACACGATCGCCGTCGGTCGGGTCGCCCCGGAGAGCAGGCGGCGGGTGGCTGCGGCACCGGCCTCGGCGGAGTAGTCGGTCGGCACGGACTCCATGCGGTCGTCGACATCCGTCCCGGCGAACGCCCGCACCCGGTCGATCCGCAGTGCGGTGTGTTCGAACTCGGGCGGCCCGGAGACGTGCGCGATCCGCCGGTGCCCGAGGGCCCGCAGGTAGCGCAGGACCGTCTCGGTGGCATCCGAGTCGTCGATCCAGACGCTCGGGGCGGCGCCGGCAGGGGAGGGATGTGACCCGACGACGACCGACGGCATGCCCAGGTCGGCGAGCAGGCGCAGGCGTTCGTCGTCCCTCCGCGGGTCGATGACGATCACGCCGTCGACCCGGTGTCCGCGCCACCAGTCGCGGTAGGTCTCGAGCTCTTCGTCGGCGTCGCGGGCGACGAGCAGCGTCATGCCGATGTGGGTGCCGGTCAGGCCGAGCTGGATGCCGGAGATCAGGTCGCCGAAGAAGGACTCGGTGCCCAGGGTGCGGGCGGGGCGGTTCAGCACGAAGCCGATCGACCCGGCCTTCGCGCCGCCCAGGGCCCGCGCTGCGGTGTGCGGCTGCCAGTCCAGGTCACGGGCCACCTGACGGACCCGTTCCCGCGTCGTCTCGGAGACGCCGGGGCGGCCGTTGAGTGCGAACGAGACCGCGCTGATCGACACGCCCGCCCGTGCTGCGATGTCGGCGATCGTCGTTCGGCGTCCTGTGGCCACGGGCTTGACTATAGCGCTTTAGTCAGGCATCGTCGCCGTCACGCAGGGGTTCGGCGCACAAGGCTGAACCGGTTCAGTAGCTCGACGAAGGAGTCAGCAACGATGAGAAGCACCCACCGCACCACGTCGGGCCGAGTGGCCGCGATCCTCGCAGGCGCCGCAGTGACCGCCCTCGTCCTCACCGGTTGCTCGAGCGGCGGCACCGCCAGCACCGGCGGCGGTGACGGCGAGGTCAGCGGGTCGATCACCCTGCAGACCTGGGCCCTCACGCCGACCTACACGGACTACCTCAACGGGGTGGTCAAGGCGTTCGAGAAGAAGTACCCGGATGCGAAGGTCAAGCTCGTCGACCAGCCCGGCGACGGCTACGCGGACAAGGTGCTCAGCCAGGCCTCGTCGAACTCGCTCCCGGACGTCGTCAACCTGCCGCCGGACATCGCCCTGCCCCTCGCCAAGCGCGGCTTCCTGCAGGACGTGTCGAAGGACGACAGCAAGCTCTCGAGCACCTACGTCGAGGGCGCCCTCGCGGCGTACGACTACAAGGGCGTCGACGGCACGTTCGGCTACCCCTGGTACCTCAACACCGACATCGACTACTGGAACAAGACGATGTTCGAGAAGTGCGGTCTCGACCCGGCCAGCCCGCCGAAGACGACCGACGAGCTGTTCACGCAGGCCGAGACGATGCACCAGAAGTGCCCGGACGACTACCTGATGAGCCGCAAGCCCGGTCTGTCCGACTTCTCGCTCGCCGGCGTCAAGATCCTCAACGCCGACGGCACGAAGTTCACGTTCGCGAACTCCTCGAAGGCCGCCGACCTCATCACGAAGTACGCCAAGGCCTACAAGGAGGGCCTGATGCCGTCGTCGGTCCTCAACACCGACTACCTCGGCAACTCCACCCTGTTCACGCAGGGCAAGGTCGCCTGGACCACCGGTGGTGCGACCGCGATCAGTGACTTCGAGAAGAACAACCCGTCGCTCAAGGGCAACATCATCGTCTCGCCGGCGCTGGACAACCCGCCGCTCTACGTGCAGGGCCTCAGCGTCTCGGCGAAGAGCAAGCACATCGCCACGGCCGAAGCGCTCGCCGAGTTCATGACCAACGCGAAGAACCAGGAGGCGTTCGCGCACCTGGTGAACATCTTCCCGTCGACGAAGTCGTCGCAGTCCGACCCGTTCTTCTCGAAGGACGACGGCACCGTGCAGGCCAAGGCCCGTGTGCTCGCGAACGAGGCGCTGAAGACCGCGAAGAACCTCAACCCGGTCGAGGCGAACTCGGCGATGACCGACTTCCTCGACCAGCAGATCGCGCTGGCGATGAAGGGCGGCACCACCCCGGAGAAGGCGCTGCAGACCGCGCAGGACAAGATGAACACCCTGCTCGCCAACGGCTGACCCAGCTCGTCACGTCAAGGAAGAGGGAGGATCGTCATGCGTGCGAACCGCTGGTTCACGCCCTGGCTGCTGGTGCTGCCCGCACTGGTCTGGCTGCTCGCGTTCAGTCTCTGGCCGTCGATCAACACCGTGCGGCTGTCGTTCACGAACGCGAGCCCGCTCGGCGGGGTCAGCGCCTGGGTGGGGACGGCGAACTTCCGGACCCTGCTCGCGGACCCGCAGGTGTGGGAGGCGCTGCTCAACAGCGTCATCTACATGGCAGTCTGCCTGCCGCTGCTGACGGTCCTCCCGCTCCTGATGGCGGTGCTCGTCCAGCACAAGATGCCCGGCATCGCGTTCTTCCGGACCGCGTACTACACGCCGGTGATCGCGAGCGCGGTCGTCGTCGGGCTGATCTGGAACTGGATCCTCGACGACCGCGGTGTCGTCAACGAGATGGCGCAGTCGCTCGGCATCGTGCAGGGCGCGATCCCGTTCCTGACGGACCGGTGGCTCCTGCTGTTCAGCGCCATCAGCCTGACCGTGTGGAAGGGCCTCGGCTACTACATGATCATCTTCCTGGCCGCGCTCGGGAACGTCGGCAAGGACCTGCACGAAGCCGCCGCACTCGACGGTGCCGGCTCGGTCCGACGCTTCTGGTCGGTGACCATGCCCGGTGTCCGCGGCACGATGACCCTCGTCGGGATCCTCGTGTGCGTGAGTGCGCTCCGGGTGTTCAGTGAGCTCTACATCCTGACGAACGGGACGGGCGGCCCCGGCGGCCAGGACAACTCCCTCGTCATGCTCATCCAGCAGTACGCCCGCGGCTTCACCGGCAACCTCGGCTACGCGTCCGCCCTGAGCCTCCTGCTCTTCGCCGTGACGCTCATCCCGATGCTCGCCCTCGCCCGGATGAACAGCAAGGCGGACAAGTGACGAACACGACCGACACCAGCGAACCCGTCATCGGCGGCAACGCCGGCCTCGCCGCACCGACGCCCGACGTGGCCGGCGCGACGGGCGGCGGACCAGCCTCCCGAACGGACCGACGGGGCGGAACGGACGGACGGGGCGGAACGGACGGACGGGGCGGGACGGACGGGACCGGCAAGCGTCGCCGTCGTGCGGTCTGGGGCGTCATGTCCATCCGCGAGAAGGTGATCCGCTACGTCCTGCTCATCGTGGTGCTGTTCATCACGATCGGCCCGTTCCTCTGGCAGCTCTCCACCTCGCTCAAGGGCACCGGTGAGGACATCTACACGGCGAACCCGTCGTTCATCCCGTCGCAGCCGACGATCGGCAACTACCTGCGCGTCGCCGACGCGATCCCGGTCTTCGGCTACATCGGCAACTCGCTCATCGTCGCCGCGATCGACGTGATCGGGAACATCGTCTTCGCGACCCTCGCCGGGTTCGCCCTGGCACGGCTGCAGTGGCGCTTCCGCAAGGTCGTCCTCGGCCTGTTCCTCGCCACCCTGGTGCTGCCGGGCGAAGCGACGATCATCTCCCAGTTCGTCACCGTGAAGGACCTGGGTCTCGCCGACTCCCTGGTCGGCGTCGCCCTGCCCGGCATGATCGCCGCACTCAACGTGCTGCTCATGTTCAACGCGTTCCGGCAGGTACCCGAGGAGATCGACCAGGCCGCGGTGATGGACGGCGCGAACGCCATGCAGCGGCTCCGCTACATCTCGTTCCCGGCCGTGCAGGGGACCATCGCCGTCATCGCGATCTTCTCGTTCATCGGCGCGTGGGACGACTTCCTCTGGCCGCTCATCGTCCTGCAGTCGCCGGACAAGCTCACCCTGACGGTCGGTCTGCAGTACCTGCAGGGCACGTTCGCCACCGACCAGCGGATGATCGCGGCCGGCACGATGATCGCGTTCATCCCGATCGCGGTGATCTTCGCGCTCCTGCAGCGCTTCTTCTTCAAGGGCGTGGAAGAGGGCGGGGTGAAGGGCTGATGCGCTTCGGCGTCAACCACACGCCGTCGAACGGGTGGTTCCACTCGTGGCTCGACTTCTCGCCCTCGGACACCGCGCGGGACCTCGAGGCCATCGCGTCGCTCGGCGCCGACCACGTGCGGATCTTCCCGCTGTGGCCCGTCGTGCAGCCGAACCGGACGCTGATCCGCCCCTCGGCACTCGAGGACGTCGCCACCGTCGTCGACATCGCCGGCTCGTTCGGGCTCGACGTCAACGTCGACGCCCTGCAGGGTCACCTGTCCAGCTTCGACTTCGTGCCGTCCTGGCTGGACAGCTGGCACCGCCGGAACATGTTCACCGACCCGGACGTCGTCGCCTCGACCGCCGCGTACGTCCGGGCGCTCGCCGCCGCGGTCGCAGACCGGCCGAACCTGCTCGGCGTCACCATCGGCAACGAGGTCAACCAGTTCGCGCACGCCCCGCACCCCGCACCGTTCGCGACGACCGCCGAGCAGGGACACGCCTGGGCAGCGGCGATGGTCGACGCGGCGAGGGCCGGGCTCGGTGACGGCCGGGAGGCCCGTGGCGCGTCCGTCCCGTCGGCCCGGCGACCGCTGGTCACCTTGGCCCAGTACGACGCCGCCTGGTACGACGACGCCCAGCCGTTCGGCCCCGAGCACGCCGCCGAGCACGGTGACGCGACCGTCACGCACTCGTGGGTGTTCAACGGCGCAGCGCGCCTGCACGGTGCCCTCGGTGCCGGCTCGGTCCGGCACGGGGAGTACCTGCTCCAACTCGCCGCCGCCTGGAACGGTCGCGCAGACCGGCCGAACTGGTTGCAGGAGGTCGGCGCACCGACGAACGTGGTGGACGTGGCCGACGCCCCGACCTTCACCGAGCAGACCATCCGGCACGCCCTCGACGTGCAGGAGCTGTCCGGGATCACGTGGTGGTGCTCGCACGACGTCTCCCGCTCGCTCGCCGACTTCCCGGAGCTCGAGTACGACCTCGGCCTGCTGACGAACGACGGCCGCGTGAAGCCGACGGGGGAGCGGTTCCGCGAGATGGCGCTGACGTTCGGTGACGGCCGCTACGACGCACCCACCCCGCCGGCCACCGCGCTCGTCCTCGACGACGTCGCTCCCGACGGGGCGCCGCTGCACGGCACCCGCGCCGACTCGGCCCCCGGCGGCCGGTTCGCCGTCGCCTGGCTCGCGATCGCCGAGCAGGACGGACGCGGGCCCCAGGTGGTGCTGCGCTCCCGGCTCGCCGACACCGCGCTGCTCGCAGCCCGCGGCATCCGTACCTGCGTCGACGTGCCCGCGGGCACCACGGCGACCGCGCTCTCGGTCGCGCACCCGGCGACCATGCCCTGACCGACCGCACGACCGACCGCACGACCGACCGCCTGACCGACTGCACGACGAACACCACCGACCCGACGACCACCGCCGTCCCCGGAAGGACCCATGCACGACGACATCCCGCTCACCATCGGCCGCGCACGCCGCGTGCTCGACGAGCGCATCCTGCCCGAGGTGCACGCCACCGCCGTCCCGCTCGACACCGCCTGGCACGAGCTGCCCGGCGAGCCGATCGCCCCCGCCGAGGGACTCGCGCTCACCTTCGAGCCGTACGAGGTCGGCACCCCCTGGGGAGCAGCCTGGGGCACCACCTGGTTCCGCCTCTCCGGGACCGTCCCCGCCGGGTGGGCCGGGCAGCGCGTCGAGGCGCTCATCGACCTCGGGTTCGACAAGAACATGCCGGGTTTCCAGTGCGAGGGACTCGTCTACCTGTCCGACGGCACACCGGTGAAGTCGATCAACCCGCGCAACCAGTGGGTCCTCATCGCCGAGCAGGCCGTCGGTGGCGAGACCGTCGAGTTCTTCGTCGAGGCGGCGTCGAACCCGGTGCTGCTCGACTACCACCCCTTCCTGGTCACGCAGGAGGGCGACGTCCGGACCTCGTCCCCGAAGCGGCTGTACACGTCGCGCCGGATGGACCTCGCCGTGTTCGCGGCCGAGGTGCACGAGCTCGCACTCGACATCGACGTCCTGCTCGAACTGCAGGAGGAGCTGCCGCAGGGCCCGCGCCGGATGCGGATCCTGCAGGCGCTCGACGACGCCCTCGACGCGCTCGACCTGCAGCACATCCCGGAGACCGCCCCCGCCGCCCGTGCGGCGCTCGCCGAGGTGCTCGCCGCACCCGCCGAGGCCTCCGCGCACCGGATCTCCGCCGTCGGCCACGCCCACATCGACTCCGCCTGGCTCTGGCCGGTGCGCGAGACGATCCGGAAGGTCGCCCGCACCACGTCGAGCATGACCGAGCTCATCGGCCAGACGGACGACTTCCTCTACGGCATGTCCAGCGCCCAGCAGTACGCCTGGATCAAGGAGCACCGCCCCGAGGTCTACGCGAAGGTCAAGGACGCCGTCGCCGCCGGCCGGTTCCTGCCCCTCGGCGGGATGTGGGTCGAGTCCGACACGGTGATGCCGACGGGCGAGAGCATCGTTCGTCAGTTCTCCCAGGGCCAGCGGTTCTTCGAGCGCGAGTTCGGCATCCGACCGAAGGGCGTGTGGCTGCCAGACAGCTTCGGCTACTCGCCGGCGCTCCCGCAGCTGATGCGTCGCGCCGGGTTCGAGTGGTTCTTCACGCAGAAGATCTCGTGGAACCAGGTGAACAAGTTCCCGCACCACACGTTCCTGTGGGAGGGCATCGACGGGTCGCGGGTCTTCTCGCACTTCCCGTCGATGGACACGTACAACTCGCGGCTCTCCGGGTCCGAAGTGGCGAAGGCCGCCCGGCAGTTCCGCGAGAACCGTCTGGCCACCGGCTCGATCGCCCCGGTCGGCTGGGGCGACGGCGGCGGCGGCACGACCCGTGAGATGACCGGCACGGCCGCACGCCTGGCCGACCTGGAGGGCAGCGCCCGCGTCACGTGGGAGCACCCCGACGCGTTCTTCGACCGGGCCAAGAGCGAGCTGGAGAACCCGCCCGTGTGGGTCGGCGAGCTCTACCTCGAGCTGCACCGCGCCACACTGACGAGCCAGCACCAGACCAAGCAGGGCAACCGCCGCAGCGAGCACCTGCTCGTCGAGGCCGAGCTGTGGTGCGCCACGGCCGCCGCCCGCACCGACTTCGCGTACCCGTACGACGAGCTCGACGCGCTCTGGCAGCAGGTCCTGCTCCAGCAGTTCCACGACATCCTGCCGGGCACCTCGATCGCGTGGGTGCACCGCGAGGCCGTCGAGCGGTACGCCGAGGTCGCCGACCGCCTGGAGGCCCTCATCGCCTCCGCCCTGTCGGCCCTCGCCGGTCCCGGGGACCGGACGATCGTCGTCAACCCGGCCCCGAGCCTCCAGAGCGGTGCCCTGGCGCAGAGCGCGGTCCTGACCACCGACGTGGCGGCGACGACCGCCGTCACCCTCACCGAGGCCGACGGCGGGATCGTGCTCACCAACGAACTGGTCCGGGTCGTCGTCGACGGCCGCGGCCTCGTCACCAGTGCGGTCGACCTGACCACCGGACGCGACGCGATCGCCCCCGGCCAGGTCGCGAACCTGCTGCAGCTGCACCAGGACTTCCCGAACATGTGGGACGCGTGGGACGTGGACCGGTACTACCGGAACCGCGTCGAGGACCTGGTCGACGTGACCGGCCTCCGTGCCTCGGTCGACGCCGACGGGACCGCCCGGGTGACGGTGTCGCGGGCGTTCAGCGAGTCCACCGTGACGCAGGAGATCACGCTCGCACCGGGCGCACGCACCCTGGAGTTCGCCCAGGTCACCGACTGGCACGAGACCGAGAAGTTCCTCAAGGTGGCGTTCCCGCTCGACGTCCGCGCCGAGCACACCATCGCCGAGACGCAGTTCGGCGCGCAGAAGCGGGTGACGCACACGAACACCTCGTGGGAGGCCGCGAAGTTCGAGACGTCCATGCACCGCTACGTTCTCGTCGAGGAGCCCGGATTCGGCGTCGCGCTCGTGAACGACTCGATCCACGGGTTCGACGTCACACGCGACTCGGTCGACGGCCACGTCACCACGACGCTCCGGCTCTCGCTGCTGCGGGCACCGCGGTTCCCGGACCCGGAGACCGACCAGGGCGTGCAGACGCACCGGTACGGGATCGTCATCGGGACGGACATCGTCGGCGCGACCGCGGCCGGCACGGCGATGAACACCGCCGTCCGGACGGTCACCGGTGCGCACGGCTTCGACTCGCTCGTGCAGGCCTCCGGCGACGTGGTGGTCTCGGCCGTCAAGCTCGCCGACGACCGCTCCGGCGACCTGGTCGTCCGGGTCTACGAGCCGGGTGGACGCCGCGGGACGGGCGGCCTGGCGGTCGACGGACCCTTCGACGAGCCGGTCGAGGTCACGTTGCTCGAGGAGATCGACCCGGCACTGCCGGGCGTCGCCGCGATCACCGACGGGGTGGCGGCCTTCCCGGTCGACGCGTTCGAGGTCCGCACGTTCCGCTTCCCGCGACGGGGTGCAGCGCACTGACCGTGGCCGGATGAGACCCCCGCCGCCGGGACTTCGGGTGTCCCGGCGGCGGGTCCCACGGCCGATCGGTCGTGGACCCGCGGCGGCACCTCGTCGCCGCGGACACCACTCGAAGAGGAGTGACATGCAGAAGTCCATGAAGATCGGGATCGTGGCGGCGCTGGTCGCCATGGTGGCGGCGCCGATGGTGCCCGCCGCCGCATCAGCCGCGCCGGGCGGGCCGGCAGCCGCGTCGCACGGCCAGGGGCACGGAAACGGCCACGGCCACGGCCACGGGCGGCCGGGACACTCCGCCCCGACGAAGTCCGGGCCGACGAGCATCGCGTACGTCGAGGTGAACAACGACGAACTCCGGAACGTCGGTCGGTACACGCTCGAGAACGGTGCGAACGCCTTCGACGTGGCGATCATCTTCGCCGCGAACATCAACCGCGACGCGGACGGCGACGCGGTCCTGTACGCCAACGAGAACGTGCAGCGAACGCTGGACCAGGCTGCGACGCAGATCCGGCCCCTGCAGGCCAAAGGCATCAAGGTGACGCTCTCCGTGCTCGGCAACCACCAGGGCACCGGGCTCGCGAACTTCACCTCCAAGGCCGACGCCCGCGACTTCGCGGCGCAGGTGTCCGCGACGGTCAAGCAGTACGGCCTGGACGGCGTGGACCTGGACGACGAGTACTCGGACTACGGCGTGGACGGCACACCGCAGCCGAACGACCAGTCGATCGGCTGGCTCGTCTCGGCGCTCCGCGCGGACATGCCCGGCAAGATCATCTCCTTCTACGACATCGGCCCGTCGTCGACGTCGCTGCAGCAGGAGAAGCCGTCGATCGGCAAGAAGCTCGACTACGCGTGGAACCCCTACTACGGCACCTACACGGCGCCGCAGATCCCGGGTGTGCCGAAGTCGAAGCTCTCGGCCGCCGCGGTCGACATCCAGAACACCCCGGTGGCCACGGCCGTCTCGTTCGCCGAGCGGACCAAGGCCGACGGGTACGGCGTCTACATGACGTACAACCTGCCGGACGGTGACGTCAGCCCCTACGTGTCGCAGTTCACGAAGGTGCTGTACGGCCAGTCGGCCGTCTACCGGTGACGGACGACTGATCGATGAGTGACGTGCGCCGTGGTGGCCCGACCGCAGTCGGACCGACAGCCGGCCCGACGACCGCGGTCGCGGCCCGGAACGGGGTCGGGTTCGTCTCGCAGGAGGCGACCCTGATCGAACAGACCGGCCCGGGGGCGACCGTGGTGGTCGTCCCCGGGCCGGCAGGTCAGGAGGTCGGACCCACCGACGTCCTGACCTGGGTCTGGTTCCCGGAACGGTCACTGCCCGACGGGCAGACCGAACCGGCCGAGCCGGACCTCGACGGGTTCTGGGCCGCCACGGCGTTCGCACTCGACATCGTCTTCACCGACGGCACCCGGCTCAGTGCCGGGTCCGGCACCGACTCCGCCCGCGACCAGTACGGAGACACCGTCACCCCGGAGGCGCAGGACGACGCCCGCAAGCAGTGGGTCGACCAGTGGAACCGGCGGACCGTCGACCTGTCGGCGCACGCCGGCCGCGTGGTGGACCGCCTGGAGGCCCGGCTCGGCCGGACGGACCAACCAGCGTCCGGCTCTGCTTCCGTCGGAGTCCCCGACGGCGTGGTCCGCACCGTCCGTGGCTGGCTCGACGACGTCCGGATCGAGCCAGCAGGGCCCGCCACCGGTGCCGTGCCCGCCGACGCCCGCCCGCTCGACCACGTCCGCACCACCCGCGGCACGCACTCGTCCGGCACGTTCTCCCGCGGCAACAACGCACCGCTCGTGGGGCTGCCGCACGGCGGGGTCTTCGGCCTGCCGATGACGAACGCCGCCGACAGCCGGTGGCCGTACGCCTATCAAGAGCACAACCGGCCGAGCGACAACCGGCCCGCGATCCAGGCGTTCGCCACCAGCCACCTGCCCTCACCGTGGATGGCCGACCGCGGGGTGTTCCAGGTCATGCCGTCCCCGCTCGCCGACCCCGACGTCGACCGGACCGCCCGTGCGCTCGGGTTCGACCACGTCGACGAGCTCGACGGCCCGCACCGCTACCGGGTCACGCTCGACGAGGGCGTCACCGCCGAGATGACCGCCGGTGAGTTCGCCCTGGCGTGGCGGTTCACCGGTGTCCGGAGCATCGTCCTCGACCACCACGGTGTGCTGCGTTCGTGCGAGGTCCGGATCGAGGACGGCACGGCGATCGTCGACGCTCTGCTCGACGACCGCGCCGAGACGCCACCGCACCACGTGCACCTGCGGATCGGGAACGCCGTCGCCTCGCACACGACGGTCGTCGACGGGCTGCTGCGCGGCTCGGTCGAGGTCGCCGGCGACAGCGACGTCCTGCTCGGCATCTCGACGGTGTCCGCCGAGGACGCCCGGGCGAACCTGGCGGCGGCGGGCGACTTCGACGCGATGCGCCGGCACGCCGAGGACCGGTGGGTCGCCGAGCTCGACACCCTGCAGGTCGAGGGCGCGACCGAGGACCAACTCGTGTCGATCTACTCCGGCCTGTACCGGGCGTTCCTCTACCCCACCCGCGCCGGCGAGACCGCCCTTGTCCACCAGGACGACCCGGCCGGCAGCCCGCGTCACCGGTCCCCGTACGGCGACGTCCTGTCCGAGCCGATCCGCGACCAGCCCGGACCCGAGGTCGTCGACGGACCGCTCACCACCACGAACGGGTTCTGGGACACCTACCGGACCGCCTGGCCGCTGCTGGCACTCCTCACCCCGGACACCGCGGCCGACCTGGCCGAGGGCGTCGTCGGCCACTTCACCGACGGTGGTTGGACCCCGCGCTGGAGTGCTCCCGGCGCCGAGGACGTGATGACCGGCACCACGAGCGACACCGTCTTCGCCGACCTCGTCGCGAAGGGCGTCGACGGGTTCGACCTCGAGCAGGCGTACCGGTCCGCGCTGCGGAACGCGACCGTCCCGGCGGGGGACCGGCGGGTCGGGCGGAAGGGGAGCCTCCCGGGCCTGTTCCGCGGGTACGTCGACACGGCGACTGGCGAGGGCATGTCGTGGACCCTGGACGCGGCCATCAACGACTGGGGTGTCGCCGTGCTGGCGGATGCCCTGGCCGACCGCGCGGTCGCGGCCGGTGACGACGTCGGCGCTGCCCGGTACCGCGCCGAGCACGAGTGGTTCGCGCGCCGTTCCCTGCAGTACCGGAACGTCTTCGACCGCGAGCGCGGGTTCTTCATCGGGCGGACGCCCGACGGCGCGTGGCGCGACGACTTCGACCCCGACGTGTGGGGCAGCGACTACACCGAGACCAACGCGTGGGGCACGATGTTCACCGCGCCGCACGACGGCGCCGGCGTCGTCGAGCTGCACGGCGGTCCGGCTGGCTTCGACGAGGCGTTCGCGCGGTTCTGGGCGCGACGGGAGACCGGTGGGACCGACCGTTCCGGCTCGTACGGGTTCGCGATCCACGAGATGACCGAGGCCCGCGACATCCGGATGGGCATGCTCGGACTGTCGAACCAGCCCGCGCACCACATCCCGTTCTTCCCCATGTTCGCCGGCCGGCACGACGACGCGCACCGCATCGTCCGGGAGTGCCTCGACCGGCTGTTCGTCGGCTCCGACCTCGGGCAGGGGTACCCCGGCGACGAGGACAACGGCGAGATGAGCGCCTGGTACGTCTTCGCGACCATCGGGCTGTACCCGCTGGCGCCGTCGACCGGGACCTACGTGATCGTGCCGCCGTCGGTCCGCCGGACCGTGCTGAACCGGGCGGGAGGATCGCCCACCGTCATCGAGACCACCGGCAGCGGGGCGTTCATCGCCTCCGTGACCGTCGACGGCGAGCCGTGGGAGTCGGTGAGCATCCCGCACGCTGTCGTGGTCGGTGCCTCGCGCATCGAGGTCGCGCTCACCGACACACCTCGAGGGTGGGCGGCGGACAGCCGGCCGGCTTCGGCCTCCGTGCTGCACGGGTACCGGGACACCCCCGACGACGTGCTGCCGGTCGGCGCGTCACCGCTCACCGACGACGCGGGAGCGACCGTCGTGGCGCTCGCGGCGGGGGAGTCCGTCGCGGTGCCGGTGACGGTCGAGGCCGTGTCGCTCGTCACGGTGACGGTCGCGGCCGCCGGTACCGCGTCGTGGCGGATCGTGCTGCGGGACGTCGACGGTACAGCGGTGCACGTGCTCGAGGGGCGGGACGAGGTGTTCGACTGGGCCGGGCAGACCCGGGTGTTCCCGTTCGTCGGCGGGGTCCACGGCGGGACCCTGACGTTCCACGCCCTGACGCCGATCACGCTGTCGCAGCTGCAGCTCATCGTCGCGGACGGCACTTCCTGACCGGCTGTTGACGTTCTTGGCTATGGGTGTTAGCTTTGGCTAACACTCGTAGCCAGGAGGCACACATGCTCGAACACATCGAACGTGACGGCGGCACCATCGCCATCGACGTCAGCGGTACCGGACCCCTCGTCGTCCTCGCCCACGGCATGGGCGACAGCCGGCACTCGTACCGGTTCCTCGTCCCCGAACTGGTCGCCGCCGGGTACCGGGTCGCGAACGTCGACATCCGCGGCTGCGGCGACTCGAGCACCGGTTGGGCCGGGTACTCCCGCGCCGACATCGCCGGGGACCTCGTCGCCGTCGTCCGGCACCTCGGTGGCCCGGCGGTCGTCGTCGGTCAGTCGATCAGTGGCGGTGCCGCGACGATCGCCGCCGCGGACGCCCCGGAGCTCATCACCGGCGTCGTGGAACTCGCCCCCTTCACCCGGGCGCAGTCGTTCGACCTCGGCGGGTTCCTCCGCAACCGGAACCACCACCGATCCGGCACCGTCCAGCTCCTCCGGGTCATGACGGCCGGCAGCCTGCCGGGCTGGCTCGCCTACCTGGACCTGGCCGTCGCCACCAAGCCCGCCGACTGGGCCACCGAACGCGGGCACATCGAGGACACCCTGCGGCAGCCCGAGCGGATGGCCGTCCTCAAGGCGATGACGAAGACCAACCCGGCCGACGCCGGCGCTCGACTTGCTGACGTCCGTTGCCCGGTGCTCGTCGTCCAGGGCGGTGCCGACCCGGACTGGGCCGACCCCGCAGCCGAGGGTCGCCGCATCCTCGGCGACCTGCCGACCGGCCTCGGCGAACTCGCCGTCATCGAGGGAGCCGGGCACTACCCGCACCGCGAGACCCCGGCCGAGGTCATGGACCTCCTGCTCCCGTTCCTCGGGCGGACGCTCACGGCGACCACCACGGGTGGCGACCGTGCCTAGAGCCGGACTCGACCCCGCGGTCGTCACCGAGGCCGCCGCGGTCCTCGCCGACGAGAACGGCCTGGCGCAGCTGAGCATGAGCACCGTCGCGGACCGGCTCGGCGTGAAGCCGCCGTCGCTCTACAAGCACGTGGCGGGCCTCCCGGACCTGACCCGGCGGATCGCAGCCCTCGCTGCCGCCGAGCTGACCGAGGCACTGACGGAGGCGACCCGGGGGAGCACCGGACGGGAGGCCCTGGCCGCCGCCGCGCGCACCGTCCGTCGGTACGTGCAGGAGCACCCGGGCCGCTACGCCGCCACCACCGGCAGCCGACCGGCGGACGCCGACGACCCGCTCGCCACGGCCCTCGATCGGTCGCTGTCGTCGTTCGTCACGGTCCTGCGGGACTACGGGCTCGACCCGGCCGACGAGGTGCACGCGCTCCGGATGCTCCGCAGCATGCTGCACGGCTTCGCCACCCTCGAGGTGTCCGGCGGGTTCCAGCTCGGCGCCGACGTGGACGAGAGCTTCACCTGGATGATCGACTTCCTCGACCAGGGGCTGCAGGCCCGGGCTGCGGGTGGGGACGGGCGTTCGGTCGTGCCCGATGGTCGTTAGGCGGCTCGAGGGGGACCAGGAGCGACACGACCAACACCGGGGGCGGCAGCGCGACCGCCGAGAGCACGAAGCTGCGCTTCACCGCGCACCGGCCTGGTCGACGCCTGGTTCGCCGCGCGGCGCCCGGAGGAGTGGGCGGAGTTCGTCCGACCCCGAGCCTGATCCGTCGGGGCTGACGGCCGTCACCGCCCACGCGCTGCCGACCACTCCGCGAACTCCGTCGCGACGATCCGTTCGTCGTGCAGGTCGGCCGCGTCGGCGGACGCCAACCACCGGATCGGTGCCCGCATGACGTCGGCGGGAAGCACCGCGAGGCTGCCGGGCCTCGCGGTGCCGTCGAGCATCCCGGTCGCCGTCGCACCGCCTGGCAGCAGGATGTTCGCCCGCACGGACGTGTCCGCGAGGTCCGCCGCCATGATCCGGGCGAGCGCCTCTGCTCCGGCTCGGGACGGGCCGTACGGGACGAACCCGCGTCGGTTCATCGTGCTGTGGTTCATGCTGACCGTGACGACGCGACCACCCCCGGCCTGGAGCATGCGCGGAACCACCGCCCGCGCGACGAGGAAGTAACCGGTCAGGTTCGTGTCGACCACGTCACGGAAGCCCGCGGGCGTGACGTCCCAGAAGCCTTGCGGAGTCGTCATGAAGTTCGGGTTGACTGTGCGCATCCCGATCCCGGCGTTGTTCACCAGCAGGTCGATCCCGCCGAGCGTGTCCCACGCAGCGGTGACGCCGGCGGTGACCGAGTCCTCGTTCCGGCTGTCCATCACGACGCCCAGTGTCTCGGGGCCCATGGCTGATGCAGCGTCGGCGACACGGTGTTCCGACCGGCTAGTGATGGCCACCCGGGCGCCAGCTTCGACGAGTCCCTCGGCCATGGCGCGGCCGAGTCCCGAGGTCCCGCCGGTGATGAGTGCGCGCACGCCGTGCAGGTCTTCCATCGATGCTCCGATCCTCGTCCTCGGGACTCTACGACGGCGTCCGGGAGGGAACGGACAGGTTCGACGTCAGACCTGTGAGGTCAACGAGCAGCTGCCTGCGTCCACTCCGGCGATGCCAACAGCACTTGCAACTCATTGACCAGTCGCGCCGTGTGGAATCCGTCCGCCGCCGCGTGGTGCACCTGGATCGCGACGGGCATCACCGTCCGGCCCGTCGTCTGCCGGTAGCGACCGAGTGTGATGATGGGGAGCAGGTGGTCGAACCCGCCGCCGATGTCGAGCGTGAACCCGGTGAACGACGCCCACGGGATGCTCGACACGTCGAAGGTGTTCGCCGGGGTGTCGGACTGCGGGAAGAGCGACGTCGCAGTGCGGTGTCGCTCGATGACCTCGACCGCTTCGCCGTGGAAGGTCGCGAAGTCGTCGCGGTGTGGTGTCCACACGCCGGCGAACGTCTCCCGCTCGGGGTTGAACACCGTGAACGCGGGGTGCACGACGTCCCACACCGCGGGAGCGCCGGTCGGGTGGAGCGCCATCCGGAACTCCTGGTGCCGGTTCACGATCGTCGACAGGGCCCAGGTCACCGCGACCGAGCTCTTGACCGCCGTCCCGCTGAGGGCCATCCGGAGTGCGGTCACGTCGACGTCGACCGTCATCGCGTACGTGCACGGGACGCGGTCGCGGTAGTGCTCGAAGTGCTCGCGCCGGGGCCAGGTGGCCAGGTCGATGGGACGGAGGATCTCCATGATTCGAGCGTAGGGCCGGTCCCGAACATCGCGCCCGAACGGGTCAGGAGAGTGCGCGGACGAGGTCCTGCAACGTGTCCAGCCACAGGTCCGGTCGGGCAGCCTCAGCGCGCGCGGCATGCATGTGTCCCCACGGTCCACGGCGGATGAACGCGGTCCGCATCCCGGCTGCCTTCGCCGGCAGGATGTCGTTGTCCAAGCGGTCGCCGACGTACAGGACCTCGGCGGCGCGGCACGCGGAGGCCGTGACGACCCGGGCGAAGAACTCCGGTGACGGCTTCACAACGCCCCAGGAGGCCGAGCCCGGTACCGTCACCGGCATGAGCGTCTCGTTCTCCGTCCGTCGAACCGTCGAGGACGACTGGCCGCTGGTGCGTGCGCTGCGGATCGAGAACGCGACGGACAACCCGATCTCGTACGGCGCGACGCTCGAGACGACCCTCGCGATGACGGAGGCCGACTGGCGACTGCGTGCGCGGCGTGGTCAGGCCGTCGAAGCGACCAGCCTCGCCGCCGTGGAGACCCACACCGGGCGGTGGATCGGCATGATGAGCGCGCAGAGCTGGGACGGCGACGGGACGGACCCTGTCCTCACCGGCGTCTTCGTCTCGCCGGACTTCCGAGGCCGGGGGAACGGGGTGGCCGATGCGTTGCTGGACGGCATCGTCCGGTGGGTGCACGAGCGAGGCGCTGGACGTCTCCGTTCGGACGTCCACGAGCACGCCGAGCCCGCGCGCCGCTTCTCCGCGCGTCATGGTTTCGTCCCCACCGGGCGGACACGTCCCGTCGGCTTCACCGCGGGGAACACGCTCGAACTCGCGCTGGCGCTCGACCGACCCGTGCTCGACGGACGCGCACGATGACCACGATCCGCCTGATCGAACCCGGCGACGGCCGCGCACTCTCCGACCTGCTCGTCCGCAACCGGGCGTTCCTCGCGCCGTGGAGCCCCATCCGCGCCGACGGGTACGAGACCGTCCCCGGTCAGCGGACGGACATCGACCTCGTGCTGGAGCAACACCGTCGCGGCGGGACCGTCCCGTTCGTGGTCCTCGACGATGACGGCCAGGTGGCAGGTCGTCTGACCCTCAGCGGCATCGTGCGCGGCTCGTTCCGGTCCTGCGCGATGGGGTACTGGTTGTCGGAGGACCGGACCGGCCGAGGCCTCGCGACCCACGCAGTCGCCGCGGCGCTCGGGCATGCGTTCGACGAGCTCGGCCTGCATCGCGTCCAGGCCGAGACCCTCGTCCACAACACCGCCTCGCAGCGGGTGCTGGCCCGCAACGGTCCCGTCCAGTACGGCCTCGCCCCGCGGTACCTCGAGATCGCGGGCCGGTGGCAGGACCACCGCATGTTCCAGCGGCTGCGTGACGATCCTCCGGTCCCGGTCGACCGTTGACTTTCCATGGCGGCAAATGATTGACTTGCCGACATGGAAAACGACCCGAGGAACAGCGCACCCGACGGCTCGGACCCGACCGACGCCCGACAGGCGCTCGCTGCGGTCGACGCGACCAGGGCCTCCGTCGCCGACCGTCTGGTGACCCCGTGGTGGTACCACCTGGCCCTGGGCCTGCTCGCCGGCGCCTACCTGGTCGGCTACGCGTTGGGCGACACCGTCGTCCGAGCGGCCGTGCTCGTCGTCTTCTTCGCCGGGATCCTCGCGCTCGTCTCGGCCTACCGCCGACTCACCGGTGTGTGGGTCTCCGGCCACCGAGCCGGAGCCGCGACCCGGTGGGCAGTGGCGATGGGCGTGTTCGATGTGGTCGCGGTCGTCGCCGCGATCTTCGTGCACGAGGCCACGGGCCTCCTCTGGCCGGTGTGGGTGCTGGCGGTGATGGTCGTCGTGGCGATGGTCGTGCTCGGACGTCGGTTCGACCGCCGGCTGCGGTCGGAGCTGCGGCAGGGCCGCGTGCAGGCCTCGTGACCGCCGCGCCGTCGACGGGTCGGGGGAGCGGCGTGAGCGGGAGGTTCGACGAGGTGGTGCACGCACCGAACCGTCTGCAGATCTGCG
Organism: Curtobacterium sp. MCBD17_030; assembly: GCF_003224255.1. Lineage (NCBI taxonomy): Bacteria > Bacillati > Actinomycetota > Actinomycetes > Micrococcales > Microbacteriaceae > Curtobacterium > Curtobacterium sp. MCBD17_030. The sequence goes on along the minus strand of NZ_QKLI01000010.1, from coordinate 85,297 downwards.
CGTTCCTCGATCCGCTCGACCAGGCCGAGTTCTCGGTGGTGCGCGACGTGCTCGGCGCGAGCGACTCGGTGACGAGCAAGCACGTCAAGGTGCTGCAGGACGCGGGGTACCTGACGGTGCGCAAGCCGACCGGCAAGGGGCGGGTCAAGACGTGGCTCGCACTCACCCCGGAGGGTCGCAGCGCCTACCACGGACATGTCGCCGCCTTGCGCGCACTGTTGGGCTGACGCCGGAGCGCTCGAGGGACCGCGGACGTGAGCCGATGCGGTCGTGGAGATCGGGACGGACGCTCAGGCGTGGGCGGCCAGGTGTGCGCCCCACACCGCGTAGGTGTCGCGGTACCGGTGTTCCTCCGCCTCCGGACGCCACACCGATCGCGTCAGCTCCTCCGGGAAGCCGACGACGCTGACGCGCGGGTGGTCCTCCGCCACCGCGCGAGACCGGAGGTTGAGCGCCTTCCCGTGCACGCCGGCGGCGGCCCGCGCGGGACGGGAGAGGCTGCCGGCGTTGTCGAGGGGCGGGATCTCACCGACGAGGACCCGGGCGGTGGGCGGGAGCACCTCGAGGAGTGCGGTGACGGTGTCCCGGAGGTGCTCCTCCCACGTCCTCGGAGGCATGACCCGCAGGGCGTCCGTGATGCCCACCATGACGACGGCGAGCTCGCACTCCTGCAGGTGTTCGCGGTGCGCGTGGACGATCGGGGGCAGCTGTCGGACGCTCGACGACGGTGCGCTCGCGATTGACCACGAGGTCCCTCGACCACATCGGCCTGCGCGCTTCCGGGCGAAGAACGCCGGGAGGGACAGCTCGTGGGTACGGACGCCGAGCGACAGTTCACCGCGCTCGCCGACGAACCAGACCCGGTCGACCGCCGACCCCGGGACGGTGCCGGCCGGGTCGTCGTCGGGGAACACGTCCCAGGCGGCGTCGGAACGGCGGAAGACGAACTCGCTCACGCGTCCGACGCGCGCCGGGATCATGAGGGCTGAACGGACCATCGCGCGGGCTCGTGACATGGGGCACCACCGCCGAACTCCCGCGTCAGCGTGTCCGCCGCGGTATCGACGTCTTTCCGGGTCCCGCCAAGCTAGTCCTCCACCATGGGGACCATCGGGGTACAGACGATCGGGGACGAGCCGGACGGCCCGGACCTCAGAAGGGGACGCCGCAGACGAGCACCGCATTGGCGAACGGCGTCGCCTCGCCGGTGCGCACGAACAGCCGCGCTCCGCCGGACATCGCCTTGAGCTGCTCGTGCGACACCGACCGGCGCTCCGGGAACCGTTCGGCCAACCACGTCTCGGCCTCGGTCCCGGCGACCTCCGTCGCCACGACGCAGTCCTGGAAGACCGCGTCCCCGAGCAGTGCGTCGAGGACGTCGACGAAGCGCGGGACTCCGTGCACGAGGGCGAGGTCCACGACCGGGACTCCCGGCGGGATCGGGAGCCCGCAGTCCGCGACCACGACGAGGTCACCGTGGCCGAGCCGACTCAGCCCCGCGTTCAACTCCGCGTTGAGGATGCCGGTCTTCTTCATGCGTCGACTCCCTGCGCTCCGTCCGTCCCGTCCTCGGGCGCGGACTCGAGTTCGGACTCGGACTCGGGCGCGACCTCGGGCAGCACGTCGTCGAGCGTCGGGTAGGACGGCTGGGTCCCGACCCCCTGCACGGCGAACGCCCCGACCCGGACGGCCTGGCGAGCCGACTCGAGCAAGGAGCGTCCCGCGGCGAGCCCGGCGGCGAGCGCCCCGACGAACGCGTCGCCCGCGCCGGAGGTGTCGACCGCCACCACACGCGGTGACGGCACGGCGACCACCGCTGCCGGGTCCTCGTCGTCGGAGACCAGGGCACCGCGTGCTCCGAGCGTGACGACCACGGACCGGATGCCGAGCGAGCGGAGCGTCGCGACGAGCGCGCCTTCGTCCGCCGGCACCTCGGCACCCGGGACGAGCTGCGCGAGGACGAGCGCTGCCTCGTGCTCGTTGACGACGAGCGGGTCGGCGGCGAGCACGACCGCCCGTCCGACCGGCACGACGGGCGCCAGGTTGAGCAGCACCCGCCCGGTCGCCGCCGTGACGGCGGCGCCGACGCCGTCCGCGGGGACCTCGCCCTGCAGGACGACCACCGCGGCCGACGCGACGGCGTCCGCGGCCGCGAGCACAGCCTCCGTCCCGGTCGACGCGTTGGCCCCGGGGACCACGACGATCGTGTTCTCGCCGCTGCGGTCGACCGTGATGGTCGCGAGCCCGGTGGGGGCGTCGACCGCGCGGACGTGGGTGACGTCGACGCCGCTGTCGGCCAGGAGGCTCGTGGCCACCTTCGCCGCACCGTCGCGTCCGACGCTCCCCACCATCACGGTCGGCGCGCCTCGACGGGCGGCCGCGACGGCCTGGTTCGCACCCTTGCCACCCGGGAGCAGGGCGAAGGAGGTCGCGATGAGCGTCTCACCCGGTGCGGGGTGGCGATCGACGGTCACGACCTGGTCGACGTTGAGCGAACCCACGACGACCACGGTTCCGGTGGGACGGCTCACTTGGTGAAGTCTCCGACGTTGCTCTTGGTCACCGAGACGACGGGCACCTGGACGGTCTTCTCGGCCTTGCCGGAGACGGCCTTCACGGCCTGGTCGACCGCCAGCGCGCCGAGCTTGGCCGGCTGCTGGGCGACCGAGCTGCTCAGCGTGCCGTCCTGGATCGCCTTGAGGCCGTCGGCCTCGCCGTCGAAGCCGGCGACCTTGACGCTCGTGCCCGCCTTCGCCCCGAGGGCCTTGATCGCGCCGAGTGCCATCTCGTCGTTCTCGGCGAAGACGCCGACGACGTCGGGGTGGGCCTGCAGCAGGTTGGTGGTGACGTCGAGCGCGGTGGCGCGGTCGAAGTTCGCGGTCTGCTTGCCGACGACCTTGATGCCCGGGTAGGCCTTGATGCCCTCGGCGAAGCCCTGGCCGCGGTCACGGCTGGCGGAGGTGCCCGCCTGACCCTGCAGGACGAGGATCTCGCCCTTCTCGCCGATCGCCTTCGCCAGGTCGTCGGCGGCCTGCTTGCCACCGGCGACGTTGTCGCTCGCGATGAACGAGTCGACCGAGGCGTCGTTGACGGTGCGGTCGACGGCGATGACCGGGATCTCCGCCTTGTTCAGTGCGGTGACGCTCGGGCCGGCGGCGTCGGAGTCGACCGGGTTGACGATGACGGCCTTCGTGCTGCCGCTCGAGGCGGTCTGCAGTTGGTTCGCCTGCTGGGCGGAGTCGTTCTGGGCGTCGACGACGTCGAGGGTGACGCCCTGCTTCTTCGCCTCGGCCTTCGCGCCGTCGCGGACCTCGACGAAGAACGGGTTGTTGAGCGTGGAGAGGGCGAGCGTGATCTTCATGTCGCCGCCACCCGACGCGCCGGTGCTGCTCGTGCGGTTGCATCCGGCGGTGCCGAGGACGACCAGGCCGGCGACGACGCCGACGGTGGCGACCTTCTGGAAGGAGGAGAACTTCATCGTTGGTTCCTTTGTGGAGAGGGTGGGGAGGAGGAAGAGGAGAGGAGCGCGTCAGCTGCTGCGCGTCTTGCGGCGGAGCACGTCGAACCCGACGGCGACCGCGATGACCAGGCCGATGACGACCTGCTGCCAGAACGAGCTGACGTTGAGCAGGTTCAGGCCGTTGCGGATCACGACGAGGACGAGCGCACCGATGAAGGTGCCGGAGATCCGGCCGACACCGCCCGCGAGCGAGGCGCCGCCGATGACGACCGACGCGATGGCGTCGAGCTCGTAGCCGCTGGCGGCCTGCGGCTGCGCCGAGTCGAGTCGACCCGCCAGCAGCAGGCCGGCGAGTGCGGCGAACAGCCCGGACAGCCCGAACACGATGACGACGATCCGCTTGACCGGGAGGCCCGACAACCGTGCTGCCTCGGCGTTGCCCCCGACGGCGTACATGCTCCGACCGATCACGGTGCGGTTGAGGATGAAGGACGCGATCAGCGCGGCCACCACGAGGACGATGATCGGCACCGGCACGGGTCCGATGTCCCCACCGAGGAACGACACCTGGGGCGAGGTCGGCACCGGCTTGCCGTCGGAGAGCACGAGGGTCAGACCGCGGGCGACGCTGAGCATCGCCAGGGTCGCGATGAACGACGGCAGCTTGCCGTAGGCGCTGGCCAGGCCGTTCACGACGCCGGTGGCGAGTCCGGCGACGAGTCCGCCGACCAGGGCCAGCCAGCCGGGCAGCCCCGCGGTGGCGAAGAACCACGCGGAGACCATCGCCGACAGCGCGGCGACCGAGCCGACGGACAGGTCGATGCCGCCCGCGACGATCACGAAGGTCACGCCGAACGCGAGCACGGCCACGGTCGACACCTGGATGCCGATGTTGAGGATGTTGCGGCCGGTGAGGAAGTCAGGCGTCGCGATGAAGAGCGCGATGCAGAGCACGACGAGGCCGACGAGGGCGCCGTTGTTCGCCAGGAACTTCGTGAACGAGAAGGACCGGTTCGGGGCCTTCGCAGTGGTCGATGACATGCGGCATGTGCTTTCTGGTGGGTACTGCGCTGTACGCGGGGATGTGCGCGCGGGTGACCGCGCGGGAGGGGGGCCGTCGTCAGGCGGCGTCGGCGTCCGGGACGTCGCGGGCGGCGAGGGTCATCACGGCGTCCTCGGTGGCGTCGGCACCGTCGAGTTCACCGGCGATCCGACCGCCTCGCATGACGAGGATCCGGTCACTCATGCCGAGCACCTCGGGCAGCTCGCTCGACACCATCACGACGGCACCCCCACCGGCGGTGATGGCGTTGACGAGCTCGTAGATCTCGACCTTCGCGCCGACGTCCACGCCACGGGTGGGCTCGTCGAGCAGCAGCACGCTCGAGCCCGCGAGGATCCAGCGACCGAACACGGCCTTCTGCTGGTTGCCGCCGGAGAGCGACCCGATCGGCTGGTCGATGTCGTGCATCCGGATGCGGAGCCGGGCAGCGACCTGCTCGGCACGCTGCTTCTGCCCGGCGAAGTCGACGAGTCCGCCCCGGGCGCTCGACGCGAGCGTGGCGTACCCGAGGTTGTCGTTGACCGAGGCGCCGAGCACCAGGCCCTGGCCCTTGCGGTCCTCGGGCACGTGCCCGATGCCGGCGCGGATCGCCCCGGCGACGCTGCCCTTGCCGAGCTGCCGGCCGCGGACGGTGACCGTGCCGCTGTCGTACCCGTCGGCGCCCGCGATGGCCCGGACCAGTTCGGTCCGTCCGGCACCGACGAGTCCGGAGATGCCGACGATCTCCCCGGCGTGCACGTCGAAGGACACGTCCTGGAACCGGCCGGCCGCGGTGAGGTGCTCGACCCGCAGGACGGCGTCCGCGCGGTCCACCACGGCGCTGCCGGTCGGGTACTGCTCCTCGATGCTCCGGCCGACCATGAGGCGGACGAGTTCGTCCTCGGGCGTGGAGGCGGGGACCTCGGCGACGAAGTGGCCGTCGCGGAGCACGGCGACCGTGTCGCCGATCTCGGCGATCTCGTCGAGGTGGTGACTGATGAACAGCATGCCGACGCCCCGGGCCCGGAGGTCCGCGACCACGCGGAACAGGGCCTCGGTCTCGTGGCGGGTGAGGGCGGCGGTGGGCTCGTCGAGGATCAGGATCCGCGCCTCCACACTGAGCGCCTTCGCGATCTCGACCAGCTGCTGCCGTGCGATGCCGAGCTCGCCGACGGGGGTGTCGACGTCCACGTCCAGCCCGATCACCGCGAGGGCGGCCTCGGCTTGACGGCGGAGCGTCTTCCGGTCGACCAGCCCGAAGCGGGTCGGGATCCGGCCCATCATCACGTTCTCGGCGACGCTGAGCGAGCCGACCAGGTTGAGTTCCTGGTGGATCGTCGCGATGCCGAGCCGCTCCGCGGCGGAGACGGTCGGGAGGCTCACCTCGACCCCGTCGACCAGGATCCGTCCGCCGTCGGGCTGGTGGATCCCGGACATCATCTTGATGAGGGTCGACTTGCCAGCACCGTTCTCGCCCAGGAGGACCTGGACCTTCCCGGCGTGCACGTCGACGGTGACGTCGGTGATCACCTGGACGGGACCGAACGACTTGCTCACCCGGTCGAGGGTGAGGAGGGGGGTCTGCGCCATGTCAGTTCTCCGGGTGCTGCTGGGCGGCGGGGCGCGACGATGCGGCCTGCCGGACGGGTCGGATGGGGGTGGCCGAGGACGCGCGGACGATCAGTTCGCTCGGCAGACGGACGGACTCGGGGCTGCCCCCGTCGATGACGTCGCGGAGCAGGCCCACGGCGACGCGGCCCATGTCCTCGACGCTGTGGGCGACGACGGAGAGCGCGGGCTCCAACAACGAGAACCACTCGATGTCGTCGAAGGCGACGAGCGCGATGTCCTGACCGACCCGGAGGCCGAGTCGGTTGAGGATCGCGATCGCACCGACGGCCATCAGGCTGTCCGCAGCGAAGATCGCCGTGGGCGGGTCGTCGAGCTCGAGCAACGTGGTGACGCCGGCGGAACCGGACGCGGCCTGGAAGTCACCGAAGACGACGAGCTCGGGGTCCTCGCTCAGCCCGGCTGCGACGACGGCGTCCTGGTAGGCGGTGAACCGCTCGCGGCCGGTGGAGACGCTCTGTGGACCGGCGATGTACCCGATGCGGGTGTGGCCGAGGGCGGCGAGGTGTTCGACGGTCTGGCGGATGCCGGTGCTGCTGTCCGTCGTCACGCTCGGGACGTCGATGCCCGGGATCACGCGGTCGACGAACACGGTCGGGACCTCGCGGTCGACGAGCTGCTGCACGGTGCCGGTGTCGTTGCCCTGCGGAGCGATGATCACGCCGTCGACCCGGCGGGCGATGAGCGTGTCGAGGTACCGGTTCTGCTGGTCGGCTCGTTCGTTCGCGTTGCCGAGCAGCGTGACGTAGCCCTCGGCCAGCGCGGCCTGCTCGATGGTGTGGGCGAGGTCGGCGAAGAACGGGTTGCGGACGTCGGAGACCAGCAGACCGATCGTGTCCGACCGGGTGGAGCGGAGCGCGCGGGCCTGCAGGTTCGGGCGGAAGTCAAGGTCCTTCGCCGCCTGCTCGACCGCTCGGCGAGAGTCCTGACTGGTGGCCGCGTTGCCGGAGAGCACGCGGGACGCCGTCGCTGCGGAGACGCCGGCGCGGGCGGCGACGTCCTTGATGGTGACGGTGTTCATCGGTGAGCACTCCGTTGGGCGAGTCATGGAATCGATTCCATGGAATCGATTCCATGACCATAGGGACCGCCCCCGGGCGCTGTCAAGCGGCGCGGTCCCGAGCCGCGCCTGCCGAGCCGTTCGCGAAAGCGACAGTCCTGCGCCGGAGATGCGCGACGATCTGTCGCTTTCGCGGAGGAGTCGGGCACGCCGAGACAGCGCCGGTCAGACGGCGCCGGAGCGGGGGGGGAGTGGAGGGGATGACGGGGATCGAGGATCGGCGCTGTGCCGGTTCGCGTCTATTGAGGGGATGACGGGAATCGAGGATCGGCGCTGTGCCGGTTCGCGTCTGTTGAGGGGATGACGGGAATCGAGGATCGGCGCTGTGCCGGTTCGCGTCTGTTGAGGGGATGACGGGAATCGAGGATCGGCGCTGTGCCGGTTCGCGTCTGTTGAGGGGATGACGGGAATCGAGGATCGGCGCTGTGCCGGTTCGCGTCTGTTGAGGGGATGACGGGAATCGAGGATCGGCGCTGTGCCGGTTCGCGTCTGTTGAGGGGATGACGGGAATCGAGGATCGGCGCTGTGCCGGTTCGCGTCTGTTGAGGGGATGACGGGAATCGAACCCGCGTAGCCAGTTTGGAAGACTGGGGCTCTACCATTGAGCTACATCCCCGCGCCTGCGCACATGTCGCAGCCCCACCACCATACCGGACGAACGACACCCCCATGATCCTGCCGCCGCCGGACGAGTCGTCGCAGCGCACTATCAGGCGCTCCCGGGTGCTGTCGTACGTGCTGGTGGCCGTCGCCGCGGTGGTGCTCTCGCTCCGCCCGGAGTTGTTCGGCGACCCGCAGACCCAGCCGTGGCACGCACTGCTGCACGTCTGGCGGATCGTCGTCGGGCTGCTCCTCGGGGTGGCCGCTCTGGCCGTCCAGGTCGTCGTCGGGGTGCAGTGGCGCCGGGGTCTGCGGCAGTCCGCGGACGGATGACTTCCCACAACCGGCGGTCCTCCCGGGCGGCGCGCACCTGGAGCCCGCTAGACTCTTCGAGGTCGCTGGGTGGGATTCGTCCTGCCCGCGCGCTGAACGGCGCACGCGACGATCCTGGCCCTCGTACCGGGGCGTAGCTCAGCTTGGTAGAGCGCCCGCTTTGGGAGCGGGAGGTCGCAGGTTCAAATCCTGTCGCCCCGACCAGGTCACATCGAACGTCAACCAACAGGAGAACATCCCTTGGCCACCAGCACCGTCGACAAGGTGAGCGACACCCGCGTCAAGCTCACCGTGAACGTGACGCCGGACGATCTCAAGCCGAGCATCGACCACGCGTACAAGCACATCGCAGAGCAGATCAACATCCCCGGCTTCCGCAAGGGCAAGGTCCCGCCGGCGATCGTCGATCAGCGCGTCGGTCGCGGCGAGGTCCTGAACCACGCCGTCGGCGACGCCATCGACACCTTCTACCGCCAGGCGGTGGACGAGCAGGAGCTGCGCATCCTCGGCCGTGCCGAGGCCGACGTCGCCGAGCTCCCGAACGTGAAGGACTTCTCCGGCGACCTCGTCCTCACCTTCGAGGTCGACGTCCGTCCCGAGTTCGACCTGCCCGACTACGGCTCCTTCGAGCTGACGGTCGACGCGGTCGAGGTCTCCGACGACGAGATCGACGAAGAGCTGCAGAACCTCCGCACGCGCTTCGGCGCCCTCGTGACCGTGGACCGTCCGGCCACCTCGGGCGACTTCGCCCAGCTCGACCTGACCGCCACCATCGGTGACGAAGAGGTCGACTCGGCCACCGGCGTCTCCTACGAGATCGGCTCGGGCGACCTGCTCGAGGGCATCGACGAGGCACTCGAGTCCCTCACCGCAGGCGAGTCCACCACCTTCGAGTCGAAGCTCGTCGGTGGCGACCGCGAGGGCGAGACCGCCCAGATCGCCGTCACCGTCACCGCCGTCAAGGAGCGCGAGCTCCCCGAGGCCGACGACGAGTTCGCCCAGATCGCGAGCCAGTTCGACACGCTGGACGAGCTGAAGGCGGACCTGAAGGAGCAGATCGCCAAGTCGAAGACCTTCGGCCAGGGCGCTGCGGCACGCGACAAGCTCGTCGAGCAGCTCCTCGAGTCGGTGGAGATCCCGATCTCCGAGAAGCTCATCGAGGACGAGGTGCACCGTCACCTCGAGCAGGAGAACCGTCTGGAGGACGACGAGCACCGCAAGGAGGTCGCCGAGTCCAGCGAGAAGGCCTTCCGCTCGCAGATCCTCCTCGACTCCATCGCCGAGAAGGAGCAGATCCAGGTCTCGCAGGAAGAGCTCACGCAGTACCTGATCCAGGCCGCCGCGCAGTACGGCATGGAGCCGGCCGAGTTCATCAAGGTCATCGACCAGAACGGCCAGATCCCCGGCATGGTCGGCGAGGTCGCTCGCTCGAAGGCCGTCGCCACGGTGCTGTCGAAGGTCACCGTGAAGGACACCGCCGGCAACCCGGTCGACCTCTCCGCGTTCACCGCGGGTGTCGCCGAGGGTGACGACGTCGAGTCCGACGAGACCGACGACGAGTCCGCCGAGGCCGACGCGAAGTAGTCGGGAGCCATTCCGCAACAGGAGGCGCGGTGCCAGCTGGCACCGCGCCTCCTGTGCGTCCGCGGTCGGTTTGCGGTCGACCGCATTGCCGACAGCGAACAGGCGCGACCGCGTGCGTTGCAACCGATAAGTTCGACAACAAGCGACAACTGAACGGGAGCTTTTCCATGGCCGAAGCAACACTGAACCCCAGTGTTTTTGACCGCCTTCTGAGAGACCGGATCGTGTGGCTCGGCTCCGAGGTCCGCGACGACAACTCGAACGAGATCGCAGCCAAGCTGCTGCTGCTCGCCGCCGAGGACCCTGAGAAGGACATCTACCTCTACATCAACTCGCCCGGTGGCTCGATCACCGCCGGCATGGCGATCTACGACACGATGCAGTTCGTGCCGAACGACATCGTCACGGTGGGCATCGGCCTCGCCGCCTCGATGGGGCAGTTCCTGCTCTCGTCCGGCACGCCCGGCAAGCGCTACATCACGCCGAACGCACGCGTGCTCCTGCACCAGCCGTCCGGTGGGTTCGGTGGCACCGCTGCCGACATCCAGACGCAGGCGAAGGTCATCCTCGACATGAAGCAGCGGATGGCCGAGCTCACGGCGGAGCAGACCGGCAAGTCCATCGAGCAGATCCTCAAGGACAACGACCGCGACAACTGGTTCTCGGCGCAGGAAGCCCTGGAGTACGGCTTCGTCGACCACCTCCGCGCCTCGTCCGCCGAGGTCGTCGGTGGTGGCGGAACCGTCAACGACGGCGAGACGCAGACCCCTGCGGCCGAGCCCGACGCCCAGTCCTGATCCCCACCGAAGAAAAGGAAACGAGAATGCATCTCCCCATGCTCGGTGGCGCGCAGAACGTCCCGGCCCCCTCTGATCGGTACATCCTCCCGAGCTTCGAGGAGCGCACGGCCTACGGCTACAAGCGGCAGGACCCGTACGCGAAGCTCTTCGAGGACCGCATCGTGTTCCTCGGTGTCCAGGTCGACGACGCGTCGGCCGACGACGTCATGGCCCAGCTGCTCGTGCTCGAGTCGATGGACCCCGACCGCGACATCGTCATGTACATCAACTCGCCCGGTGGCTCGTTCACCGCGATGACGGCGATCTACGACACCATGCAGTACATCCGTCCGCAGATCCAGACGGTCTGCCTCGGTCAGGCGGCCTCGGCCGCGTCGGTGCTCCTGGCTGGCGGTACGCCGGGCAAGCGCCTGGCGCTCCCGAACGCCCGTGTGCTCATCCACCAGCCCGCCGTCCAGCAGGGTGGCGGTCAGGCGTCCGACATCGAGATCCAGGCGGCGGAGATCCTCCGCATGCGGACCTGGCTCGAAGAGACGCTGTCGAAGCACTCGAACAAGACGCCGGCCGAGATCAACCACGACATCGAGCGCGACAAGATCATGTCGGCGCAGGAAGCCGTGGAGTACGGCCTGATCGACCAGGTCCTCACCAGCCGCAAGAACGTCCCCGCGCTCGTCAAGTAGCACCCGGACACACGACGGCCCCGCACCTCATCGGTGCGGGGCCGTCGTCGTTCCCGGGGACCGGCCGTCGTCCCCGGGGTGAGCGGATCTGCCGCGGCGACGCCCCGTTCACCTTCGCCGGGCGGTCACGTGTCGTCGGTACGGCGGGCCGAGAACGACCTCTTGTGACCACTCGATGACGGGGCGCGGGAGTGTCAGACGAGCCTTCGAGGCGTCGGCGGCGGACGGGAGGCTCGTCGCGCCTCCGCATGTCCGCAGCCGTCCGCCCGCTGGTCACGACTCACCGCACGCGTTTCGCCGAGTGGTCACGAACGGTCGCTCTGGCGAGACCAGTCCGACGATTCGTGACCGCTCGGGTACCCGAGTTCGGGCACGGCGAGCGGGGGTGTGGCGACCGCTCGGGACGAAGCCGGTCGGCCGGCCTGTCAGTCCTCGTCGGCGTCGTCAGCGGCGGGAGCCGGGCGACGACGGACGAGCAGCAGGACGGCGACGATCGCGGCCACGACGACGAGTCCGCCCGCGCCGATCCACAGGGCGTCGGACGCCGCGGACGCCGGTTCGCCGGACTCGGTGCCCGTCGTGCTCGCCGCGGCGGTCGAGCCGTTGCCGCCTTTCGCGCAGGTCGGCGGCTTCGTGGTGCCGGTGGCCGGGGTGAAGCCCGCTGGCGCCTTCCAGGTGAAGTCGTACGAGTCCGAGACGGTGTGCCCGTCGGCCGAGATGATCTGCCACTCGGCCTGGTACTCGCCGGACGCGCCGAGGGTCGCCGTGGTGGACATCGTCGGGCCGGCGACGTCGACGCACCCGTCCTCGAAGTACTTCCCGTCCGGACCGACGATCCGGAACGCGAACCCGGAGTCCGTGTCGCCGATGTCCAGCAGTCGGTCGTTCGTGGTGATCGCGAACGTCTTCGGCAACGCGGTCAGCGTGCTGTTCGCCGCCGGGGTCGCCGACACGACGTAGTTGTGCGCGCTGGCCGGTGCCGCGAGGCCGAAGACCGCACCACCCACGAGCGTGAGGGCGGCGAGCGTCCCGGCACCGAGCCTCCCGGTCCGGATCCGGCGGCGCACCGCCGGACGTGCGCCCGGCTGCACGCCAGGCTGCTCGGCGCCCGTCGTCACTTGCTGCTGCCGCGGCGGCGCGTGGCGGCCACCGAGACGACCAGTGCGACGGCACCCAGGAGCAGGCCGCCGAGGCCGAGGAAACGGCCGACCAGGTCCGGGTCCGCCGGGGCTGAGGACGACGAGCCGGAGGCCGTGGTCGCGGTCGACGTGTCGGACTCGGTCGACTCCGTGGTGCCGTGCTCGTCGTCGCCCGATGCGGCGGCGGTCAGGGTGATCGTGGGTGCGGGGTGCTCCGGCTCGGCCTGACCGGCCTTCGTCGCCTGGTCCCACTCGGTGGAACCCTGCTCGCAGGTCTGCGTGACCGGCATCGACACGGTGTCTCCAGCCTTGCCGCCGGGCAGCGCGAAGGAGAGCGAGAAGGTGTCGCGCTCGTCGGCGGGCAGCGGGGTCTTCGCGGTGTAGGTGACGCTGGTGACGCGCTCCGCGGCCGCTTCCGCCGCGTCCTCGTCGGATCCGGCCGCGGAACTCGGGGCCGTGTACGGCTCGGTCGCCTTCGTGATCGTCCAGTTCGGGTTCACGGTCGGCGTGACCTCGATCACGGACTCGGGGACGTGGAACTGCAGCTTCGTGGTGGGGGAGCCGTCGCAGCCGTGCGGCACGGAGAACGTGACGGTGGTGTACGAATTGACGGCGGTCGACGACGCTTCGGCCTCGACGTGGGCGCTGGCCGAGGCCGCGGTGCCGAGGACGATGGCGGCGGCGACGCCGAGGGTCACGACACCGCCGGTGACGAGGCGCTTCTGCATGGTTCCTCCAGGAGCCGTTCTCTACAACTTGTAGAGCAACGCCGCTCACGCTACCAGGCCGACCACGCCCTGGGCGAACGAGGCCGGAGGTCCCCGACTGTGTCACCGGGAGCGGTTAGGCTCGGTCCACGACGACCTCGTGGACCGCACTGGCGGTGCACGTCGACCAGGGAAGGCCGAGAGCATGGCACGCATCGGAGAGAGCGCCGACCTCCTGAAGTGCTCCTTCTGTGGGAAGAGCCAGAAGCAGGTACAGCAGCTGATCGCCGGACCCGGCGTCTACATCTGCGACGAATGCGTCGAGCTCTGCAACGAGATCATCGAAGAGCGCCTCGCCGAAGCGGGTGAGGACACCGGCAGCGGTGAGTTCGACCTGCCGAAGCCGCGCGAGATCTTCGACTTCCTGCAGGAGTACGTCATCGGGCAGGACCCGGCGAAGCGCGCTCTCGCGGTCGCCGTCTACAACCACTACAAGCGGATCCGGGCACAGGGGCAGATCACCGCCGCCGAGGACCGCGACGACGTCGAGATCGCGAAGTCGAACATCCTGCTCATCGGCCCGACCGGCTGCGGCAAGACGTACCTGGCGCAGACCCTCGCGAAGCGGCTCAACGTGCCGTTCGCCGTCGCGGACGCCACCGCCCTGACCGAGGCCGGCTACGTCGGCGAGGACGTCGAGAACATCCTCCTCAAGCTGATCCAGGCGGCCGACTACGACGTCAAGCGTGCCGAGACCGGCATCATCTACATCGACGAGGTCGACAAGATCGCGCGGAAGGCCGAGAACCCCTCGATCACGCGCGACGTCTCGGGCGAAGGCGTGCAGCAGGCGCTGCTCAAGATCCTCGAGGGCACGGTCGCCTCGGTCCCACCGCAGGGGGGTCGGAAGCACCCGCACCAGGAGTTCATCCAGATCGACACGACGAACGTCCTGTTCATCGTCGCCGGTGCGTTCGCCGGGCTGGAAGAGATCGTCTCCTCGCGCGTCGGCAAGCACGGCATCGGCTTCGGTGCCCAGCTGCACAGCCCGACCGACCACCAGGACCTGTACTCGGAGGTCCTGCCGGAAGACCTGCACAAGTTCGGCCTGATCCCGGAGTTCATCGGTCGTCTGCCCGTCGTCACCACGGTGTCGAAGCTCGACCAGGCTGCGCTCATGCAGATCCTCACCGAGCCGAAGAATGCCCTGGTCCGTCAGTACCAGCGGATGTTCCAGATCGACGGCGTCGAGCTCGAGTTCGACCACGCTGCACTCGAGGCGATCGCCGACCTGGCCGTCCTGCGCCAGACCGGTGCCCGTGGCCTCCGCGCGATCATGGAAGAGGTCCTCGGGCCGATCATGTTCGACGTCCCGTCGGACGACGACGTCGCCCGCGTCGTCGTCACCCGGGCCTCGGTGCTCGAGAACGCGGCGCCGACGATCGTGCCGCGTTCGGCGCCGAAGCGCGTCGAGAAGTCGGCGTAGCCCAACGCACCCCGAACACAGGAGCGCGCCCCGTCCTCGACGGGGCGCGCTCCTGTGTCGCGTGGCGACCGCCCGCGCTACTCCAGCCCGCGGCGACGCAGCAGCGGGCCGACCTCGGCGTCGCGGCCGCGGAACTCGCGGTAGGCCTCGAGGGGGTCCTTCGCGCCGCCGACGCCGAGCAGCAGCCGTGCGAAGCGTTCGCCGGCCTGGCGGGACAGCCCGCCGTGCTCGCGGAACCACTCCACGGTGTCGGCGTCGAGCACCTCGCTCCAGATGTACCCGTAGTAGCCGGCGTCGTACCCGCCGGAGAACGTGTGCGCGAAGTAGGTCGACGAGTAGCGGGGCGGGACGGCCGGGGCGTCGATGCCGGCGGCGACCAGGGCCTCCCGTTCGAACGCCTCGACGTCCGTGACCGCAGCGGCGTCGGCGGCGCTCAACCGGTGCCACGCCTGGTCGAGCAGCGCGGCGGCCAGGTACTCGGTGGTGCCGAAGCCCTCGTTGAAGCCTTCCGAGTCGCTGAGGCCCAGGACGAGCTCGGGCGGCATCGGCGCACCGGTCTCGTGGTGCTTGGCGTAGTTCGCCAGGACCGACGGCCACGTGACCCACATCTCGTTCACCTGCGACGGGAACTCGACGAAGTCGCGCTCGACGTTCGTGCCGGAGAACCGGGGGTACGTCGTGCGGGCGATCAGCCCGTGCAGGGCGTGGCCGAACTCGTGGAACAGGGTCTCGACCTCGTCCTGCGTCAGCAGCGTCGGCGAGCCGACCGCGGGCTTCGGCACGTTGAGGTTGTTCACGACGACCGGCAGCGTGCCGAGCAGGTGTGACTGCTCCACGACGGGGTTCATCCACGCACCACCGCGCTTGCCGTCGCGCGTGTACAGGTCGAGCAGGTACAGCCCGACGGGGGCGTCCTGCTCGTCGACCACCTCGAAGACGCGGACCTCGTCGTTGTAGCCGTGCAGGTCGGGACGCTCGGTGAAGCGCAGGCCGTACAGGGCTCCTGCGGCATGGAAGACGCCGTCGACCAGGACCCGGTCGGCCTCCAGGTACGGACGGAGAGCACTGCTGTCGGCGGCGAACTGCGCGCCCCGCAGCACCTCCGTGGCGTAGGCCCAGTCCCACGACTCGACCTCGAAGCCGACGGTGCGGGAGCGAGCCTCGCGCTCGTCGCGTGCGTTCGCGACGGCGGCGGTGACGAGCGAGGACAGGAGGCCCGCCACGGCTTCCGGGGTACGGGCCGTCTCGTCCGCGGTGACGACCGACGCGTGGTCGCGGAAGCCGAGCAGCTCGGCCCGTTCGGCTCGGAGGCGGACGATGCGGAGCAGGACCGCCCGGTTGTCGAACGCGTTGCCGCGGCGGCCGCGAGAGAGCGACGCCTCCATGATCCGCTGGCGGAGGCCGCGGTCGGTGAGGGTCGCGAGCCACGGGTGCCCGGTGTACAGCGGCAGGGTGACGAGCCACCCCTCGAGACCACGGTCGGCGGCGGCTGCCGCGGCGGCGGACTTCGCACCGTGGTCGAGGCCGGCGAGTTCGGCTTCGTCGGTGACGTGCACCGCGGCGTCGTTGGTGTCCTCGAGCAGGTTGCGTTCGAACGTCGTCGTCAGCGACGACAGTTCCTGGTTGATCGCGGTCAGGCGCTCCTTGCCGGCGTCGTCGAGCCCTGCACCGGCCAGGGTCATCTCGGTCAGCGTGCGTTCGGCCAGGCGGCGGTCCTCGTCGGAGCGACCGGGGGTGGCGTCGAGCGTGTCGTGCACGGCGCGGACCCGGGCGAACAGGCGGCCGTCCAGGACGATCGCGTCCCGGTGAGCGGCGAGGAGCGGGGAGAGCTCGGCCTCGAGGTCGCGGAGCTCGTCGGTGGAGTCGGCCGAGGTGACGGTGGAGAAGACCATCTCGACACGCTGCAGCAGCTGTCCGGCACGCTCGAGCGCGACGAGGGTGTTCTCGAACGTCGGCGGTTCGGGGTCGGTGGCGATCGCCTCGACCGCTGCGCGGTGTTCGGCCATGCCCGCGTCGAAGGCCGGCCGGTAGTGCTCGGTCCGGACGTCGTCGAACGGGGGGAGGGCGTAGGGGAGGGTGCTCGGTCCATCGAACGGAGTGGCCATCGCCCCAACCTAGCGACGTGAGGGCCGCGCCGGGCGCGCGAGCCCCTCGGTCCTAGTGCGCCGCTGCGTCGATCAGCACCGCGGCTGCTCGGCGTGCGTGCACTGCCGCCTCGGTCGTCCCCGCGATCGCCGCGGTGGTCTGCGCTCCCTCGGCGAGCAGGGCCAGCTGCGACGCGAGTTCCTCCGCCCGGTCGGCGTCGGGGACGGCCCGCGCGGTGATCTCGGCCACGAACCGCTGGAACGAGTCCTTGTGGTCGCGGGCGATCTCGGCGATCGCAGGGGAGGTCGCGCCGAGCTCCCCGAAGGCGTTGATGAATCCGCACCCGCGGAACGTCTCGTCCCCGAACCAGGACTCGAGGAAGTCGTACACGGCCAGCAACTGCGCGCGCGGACCGTCGGCGGCGTCGACCGCGGCCCGGATGCCCTGCTCCCAGAACTCGTGGCGGCCGGCGAGCACGGCGGCGATGAGCTGCTCCTTGCCGGGGAACGCGGCGTAGAGCTTCTTCAGCGAGACACCGGCGGTCGAGCGGATCTCGTCCATGCCGACCGCCTGGATCCCGCGCGTGTAGAAGAGCGCGTCCGCCGTCTCGACGATCCGCGCTGCCGTCTCGGCTTCGACCGTGCTCGTCGCCATGTGCGTGCTCCGTCCGCTCAGTGTCCACCGGCATCGGAGTTGCGCCGGGAACGATCGTTCTCTAGTGTAGGCGAAACCACCGGAGAACGCCCGTTCTCCACGGGGCTCAGTGCACTTCACCAGGAGGAACACCATGGGATCCATCACCGTCGGTACCGAGAACAGCGTCGACATCGCACTGCACTACGAGGACAAGGGCGAGGGGCAGCCGATCGTGCTGATCCACGGGTTCCCGCTGGACGGCAACTCGTGGGAGGGCCAGGTCCCACCGCTGCTCGATGCCGGCTACCGGGTCATCACGTACGACCGTCGCGGGTTCGGGCAGTCCTCGCAGCCCTCTACCGGCTACGACTACGACACCTTCGCCGACGACCTGCACACCGTCCTCGAGACCCTCGACCTGCAGGACGTGATCCTCGTCGGCTTCTCGATGGGCACCGGCGAGATCGCCCGCTACATCGCCCGTCACGGTGAGGACCGGATCGCCAGGGTCGCGTTCCTCGCCTCGCTCGAGCCCTTCCTCGCCATCACCGACGACAACCCCGACGGTGCCGCGCCGATGTCCTTCTTCGAGGGTGTCGCCGCCGACGTGCAGCAGGACCGCTACGCGTACTTCACGAACTTCTACCAGGACTTCTTCAACCTGTCGGAGAACCTCGGCACCCGCATCTCCGAGGAGCAGGTCCGCAACGCCTGGAACATCGCGGCCGGCTCCGGCTCGATCGCGTCCGCGGCCGCACCGCTGACCTGGCCGACGGACTTCCGGAAGGACATCCCGGAGGTCACCGTTCCCGCGCTGATCGTGCACGGCACGGCAGACAACATCCTGCCGATCGATGCCACCGGCCGGCGCTTCACCAAGGCCCTGCCGGCTGCGAAGTACGTCGAGATCGAGGGCGCGCCCCACGGCCTCCTCACCACGCACACCGCCGAGGTCAACGCGGTGCTGCTCTCCTGGCTCGCCGAGTCCTGATCCCTCGGCGATCCCGGACGGGCGTCGGCGCCTGACCCGAGACCGAGCCGGCCTGCACCACGGTGGTCCCGTGCTGCAGGCCGGCTCTCGTCAGCATGTGAGGCGCTCAGTCCTCGGACCCCGCGTCGTCCGGGTCGGTCACCTGCGCGTGCCCGAGCGGGTCCAGGTGGATCGACGTCCCGTCGTCCAGCTCGACCATCGGCTTGCCCTCCAGGAACGTCAGCGTCCAGCGCCACGTCGAGGCGTCGACCGAGCCGGCGGCCAGTTCGTCCTCGACTCCGCGCACGGCGACGACCATCGTCTCGGGCAGTCGCGCGGGTGGTTCCGCGCCGACGTTCCATCTCGTACCCAACTGCATGCGAGCCTCCAGTCCGTGTCGGGGGAGGGCGCCGCAACGACGGACGCCCCGCCCGTGTCTCCACGGTAACGGGGCGTCCGGTGTCCGGTCCGGGTCGACTAGGCCGAGGGCTGCTCCGCCAGCTCGATCTCGACGACGGCGAACTCGTCGCCATCGACGAACGACAGGTCCTGGATCCGGCCGACGGCCGCCAGGTCCACGGCAGCCCGCTCGACGAGTTCACGGACGGCGGCGGGCGCCTGCACGACGGCCCGGGTGACCGGCGTCTTCTGGGACGCCTTCGCCGCGGTCTTCGCACCACGGATGCCGATCAGTGCCTGACCGACGGCGGCCAGCAGCCCGGTCTCGGCCTGGTCGACCGGCAGGTCGGCACGGACCGGCCAGGAGGCCCGGTGCACGCTGGTGTCGTGGGTCCAGGCCCACACTTCCTCCGTCGCGTACGGCAGGAACGGCGCCAGCAGGCGGAGCACCACGTCGATCGCGCCGCGGAGCGCGAGGACCGCGCTCGCCTGCGTCTCGTGGACCGAGTCGGGGGCGGTGCCGTAGGCACGCTCCTTGACGAGCTCGAGGTAGTCGTCGCAGAAGGTCCAGAAGAACCGCTCGGTGATCTCGAGCGCCCGGGCGTGGTCGTAGGCGTCGAACGCGGCCGTGGCCTGGTCGACGACGGTACCGAGCGCGGCGAGCATGTCGACGTCGAGCGCCTCGGTGACCCGGTGGGCCCCGGTGGGCAGTTCGAAGCCGTAGACGAACTTCGCCGCGTTGAGGACCTTGATCGCCAGTCGTCGACCGACCTTGATCTGCTTCGGGTTCTGCGGGTCGAACGCCGCGTCGGTGCCGAGCTTCGACGAGGCCGCCCAGTAGCGGACCGCGTCGGCACCGTGTGCCTCGAGGACGGACAGCGGTGTGACGACGTTGCCCTTCGACTTCGACATCTTCTTGCGGTCGGGGTCCACGATGAAGCCCGAGATCGACGCGTTCTTCCACGGCACCACGTCTGCCTCGAGCTGGCTGCGGAGGACGGTCGTGAACAGCCAGGTCCGGATGATGTCCTGCGCCTGCGGGCGGACGTCGTACGGGTACACCAGGTCGTAGAGCGCCGGGTCGGTCTCCCACTTGCCGGCGAGCTGCGGGGTGAGGGACGAGGTCGCCCAGGTGTCCATCACGTCGAGTTCACCCTGGAAGCCACCGGCGACACCGCGCTGTGACTCGTCGTACCCGGGGGCCGGGTCGGACGACGGGTCGACGGGCAGCTGCGCCTCGGTCGGGACGATCGGCTGGTCGAAGACCGGGTTGCCGTCGGCGTCGAGCGGGTACCAGACCGGGATCGGCACGCCGAAGAAGCGCTGGCGGGAGATCAGCCAGTCGCCGGACAGGCCGCCGACCCAGTTCTCGTACCGGACCTTCATGAAGTCGGGGTGGAACGCGATCTGGTCACCGCGCTCGAGCAGCGTCTTCTTGAGCTGCTCGTCGCGGGCACCGTTCACGATGTACCACTGGCGGGTGGAGACGATCTCGAGCGGCTTGTCGCCCTTCTCGAAGAACTTCACCGGGTGGTTGATCGTCTTCACGTCGCCGACCAGCTCGCCGGACTCGGTGAGGGCGTCCACGACGACCTTCTTGGCGGAGAACACCGTCTTGCCGGCCATCTCGGCGTAGAGCGCACGGCCTTCCGCGGACTCGATCCAGTCCGGCTCGTCGGAGCGGATGCGACCGTCGAAGCCGATGACCGAGCGGTTCGGCAGCTGCAGTTCGCGCCACCAGACGACGTCGGTGGTGTCACCGAACGTGCAGATCATCGCGATGCCCGCGCCCTTGTCCTTCTGCGCGAGGTGGTGTGCGAGCACCGGGACCTCGACGTCGAACAGCGGGGAGCGGACCGTCGTGCCGAAGAGGTCCTGGAACCGCTCGTCGTCCGGGTGCGCGACGAGGGCGACGCACGCCGGCAGCAGTTCGGGGCGGGTGGTCTGGATGACGACGTCGCCGCTGCCGTCGCTCTTGTGGAAGGCCAGACCGTGGTACGCGCCGGGCATCTCCTTGTCCTCGAGCTCGGCCTGCGCGACCGCGGTCCGGAACGTGACGTCCCAGAGCGTCGGGGCGTCAGCCTGGTAGGCCTCGCCGCGCTCGAGGTTGCGGAGGAAGGCACGCTGCGCGCTGGCCCGGGAGGTCGCGTCGATCGTGCGGTACGACTGCGTCCAGTCGACGGAGAGGCCGAGGGTCCGGAAGAGCTCCTCGAACTGCTGTTCGTCCTGCACGGTCAGCTCGTCGCACAGCTCGATGAAGTTGCGGCGCGAGATCGGCAGCTGGTCGGCGGCCTTGCTCGACTTGCCGTCACCGCCGGCGAACGGCGGGGTGAAGTCGGGGTCGTAGGGGAGCGACGGGTCGCAGCGGACGCCGTAGTAGTTCTGCACGCGACGCTCGGTGGGGAGACCGTTGTCGTCCCAGCCCATCGGGTAGAAGACGTGCTTGCCGCGCATCCGTTCGAACCGGGCCTTGAGGTCGGTGTGCGTGTACGAGAACACGTGACCGATGTGCAGCGAGCCGGAGGCGGTCGGCGGCGGGGTGTCGATCGAGTAGACGGCGGACCGGTCACCCGCGGCGTCGCGGTCGAACCGGTAGGTGCCGTCCTGCTCCCACTGCGGCCCCCAGACCTGCTCGAGTCCGTCCACCGATGGCTTGTCGGGCATGGGCTTGGTCATGGCTGCGCCTTCCGTTCGTATGTGCGGCACCGAGTCCGTGATGAGGTGCCTGAGTGTCCCCGCGTGGTGCGGGTGCGATCCTCAGCGTACCGGTGGACCCGCGCTGGACAGCCCACCTGCTAGGCTTCCGGGGTTTGTCCGGCGAGCGCGGTTCGCAGGACGCCAGTGTCGCTGTCTCGCCGGAAGCCCGGCCGTCCCGCCGGGAGCCCGAAGGACGCCACAGCACACCGGAGGAACACCTTGCCAGCCAACGACACACCGAAGCAGCAGCAGGCGGACCGCCCGCTGCGGACGAAGGGCGCCGTGCGGACGAAGGGGGCCGTGAAGCGTGCCCGACGGAAGCTGACCGAGGACGACGTCACCGTCGTCGAGGAGTCGATGCTCAAGCGTGCCGTCGCCGCCGCGGCCCTCGGCAACGCGATGGAGTGGTTCGACTTCGGCATCTTCGCCTACCTCACGGTGACGATCTCACAGGTCTTCCTGCCGGAGGGCGACCCGGCGTCGAACGTCGTCGCGACCTTCGGCTTCTTCGCGGCCGCGTTCATCGTCCGACCGATCGGCGGCGCCGTCTTCGGTCCCATCGGCGACAAGATCGGCCGCCAGAAGGTCCTCGCGCTGACGATGATCCTGATGGCCGCCGGCACGCTGATGATCGGCCTGATCCCGTCGTACGACACGATCGGCGTCTGGGCCCCGATCCTGCTGCTCGTCGCCCGCTTCGTGCAGGGCTTCTCGACCGGTGGTGAGTACGGCGGCGCCGCGACGTTCATCGCCGAGTACTCGCCGGACAAGCGGCGCGGGTTCATGGGCTCGTGGCTCGAGTTCGGCACGCTCGCCGGGTACGTGCTGGGCGCCTCGATCGTCACCGGCCTGCAGTTCGGCCTGTCCGAGGACGCCCTGCTCAGCTGGGGCTGGCGCATCCCGTTCATCATCGCCGGGCCGCTCGGCCTGATCGGCCTGTACCTGCGGCTGAAGCTCGAGGAGACCCCGGCGTTCCAGAAGCAGCAGGAGCAGGCCGCCGAGCGCGAGTCGCAGAAGACGCCGTTCCTCAAGCTCTTCGCTGAGAACTGGCGTGCCCTCGTCATCTGCATCGGGCTGGTCCTGGTGTTCAACGTGACCGACTACATGCTGCTGTCGTACATGCCGACCTACCTGGAGCAGAACCTCGGCCAGAACGCCACGTTCGGACTCATCCTGATCGTCGTCGTGATGCTGCTCATGATGGTCGTCATCACGTTCGGCGGTCGGCTGTCGGACCGCTTCGGTCGTCGTCCGGTGCTCGCCGCCGGTTGCATCGGCTTCTTCCTCCTGTCCTGGCCGGCGCTGGAGCTCGTCCAGACCGGCACCGGCGTCGGGGTCTTCTCCGGCCTGCTCATCCTCGGCGTGGTCCTGGTGACCTTCACGTCGACGATGCCGTCCACCCTGCCGGCGCTGTTCCCGACGATCATTCGCTACGGCGCCCTGGCCATCGCGTTCAACGTGTCGGTGTCGCTCTTCGGCGGGACCACCCCGCTCGCCACCGCCGCACTCATCAACTGGGCGAAGGACGGCGGCTACGGCTGGGCTGAGGACATCCCCGCCTTCTACCTCATGCTGGCGGCCGTCATCGGGCTCGTCGCGGTGTACTTCACCAAGGAGACCGCCGCCACGCCGCTCATGGGCTCCGGCCCCACTGTCGGGTCTGAAGACGAGGTCGCCGGCGTCATCGACGACTACAACGACCCGACCTCGGAACTCGCACGGTCCGACTGGGCGAAGGAGTTCTCGACGAGCCAGATCCCGGTCGTGACCGCGGACGGTCCGGTCGGCGACGGCGCGCAGGACAGGGCGCCCGCGGGATCCTGACCCGCACCACCCGGCCTGGAGGCCCGACCCGCGTCACGTGGGTCGGGCCTCCGTCGCGTGGGTGGTCGGGTCCGGCACCCGCGCCGACGGCGTGCCCGTCAGGCGGACGGGCCCGCTGCCAGCCGTCCGGCGGCACGGACGAGCCGCTGCGTGACGGGGTGCTCCGGACGGCCGAACACGGCCTCGGCGGGGCCGCGCTCGACGACGGTGCCCTCGTGGACGACGAGCACCTCGTCCGCGAGCCGCCGGACGGCTCGCAGGTCGTGTGACACGAAGACCATCGCGACGCCGGTGTCGTCGCGGAGCCGTTCGAGCAGGCCCAGCACGGCGTCCTGCACGGTGGCGTCGAGGGCGGTCACCGGCTCGTCGAGCACCAGGACCTCCGGCTCGGTGGCCAGCGCGCGGGCGATCGCGAGCCGCTGCCGCTGACCGCCGGACAGGGTGCGGGGCGACCGGGTCCGGAGGCTCGTGTCAAGGTCGACCTGTCGCAGTGCGGCCTCGACACGGTGACCCAGGGCACCGGTCGCACGCCGGGCACGGCCTCCGCTCAGGGCGTCGGCGAGCACGCGGTCGACGTCCCACCGCTCGTCGAACGTGGCGCCCGGGTCCTGGACGACCGCGGCGATCCGGTGTCGCCGGGCACGACGCTCGCGCTCGGCGAGCGGTGCCCACGCCTCGCCGTCGAGCGTGACCGTCCCGGCGTCCGGCGTCTCGAGCCCGAGGAGCATCCGCGCCACCGTCGTCTTGCCGGAGCCCGACGCCCCGACCACGCCGAGCACCCGGCCCGGCGCGACCCGCAGTGCGACGTCGGTGACGGCGGCCACTCCCGGGTAGGAGCGCACGAGGCCCTCCGCGGCGAGCACCGGCTGCTCGACCGCGAGCACCGGCCGCTCCGATGCGGACGGGACGCCCACGGCACGGACCGCCGCCGTCGACCGCGCCGCGCGCACCAGGGCCTGCGCGGCGGGGTGTGTCGGGGCCTCCAGGACGGTGGCGGTCGGACCCTCCTCGACGATCCGGCCGGCGTCCATCACCGCGACCCGGTCCGCCCAGCCCGCGACGAGTCCGAGGTCGTGCGTCACGACGAGCAGCCCGGTGCCCCGTTGTTGCGCCGCCCGCAGCTGCTCCATCACGCGGAGGGCGATCCCGGCGTCGAGGGCCGTGGTCGGTTCGTCCGCGACGAGGAGCCCGGGCCGGCCGATCGTCGCGGCGGCGATGAGGGCACGCTGTCGCATGCCGCCGGACAGCGTGCCCGCGGTCCGGCCGTCGGTGGCGAGCGCGGGGTCGAGCCCGACGGCCTCCAGTTCGGCACGGACCGCCTCGACGCGGTCGCGAGCCGACAGGTCGGTGTGCAGGCGGAGGGCGTCCGCGACCTCGCGCCCGACCGGACGGAGCGGGTCCAGCGCGCCCAGGGCCTCCTGGCCGACGTAGCCGACGTCACGACCGCGGACCGCGCGCCACCGGCGTTCCGACAGGCCACGGACGTCGTGGTCGGCGACGGCGAGCCGGTCGGCCGTCACCACCGCACCGGTGGCGGAGAGGCCGAGTGCCGCCCGGACCGTGACGGACTTGCCGGACCCGGACGCGCCCACGAGCGCGACGCACTCGCCCGGGGCGACGCGGAGCGTGACGTCGGAGACGAGGGGGAGGCCGTCGATCGTGACGGCGAGACCGGCGACCTCGAGGGCGAGGTCGTCGCCGTGCCCGCTCCCCGCGCCGCTCACCGCGCCGCTCCCGCGCGGCGGAGCGCCCGGCCGAGCACCGTCACCGCGGTCGCGAGCACCACGATCGCCAGCCCCGGGAAGGTGCTCATCCAGGGTGCGGTCTGCAGGTAGGTGCGGCCGTCGGCGAGCATCGCACCCCACTCGGGTGCCGGTGGCGGTGTCCCGACGCCGAGGTAGCTGAGCGCCGACGCCCACACCACGGCCTGGCCGATGCCGAGCGTGCCGACCGCGACGACCGGCCAGAGCGCCGCCGGCAACACGTGGCGGAGCACGATGGCGGCGGGGGAACGGCCGAGCAGCACTGCGGTCTCGACGACCTGGGACGACCGCGCGGTGCGGACCAGGCCGCGGACGATCCGGGCGTACCCGGGGGCGGTCGCGAACCCGACCGCGAGCATCGCCGGCACCGGTCCGGGCCCGGTGACGGCGATGACGACGAGTGCGACGAGGAGCAGCGGCAGCGCGAAGGCGACCTCGGTGACCCGCCCCACGACGGCGTCGACGACCCGGCCGCCGAGCCCGGCGAGGACGCCGAGGACGACGCCGGTGCCACCGCCGACCAGCGTGGCGACCACGCCGACCAGCAGTGACGCGCGCGTCCCCGCGACCACCCGTGCCAGGACGTCACGTCCGGACTCGTCCGTGCCGAAGGGGTGGTCGGCGCCGGGCGGCAGGAGCGCCTCGGTCGGGTGCACCGCGAGCGGGTGCGACCCGCCGAGCAGCGTCGGCCACAGCGCCGCCACGACGGCGACGGCCACCACCGCCGCGGCGACGGTGCCTGCCGGGCCGAGCGTCCCCCCACGGAATCGCTCGGACCGGCGCCCGGCGCGGGCGGCGCCGGGGTCCTGGGACGGCGTGCTGCCGGGCACGCCGTCGATGCTGCTGCGTCCGGACGGGAGGCTCGGGTCGACGATGCCGCTCACCGCGCCTCCGCCTCGTCCGACGTCGTGCCCCGCGGGTCGACCGCCCGCTCGACGAGGTCCGCCGCGGCGAGCACCACGACGTACGCCGCCGCCGAGACCAGGGCGATCCCGGCGACGAGGGGCATGTCCCGCTGCGTCACGGCGGTCACCAGCGCCCGCCCGATGCCGGGCAGCGCGAACACCGATTCGACGACCACGGCCCCGGACACCAGCGACCCGAAGGCCCAGGCGGACAGGGCGATGCCGGGCAGGGCCGCGTGCCGGAGCAGGTGCCGCCCGAACAGCCCCGCGCGGGACTCGCCCCGACCCCTGGCCGCGAGCGCGAACGCCGAGCGCTGCGCGTCCACGACGCCGTCGCGGATCGTCTCGGCCAGGTACCCCGCGACCGGGACCGCGACGACCAGCACCGGCAGCACCCACCCGCGGACGGTCCCGTCGCTCACCGCGGGCACCCACCCCAGGCTGCCGGCGAAGACGACGATGAGCACGCTGCCGAGCCAGAAGTGCGGCATCACGCTCGCGGTCACCGACAGCCCGGTGGTCAGCAGCGCCGCCGCGCGCCCGCGCTGCGTCGACCACCACGCGGCGACGACCGCGAGCACCCAAGCGACGACCAGCCCCGCCACCGCGAGCGTCAGCGTCACCGGGAGCTCCTGCGTCAGCAGCGTCGACACCGGCGTGCGGAACGCGTACGAGTCGCCGAGCTGCCCGGTCGCCAGGCGTCCGAGGAACACCGCGTACTGCGCGAGCACCGGGCGGTCGAGGCCGTACTCGGAGCGGACCTGCGCCACCGCCTCGGCCGAGGCCTGCGAGCCCGGTCCGCCGAGGATCGCGAGTGCCGGGTCACCGGGGATCAGGCGGATCGCGACGAACACGATCGTCGCGACCGCCCACAGGACGCCGACCCCGCCGAGCAGCCGGCGCACCGCCCAACGCGCCCACCGGACGGCGGGCGAGTGGCGTGCCGGACGGGTGCCGGGCCTCCTGGTCGTCGCCACCGGTGCGTCAGCGGGCGAGCCACGCCGTCCCGAACCACGGCGTGGAGACCGACGTGGTCGAGATGCCGTGCACGGCCGAGCGGTACAGGAAGTGGTTCTGCTGGTCGTAGAGGGGCAGCACGGTCCGGCTCTCGAGGATCGTCTTCTGCGCCTGTTCGACCAGGTCGGCACGCTCCGACGAGTCGGCGGTCTGCGCCGCCTGCTCGAGCAGCCGATCGAGGGCCGGGTCGTCGAGCTGCGCGAGGTTCGCGAAGTACCCGGACGGCGCCGGTGTGATCGACGCGGAGTCGTAGAGGACACGGAGGACGTCCGGGCCGACCTTCGTGTACGGCGCGCTCACGACGTCGTACTGGTTCTCCGCCAGGGCGGCGTACCAGCTGGACAGGTCGAGTTCCTCGAGCTCGACGGTGATGCCGACCTTCGCTTCGGAGGCCTGGATCTGCTGGAAGAGGCTGCGCTCAGCCGGCACCGACTGGTTCGTGGAGACCGGGAACGTGACGGTGAGGGGCTCGCCGTCCTTCTCGCGGGCGCCATCGCTGTTCGTCTTCCAGCCGGCGGCGTCGAGCAGCCGCTTCGCCTCGGACGGGTCGTACGCGAAGAGCGACTCGTCGGAGTACGAGGTCGGCTCCACACTGGACAGCACCGAGTACGAGCGCTTCGCGGTGCCGAGGAACAGGGACTTCAGGCCCGGGTCGATCTCGGCAGCTGCGATGAACGCCTTGCGGACGGACTCGTCCTGGAAGACCCCGTGGCCGGAGTTCAGCTCGAGCCGGTTCGACGCGCCGGGACGCGGGGCATCGAGGTCGCGGATCGCGGCCTTCGACGACGCGGCCCGCAGCTGGTCCGGCTGGGCGTTGTCGATGACGTCGACCTGCCCGGACTGCAGTGCCGCGTAGCGGGAGGTCGAGTCCGGCAGGAACCGCCAGGTCAGACCGTTGAGCCGGGGCTTCGTGGTCGAGTCGCCGAGCGGCGTGTAGTCGGCGTTCTCCGTCAGGGTGACGCGGTCGCCGTGCTTCCAGTCGGTGACCTCGAACGGGCCGGTGCCGACGGGGGACTCGCAGTTCGTGGCCTGCTTCCGCTGCAGGGCCTTCGGCGACTCCATGCCGACCCAGGGCTGCGAGAACGACTCGAGGAGCGCGGCGTCCGGCCGGCTGAGCGACAGGGTGACCGTCCGGTCGTCGGTGGCCCTGGCCTCCTCGATCGACTGCAGGGCGAGGTACCCGGTGCTGGAGGCCGTGGCGGGGTCCTGCACGTGCTCGATGTTCGCGACGACGGCCGCGGCGTCGAACGGGGTGCCGTCGGTGAACGTCACGTCGTCCCGCAGGGTGAAGGTGAGGGTCTTGCCGTCATCGCTCGTCGACCACTTCGTGGCCAGTTCGGGTGTGGGCTCGCCGTCGTCGAGACCGACGAGTTCCTCGATGTACTGCGTCGCCAGGAGCGCCTGCGGGTAGTTGCCGCCGACGTGCGGGTCGAGGCAGGTCGGTTCCGCGTCGCCCGAGGCGTACGTCAGCGTGCCCCCACGGACCGGGGTGCTGCTGTCGCTGGGGCTGCCGCCGCCGGAGCAGGCGGCGACGGCCAGGAGGACCGTGGCCGCGCTGGCGACGCCGGTCACGATACGCCGCAGCGCCGGGCTTTTCTGTACTGGGTCCAAGATCATGGCTCGACGAGTCTAGCGGTTTACTGGAGGGCATGGACCAGCCAACCCGCCGAGGCGGTCGACCGCGACGATCGAGCGCCGAGGTGCTCGCCGACGCCGCTGCCGAGCTCTTCCTCGAGCAGGGGTACGCGAAGACCACCGTGGACCACATCGCCGCCCGCGCCGGTGTCAGCCGCGCGACCTTCTTCAACTACTTCGCCGCGAAGTCCGACGTGATGTGGCTCGACCTCGACGCCGCGGTGGCCGAGTTCCCGCAGCACCTGGCGTCCTCCGCCGAGACGAGCGCCGTCCGCGCCGTGGAGGACGCCCTGCTCGCCACCGCCCGCGCCCACGATCCGGACCGCGTGCCCTGGGCCATCAGCCAGGCCGAGGTGATGGACGTCGGTGCCGAACTCGTCGCGAGCGGTGCCACCCGGGTCACGGGGCAGCACCAGGCGATCGCGTCGTTCGTCGCCGGGCGGACCGGAGAGCACCCGGCGTCGCTCTGGCCGCAGACCGTGGCGGGGTCGATGCTCGGGGCGGCTGCCGCTGCCTTCGGGGTCTGGGTGACCGACGGGGTCGCGCGACGTCCACTCGTGGAGTACGTCGCCGCCGCGCTGACGCCGGTGGTGGCGGGGCTCGACTCGCGCTGACCCGGTGTCGCTCCGCTGGTAGGTTCTGCGTGCGCCATCCGAGGGGGACGGCCGATGACTCCAGGGGGATCCGTGTCCGAGACACCCGAACAGCAGCCGTCCTCGTCCGGAACGGGTGGTCCGGACCCGAAGCGCCACGAGCCGGACGCCGCGCAGGCCCCGCAGTACCCGGCGCAGGCGCCGCAGGACGGCGGTCAGCAGACGCCGCAGTACCCCGCGCAGGCTCCTCAGTACCCGGCGGGCCAGCAGCAGCCGCCGCAGTTCGGCGGTCAGCCGCCCCAGTACCCCGGCGCCTCGCAGGGCCAGCAGCCCTGGCAGGGTGCCGGCGCCCCGATGGTCCAGCCCGGGGGAGCCGCTGCGTACGGCGGCCGCCCGCAGCAGCCCCGGGGTCGTCGGGTCCTGGTGGCCGTGGTCGGCATCGTGGCGTTCCTCGTCGCCGGTGCCCTGGTCCGTTGGGGCCTGTCCTCGATCGGCGGCCCGTCGAAGCAGGAGCTCGTCGACCAGGGGGTCGAGAAGATCACCGAGCAGACGACCTTCCCGAAGCAGGTCGACGAGATCACGACCTGGACCGGGGTGGACGCCGAGGACGAGGCGATCCACTACCGCTACAGCGTCGCCGCCGACCCGACCGCGATCTCCGAGCGGGCGATCCGCAGCTCCGTGCTGTCGAACCTCTGCTCGACGACGGCGACGCGGGACATCCTCGAGGAGGACATCGCGATGCGGTACTCGTACGTCTTCCCGGGCTCGACCAAGACCGTCGACCTCGAGTTCACCGACGCCGACTGCTGACGCCTCGGCCGTCTGGGTCGCCCGGGTCGCCCGGGTCTCGCAGGGCGCTCAGGGCACTCAGGGCGCTCAGGCGCGGAGCGTCCCGGCGCCTCCGGCGGCGACGTCCTCGACGGTCCCGTCCTTGACGACCTCGGGGATCTCGTTGCCCGTCGGCTTCAGGACCGCGGCACCGGGCACGGACAGCGTGAGCACGGCCTCCTCGACGTACTGGCTGTCCTCGAGCGACTGCTCGATCTTCCGGAGCCGGCCGGCGACGTGCTCCTCGGTGTCGTTCCCGACCAGGTCGACCGCGGCGACCATGTACACGCGCGACGGGCCGACGAACTCCAGGTGCAGGTAGCTGACGCTCTCGACCTGCTCGCGGGCGAGCAGTTCGACGAGCACGGCGTTCTCGAGCTCGGGGGAGGTGCTCTCCCCGAGCAGGAACCGGCGGTTGCGGTCGATGAGGACGACGGCGACGACCCCGAGCAGCAGGCCGACGGCGATCGACCCGATGGCGTCGAACACGGCGAGCCCGGTGACCTGGTGCAGGAAGACACCGAGGAACGCGATGACCAGGCCGACGAGCGCGGCGGCGTCCTCGGCGAAGACGGCTCGAAGCGTCGGGTTCGACGACTGCAGCACGTGCCGGAGGACCGGGACGCGGCGCTTCGTCGCGGCACCGTGGGCCTGGCGGAACGCCTGCAGGAAGCTCGTCC
Organism: Curtobacterium sp. MCBD17_030; assembly: GCF_003224255.1. Classification (NCBI taxonomy): domain Bacteria; kingdom Bacillati; phylum Actinomycetota; class Actinomycetes; order Micrococcales; family Microbacteriaceae; genus Curtobacterium; species Curtobacterium sp. MCBD17_030. The sequence goes on along the minus strand of NZ_QKLI01000010.1, from coordinate 54,739 downwards.
CCTCGAGGAGGAACGACACCCCCAGCACGATGTAGTTGAGGACGACGTCCTCCGCCGGCCCGGTGTCCCCGAGCTCGGTGATGCCGTGGTAGATCGAGACGATCGCGCCCGCGGTGAACAGCCCGAACGCGGCGAACATCGACCAGATGTACGTCTCGCGGCCGTAGCCGAGCGGGTGGCGTGCATCGCGCTTCCGGGCACCGCGTCGTTCGGCGATGAGCAGGAAGATCTCGTTCCCGGTGTCCGCCCACGAGTGCGCGGCCTCGGCGACCATCGACGCGGAGCCCGTCAGCATCGCGGCGACGGACTTGGCCACCGCGACGAGCAGGTTCGCGCCGAACGCGATGAGGACGGTGAGCAGGGACTCCGGCTTCGCTTTCGCGCTGCCGGCCAAGGCGTCCGGAACGGTCTCGGGGGTCTGGGATGACGACGACGAGGGCATCGCTCCAGCATGCTCCCGTCCGGTAGACTCGGGCGCACAGGCATCGATCCGGCCATCACCGGGGAGTCATCCGGAAGAACGCGGCACCCGTCGGGGGTCGTCAGTAGAACCGGACGGGTTCGGGACCGTCATCATCCCCGACGCAGAGTGGTCACGAACAGGCGGTCGCGCCGGTCCGAGGCAAGCGAGGTGGTACCGCGGAGCGCAGGCTCCGTCCTCGTGGTCCAGTTCCACCGACCTCCAGGAGCCATCCGGTGCGTTACCCCCTGAACCGCGAGTCCCCGAACGGCGACGTGTCCGCGAGCGGTGCGGGCGTGAACCCGTCCCCGTCCTTCCCCGCGGTCGAGCGGGGGATCCTCGCCTTCTGGAAGGGCGACGACACGTTCCGCGCGTCCATCGCCGAGCGCGAGGGCTGTGACGAGTGGACCTTCTACGACGGCCCGCCGTTCGCGAACGGCCTGCCGCACTACGGGCACCTGCTGACCGGCTACGCCAAGGACGTCTTCCCGCGCTACCAGACCATGCGTGGCAAGCAGGTGCACCGTCGCTTCGGCTGGGACACCCACGGGCTGCCCGCCGAGCTCGAGGCGATGCGCCAGCTCGGGATCACCGAGAAGCACGAGATCGACGCCATGGGCATCGACGTCTTCAACGCGGCCGCGCGCAAGTCGGTGCTGCAGTACACCGACGAGTGGCAGCAGTACGTCACCCGGCAGGCGCGCTGGGTCGACTTCGAGGACGACTACAAGACCCTCGACGTCACCTACATGGAGAGCGTCCTGTGGGCGTGGAAGACCCTGTGGGACAAGGGCCTGGCGTACGAGGGCTTCCGGGTCCTGCCGTACTGCTGGAACGACCAGACGCCGCTGTCGAACCACGAGCTGCGCATGGACGACGACGTCTACAAGATGCGCCAGGACCAGTCGGTGACGGTCTCGTTCCCGCTCACCGGTGCACGTGCACAGGAGCTCGGACTCGACGGCGTCCGTGCCCTCGCCTGGACCACGACCCCGTGGACGCTGCCGACGAACGCCGCGCTCGCGGTCGGTCCGGCGATCGCGTACGCGGTCCTGCCGGCCGGGCCGGGAGGCGCGGCTGACGGGTCCGACGCCGGTTCGGCCTCCTACCTGCTCGCGGCGGACACGGTCGCCGCGCACGCCAAGGACCTCGGGTACGCCTCGGCGGAGGAGGCCGTGGGCGCCGTCACGCGGACGATCGAGGGCCGGGAGCTCGACGGCGTCACCTACGAGCGCCTGTTCGACTTCCTCGCGGAGACCGAGGGCATGGAGAACGCCTGGAAGGTCCTGGTCGCCGAGTACGTCGAGACCGGTGAAGGCACCGGCATCGTGCACCAGGCCCCGGCCTACGGTGCCGACGACCAGGAGGTCTGTGCGGCCGCCGGCATCCCCGTGGTGCTCTCGCTCGACGAGGGCGGTGTCTTCACGTCGCAGTTCCCGCTCGTCGCCGGACAGCTCTGGATGGACGCCAACAAGCCGCTGACCAAGGCCGTCCGCGACGCCGGCCGACTGCTCCGCCAGGCGTCCTACGAGCACAGCTACCCGCACTGCTGGCGCTGCCGCAAGCCCCTGATCTACAAGGCCGTCTCGTCGTGGTTCGTCCGGGTGACCGACCTCCGCGACCGCATGGGCGAGCTCAACCAGGACATCAACTGGGTGCCGGACAACGTCAAGGACGGGCAGTTCGGCAAGTGGGTCGGCAACGCCATCGACTGGTCGGTGTCCCGCAACCGGTACTTCGGCACGCCGATCCCGGTGTGGCAGTCCGACGACCCCGAGTACCCGCGCACCGACGTGTACGGCTCGCTCGCGGACATCGAGCGCGACTTCGGCCGACTGCCGCTGAACGCCGATGGGCAGGTGGACCTGCACCGTCCCTTCATCGACGACCTGACCCGTCCGAACCCGGACGACCCGACGGGTGCGTCCACCATGCGGCGGATCACCGACGTGTTCGACGTCTGGTTCGACTCCGGGTCGATGCCCTACGCGCAGGTGCACTACCCGTTCGAGAACGCCGAGTGGTTCGACGCACACAACCCGGCGGACTTCATCGTCGAGTACATCGGGCAGACCCGCGGCTGGTTCTACGTCATGCACGTGCTCTCCACCGCGCTGTTCGACCGGCCGGCGTACACGAACGTCATCAGCCACGGCATCGTCCTGGGCTCCGACGGCCAGAAGATGTCGAAGAGCCTGCGGAACTACCCGGACGTGTCCGAGGTCTTCGACCGCGACGGCGCCGACGCGATGCGCTGGTTCCTGATGTCGTCGTCGGTGATCCGCGGCGGCAACCTCGTGGTCACCGAAGAGGGCATCCGCCAGGGTGTCCGCGAGTTCCTGCTGCCGCTGTGGTCGACGTACTACTTCTTCACCCTCTACGCGAACGCGTCGGGGGAGTCGGGCTACCAGGCCGCCCGCAGCACCGCGAGCACCGACGTGCTCGACCGGTACCTCCTCGCGAAGACGCGCGTGCTCGTCGCCGACGTGACGACGCACCTCGACGCGCTCGACACCCCGCTCGCCGCGCAGGCGATCCGTGACTTCGCCGACGTGCTCACCAACTGGTACGTCCGCCGGTCGCGGGACAAGTTCTGGGCCGGTGCGGAGACCTCCGCGGAGGCCCGTGCCGCGTTCGACACGCTGTTCACGGTCCTCGAGACCCTCGCCCGGGTGGCGGCGCCGCTGGCACCGCTCGTGACCGAGGAGGTCTGGAAGGGCCTGACCGGTGACCGCAGCGTCCACCTGACCGACTGGCCGGACGCGTCCGAGTTCCCCGCGGACGACGCCCTCGTCGACGCGATGGACCGCGTGCGGGACGTCGCCTCGAAGGGGCTCGCGCTCCGCAAGTCGACCGGCAAGCGCGTCCGGCTGCCGCTCGCGACGCTGACGCTCGTCGTGCCGGACCCCGCAGCGGTCGAGCCGTTCGCGGACATCCTCCGCGACGAGCTCAACGTCAAGCGGGTCGTGCTGGAGGCGCAGGCCGAGGAGTCCCTGGCGCAGTACGGCATCGAGCGGAAGCTCACCGTGAACGCCCGCGCTGCCGGCCCCCGCATCGGCAAGGCCGTGCAGCAGGTCATCCCGGCCGCGAAGAAGGGCGACTGGGCCGCGACCGAGACCGGCGTCACCGTCGGTGGCGTCGACCTGGTCGAGGGCGAGTTCACCCTCGACCTCACCGTGGCCGACACGTCGAAGGCCGTGGCGTTCCTGGACGGCGGCGGGTTCGTCGTCCTCGACACCGTCACCACGCCGGAGCTCGAGGCCGAGGGCATCGCCCGCGACGTCGTCCGTGCCGTGCAGCAGGCCCGTCGCGATGCCGGTCTCGACGTCGGCGACCGCATCGACCTGACGCTCCGAGCGGACGAGACGGCCGCTGCCGCGATCGTCGTGCACGAGACGCTCATCGCGAACGAGACCCTCGCCAGCGGAGTACAGGTCGTGCCGACGGCGTTCGGTCAGGACGAGGACACCGTCGCGGTCGGCGACGGAGCGAAGGTGACCGTGGAGGTCCAGCGCGCATGAGCGACAGCAACGAGTACGACGCCCCGGCGGACGACGCGGACGGGATCCAGATCCCCGTCGGTCCGGCGGGCGACACTGCTCCCGGCGAGGAGCTGCCGTACGGCGGGGACGACGACGAGGTCCGGCGGGTCGAGGCGGCGCTCATGGCCCGGATCGGTGAACAGTCGCCCGAGCACCGCCTGACCGCGACCCGACGTGCCGTCGAGCTCCTCGGCGACCCGCACCTGGCGTACCCGGTCATCCACATCACGGGGACGAACGGCAAGACGTCGACCGCCCGGATGACCGAGAGCATCGTCCGTGCCCACGGTCTGCGCACCGGGCTCATGACCAGCCCGCACCTGGTGTCGATCCGGGAGCGCATCGTCATCGACGGCGAGCCGATCGAGCCGAGCCGGTTCGTCGAGAACTGGGACGACATCACCCCGATCCTCGAGATGACCGATGCCGAGCTCACCGCCAAGGGCGAACTGCCGCTGACGTTCTTCGAGGCGCTGACCGTCCTGGCGCTGGCGTGCTTCGCCGAGGCGCCCGTCGACGTCGCCGTGATCGAGGTCGGCATGGGCGGCGAGTGGGACTCCACCAACGTGGTGCAGAGCCAGGTGCAGGTCTTCACCCCGATCGCCATCGACCACGCGAAGCAGCTCGGCAACACGGTCGCCGAGATCGCGCGCACGAAGTCCGGGATCATCAAGCCGTCCTCGTCCGTGGTCACGTCGGCCCAGGTGCCCGAGGCGCTCGCCGAACTCGAGCGGGCCGCCGAACTCACCGAGTCGACGCTGGCGGTCGAGGGAACCCGCTTCCGGGTGACCAGCGACACCCCGGCGGTCGGCGGGCAGCTGATCAGCGTGCAGGGCATCGCCGGGACCTACGACGACCTGTTCGTGCCGCTGTTCGGCGCCCACCAGGCGCACAACGCGGCGGTCGCGATCGCCGCGGTCGAGTCGTTCCTCGGCCGGGGCAGCCAGGCACTCGACGAGGACGTCCTCAGCGAGGGGTTGGCCAACGCGACGAGCCCCGGCCGGCTGCAGCCGATCGCGACCGGTCCGACCGTCGTCGTCGACGCAGCGCACAACCCGCACGGCGCGAAGGCACTCGCCGACGCGTTGCCCGTGGCGTTCCCGTCCGGACACGTCGTCGGCGTCGTCGGGATCCTCCGCGACAAGGACGCCCGCGGGTTCGTCCGTGCCCTCAAGGACACCGTCGCGACCTTCGTCGTGACACAGCCGCCGGGGGAGCGGGCACTCGACGCCGACGAGTTCGCCCGGCTCGTCGTCGACGAGGTCGGCAACGACCGGGTCGTCGTCGAACCGTCGCTCGCCGGCGCCCTGCAGGAGGCCCGTGACCTGGCCGACGACGCCGACGCCGAGGACGCGATGGTCCTGGTCGCCGGCTCGATCGTGATGGTGGGTGCCGTCATGGAGATGGTCCACCGCGAAGGCGGGACGAAGTGACGGACGCACCACGGGCCTCCCGTCCGCCCCGCACGCCCCGGATGCGACGTCCGCGTCGGGACCGCGGGGCCCGCGAGAGCCTGCTGTCGATCACCCTCGTGCTCGAGGCGATCATGTTCTTCTTCCCGATGCTCGTCGTCTACGGCAAGCACACCCTGCCGGCCGGACTGGCCTTCGGCGGTGGCATCGCCGCGATCGTCGTCCTGGCCCTGGCGTCCCGACTGACCGGCTCCCGTGCCGGTGTATGGTTCGGGTGGCTGCTGCAGGCGGCCATCCTCGCCACCGGGTTCATCGAGCCCTTCATGGTCGTGGTGGGCGTGGTGTTCCTGGCGCTGTGGGTCTTCTGCTTCGTCAAGGGCGGTCAGCTCGACCGTCAGAACGCCGCCCGCCGAGCCGCACTCGGCGAGGACTGACCCACCACCAACTCGAACCGCAGGGAGTCCCGCTGTGTCCGAACTCGAAGAGACCCTCGTCCTCGTCAAGCCCGACGGCGTCGCCCGCCAGCTCACCGGTGAGATCCTCCGCCGCATCGAGGCGAAGGGGTACGAGATCGTCGACCTGAAGATGCTGACCGCGCCGCGCGACCTGCTCGACAGCCACTACGAAGAGCACCAGGGCAAGCCGTTCTTCGAGCCGCTCGTCGAGTTCATGCAGTCCGGTCCGCTCGTCGCCGTGCGCGTCGCGGGCAACGGCGTCATCGCCGGGTTCCGCTCGCTCGCCGGGACCACCGACCCGACCTCGGCCGCTCCCGGCACCATCCGTGGTGACCTGGGCCGCGACTGGGGTCTCAAGGTCCAGCAGAACCTGGTGCACGGCTCGGACTCGGCGGAGTCCGCCGCCCGTGAGCTCGGGCTCTGGTTCGCCTGATCCGGTACGACGAAGGCCCCCGCACTCTCGAGTGCGGGGGCCTTCGTCGTCGTGCCGGCGACTACTTGCCGGAGCCGACGTTCTGCTCCACGAAGGAGGCGAAGGCCTGGGCGTCGGACCAGGCGTTGGTGCCGGTTCCGTTGTACTGCTTGCCGTTCACGAGGACGGTGGGAGTCCCGGTCAGCTTCGGCAGGTCGGAGTTCGGCAGGGGCTCGGTGAGCGCACGGTTCGTGGCGTCGGCGACCCAGCCGGCGAACCGCTGGTCGGTGATGCAGGACTGCACCTCTGCGTTCGTCGCGCCGGCCTTCTTCGCGATGTCGGCGAGCTTGTCGTTCGTCAGACCGCGGGTGTTCTCCGACGGCTGGTTCTCGTAGAAGGCGCTGTTGACGTCGAGGAAGGCGTCGGGATCGTAGTTCGCGACACAGGCGGCCGCGGCGGCCGAGCGGGTCGAGTACTTCGAGCCGAGCGAGGCGCGGTCGAGCAGGTTGAACGGGCGCACCTCGAGCGTGGCGGTGCCGTCCTGCACCCACTGCTTGATCTGGGACATGTTGCCCGTCTCGAACTGGTTGCAGATCGGGCACATGTAGTCCTCGTACACGGTGATGTTCGCGACCGAGTCGTCCTGCTTCGTGGCCCTCGGCTTCCCACCCTCGGGGATGCCCTTCGTCTCGACCGGGACGATCTTGCCGTTCTGCCCCGTGAGCACGATGCCGTCGCTCGCCATGTTCTTCGGTCCGGGCCCGACGGGCTGGATCGAGTTCGCGACCACGAGCACGACGATCGCGACGACCGCGAGCGACGCCACGATGATGCCGCTGATCAGGAACGTCTTGTTCCGACGTCGGCGGGCCTGCTCCTTCTGGCGGGCCTCGCGGGCACGCTCGCGCGCGGCGTTGCGGCGCGCCTTCTTGCTCTCGTTGTCGCTCATCGGGATCGAGCGTAACGGCTCCGACCGCCGGGACCGGGCCCCTGTGCTGGGAAGACCCCAGGAATCAGGTGACACGTCACCACCGTGGGCTCAGTCGCGGAGTTCAGAGGGTGGTCAGGAGCGTCGGGAACTGAACGAGGATCACCACGACGATGAACAGGTAGTTCGCGAGCGGGAACGCCCAGCAGAACGGCAGGAGCGCTCGGCCGATCCGTCGTCCCCCGGTGCCGAACGGCAGGTTCCCCTTCGCCAGGTTCCAGATCGTGAAGATCCAGAACAGCGGGATCGTCATGGCCCAGACGAGCATGCACCAGAGGCAGAGGTACCCGATGAACCAGACGGTCTGGGTGAACAGCCAGGTGACGAAGACCCAGGCCAGGAAGAGCCCGGCGTTGAACAGCGTCCAGAACCACTTCGTACCCCGGAACCCTGCCAGCAGCGCGATGCCGACGGCGATCGGTGCCACGAACCCCATCATCCCCAACAGCGGGTTCGGGAACCCGAAGAGGTGCCCTTGCCACGTCGTCATGACGTTCGAGCAGTTGAGGAAGGGGCTGACGTCACACGTCAGCACCTTCTGCGGGTTCTCGTACTTGGCGAACTCGTCGAGCACCAGACTGAACGCCGCGTACAGCCCGACCAGTCCGGTCACGAGCAACAGGATCGCGACGGCGACGGGACGGCGGGGAGCAACAGGCGTCGAACTCACGGCGTCATCTTCGCACGAGGCTCCCGGCGTTCTCCGCGACCGCGTGCGATGATGGACCAGTCACCCGGCCGATCCGGGCGACGACGAGAACTTGCCGGGCCACCGCCCGGACGTGATGGTGTTGTGACAGAGCACCGTGACCGGACGACGCGTCACCTCCGACGCCGAGCCGCCGTGAGCCGGGTGCCCACGACGACCGGGCGTGGACGAGACGCCGGATCGGTCACTGACAGCAGCGAGCGCGGGGGCGGAGTCGCCGCCCGCACCGATACGAGAGAATTCCCGCCACCCACCGGGTGCGTGCGGGGTCGAGGAGTGCACCAGTCCATGGTGGAGCAGAACGAGAACCAGAACCAGAACACCGACGACGCGCCGAAGCGCCGGACCCGCCTCTTCGGTGGCCGTCGCGCCCGGTCCGGCGGCCTCGAGGCGCCTGACCCGTCCGACACGTCGACCGACGCCGTCGAGACGGTCGGGTCCGACGAGCAGGTCGAGTACGACGAGCAGGTCGGGTCCGACGAGCAGCTCGATCCCGACCGGTCGTCCGACGTGGTCGAGGCGCTCGATGTCGCGGACACGGTCGACGCCTCCGACGGTGCCGACGTGAGCGACACCGCTGACGTCACCGACACCGCCGAGGCAGACGTGAGCGACACGACCGAGGTCGAGCAGTCGCCGGACTCGGAGACCGTCGAGGTCGTGGTCGACACCGCGACCGGCACGGTCTCCGTCGTGGTGGAAGCCGCCTCGGGTGCGGGAACCGCGCCGGAGGACGTCAGCACCCTGACCGGTGACCTGCGGGCCGTCGGCCAGGACGAGGTCGGGACGCAGGGCGCGGCGGACGCGAGCGACGTGCCGGAGGCGCGACGGGCCTCCCGTCCGGACGCGGCGTCGGCCCCGGCCGAGCCGTTCGTCCCGAAGGCGACCAGCACGCTCAGCCTGATCTTCCACGCCCCGGTGCTGCCGGAGCTGCCCGCCCGATCTGACCGTGACCGTGATCGGAGCGACCGGTACGACCGTTCGGACCGAGCCGAGCGCTCGGGACGCGGCTCCCGCTCCGGCCGGAGCGACCGGTACGACCGTTCGGACCGGTACGACCGGTCCGACCGTGACGACCGCGACGACCGCCCGGAGCGCGACGAGCGCACCGATCGGGTCGACCGTTCTGACCGTTGGGATGACGAGGACCGCGACGAGCAGGGTGGCAGCCGCCGCCGCACCCGCCGCCGGGGCAGCAGCAGCGACCGCGAGCAGGCCGAACCGCGTCGCCGCGAGCCCGAGCTCATCACCGAGCCGCAGCGCATCAAGGGCTCCACCCGTCTCGAGGCCAAGAAGCAGCGCCGTCGTGACGGCCGTGACGCCGGACGTCGTCGCCAGGTCGTGACCGAGGACGAGTTCCTGGCCCGCCGCGAGAGCGTCGACCGCCAGATGATCGTGCGGTCGAGCTCCTCGACCATCGAGATCGGCGTGCTCGAGGACGGCGTCCTCGCCGAGCACTACGTGACGAAGTCGCAGAACGTCTCGCTCATCGGCAACGTCTACCTCGGCAAGGTGCAGAACGTGTTGCCCTCGATGGAGGCCGCCTTCGTCGACATCGGCCGCGGTCGCAACGCCGTCCTGTACGCCGGCGAGGTCGACTGGAACTCGGTCGACACCAGCCACGGTCGTCGCATCGAGGCCGCGCTCAAGCCGGGTGACAAGGTGCTCGTGCAGGTCACGAAGGACCCGGTCGGCCACAAGGGCGCGCGTCTGACCAGCCAGGTGTCCCTGCCGGGCCGTTACCTGGTCTACGTGCCCAACGGCTCGATGAACGGCATCTCCCGCAAGCTGCCGGACACCGAGCGCGCCCGTCTCAAGAAGATCCTCAAGGAGGTCCTCCCCGAGCACGCCGGCGTCATCGTGCGCACGGCCGCCGAGGGTGCCACCGAGGACCAGCTGACGCGCGACGTGCAGCGCCTCACCAGCCAGTGGGAGGCCATCGAGAAGAAGGTCCAGAGCGGCCAGGCGCCGGTCATGCTGCACTCCGAGCCGGACCTGCTGGTGAAGATCGTCCGTGACGTCTTCAACGAGGACTTCACGAAGCTCATCATCGACGGCGAGTCCGCTCGACAGACCATCGACGAGTACCTCAGTGCGGTCGCGCCGGACCTCAAGGACCGGGTCGAGCTCTACCAGGGCCCGGACTCGTTCGAGGAGTACCGGATCAACGAGCAGATCGAGAAGGCCCTCGACCGCAAGGTCTGGCTGCCCTCCGGTGGTTCGCTCGTGATCGACCGCACCGAGGCCATGACGGTCGTCGACGTCAACACCGGGAAGTTCGTCGGCTCCGGGGGCAACCTCGAGGAGACCGTCACGAAGAACAACCTGGAGGCCGCCGAGGAACTCGTCCGCCAGCTCCGGCTGCGGGACATCGGCGGCATCATCGTCGTCGACTTCATCGACATGGTGCTCGAGGAGAACCGGGACCTCGTGCTCCGTCGCCTCATGGAGTGCCTGAGCCGCGACCGGACGAAGCACCAGGTGGCCGAGGTCACCTCGCTCGGCCTCGTGCAGATGACCCGCAAGAAGATCGGTGTCGGTCTGCGCGAGTCGCTCGACGAGGTCAACGCGCAGGTCAACGACAACAACGCGGACCCGGGGCCGACCAAGGGCCGCCGCAAGGCCCGTGGCGGCAACGGCAACGGTGGAGGCACGAACGGCAACGCCGTCGCGGCCGAGTCGAAGGCGTCGCAGGCGCACCAGATCACCGACGACGTCAAGCACGCGTTGTCGCGGATCGCCGCGTCGACCATCTCGCACGAGCAGTCCGACGTGCCGGTCACCGGCGTCGCCGGTGCCGCGTCGCCGGTCACGGCGGCGTCGCCGACGTCGCCGGTCGCCCCCGCGGCCGAGGCGCCGATTGAGCCCACCGGTGGCTCGAAGCGTCGTCGCCGTCGTGGCAGCCGGGCCGGTGACGCGCAGCAGGTGTCGAGCGACGCGCAGCAGGTGTCGAGCGACGCGCAGCAGGCGTCGAGTGACGCGCAGCAGGGGTCCGCCGAGCAGCACACGTCGCTCGCGACGCCCGCCCCGGAGGCGGTGCTCCCGGGGACGACGACGGGTGTCCACACGCGGTCAACGCGTCCGGAGTCGGCACCGGCGCAGTCGGCCGCGGCTGTCGCTGAGCAGCCCGCCGCCGAGGTGGCGCCGAAGGAGCGTCCCGCCGGTCGCCGTCGGGTCAGCTCGTCGGCCCCGGTCACGCCGGCCGACACCACCGTCGCCATCCTCGACATCCCGGTCGGCGTCGCCAAGCGCGAGCCGCGTCGGGTGAGCGAGGAAGCGGCGGAGTCCCTCCTCGACTCGGTGCTGCAGGCGCTGCCCGAGCCGAAGCAGCCCGGCCAGGGTCGTGCGCGTTCGCGTCGTGTCTCGTCGGGGAGCATCAGCGCCCCCGCGAACCCGACGGCCACCGAGGACGACGGCACCGTCATCCTCGGGCAGTGATGTGACGGACGAGCAGCGTCCGGCTGGTCGTGACCCGGTACCGGGTCATGACCAGCCCCGGACGGGCTGGGGAGCCGTACCACCGCCGGGGGCACCCCCGTCGGCGGTGCCCTCGCTGGATCCGGCAGGTCCTGGTCGGGCCGGTTCGGGTGCTGGTTCTGCTCGGGCTGGGTCTGGTCGGGCCGGCGTGCCCGTCGCCACGTCCGTCCTCGCGCCCGAGGTCTCCATCGTCGCCACGACGGGCGCGGCCATCACCGTGGTCAGCGTCGTCCTGGTCGAGTTCCTGGCGGGCCTGATCGGGCTGCTCGGCACGAGTACGATCGTCGGCCCCTTCCGGAGCCACGGTGGGACGAGCCTGATCGAGGCCTTCGTGCAGAACGTCTTCGTCGCGCGTTCCCCGTTCGCACTCGCGGCCTTCCTGGCGCTGGCTTTCCTGGTGCCGGTGGTGCCGCGTGCCCCGCTGCCCGCCGTGCTCCTGCGGACCGTCCTGGCGGGTGCTGCGGGCACCGTGGCACTCGCCCTGGTCGGCATCGTCACCGGAGCCCACGACGCACTCCAGCAGGGGAGCGTGGGGCAGGGGCTCGGGCGTCTGCTCGTCGACGTCGTCACCACGCCGCTGCAACTCGGGCTGCCGATGACCCTGATGCTGCTCGGGTCGGCGACGGCCGCGTGGCTGTGGCTCGGTCGGCATCCGCGCTGACGTCCCGCGACACGCCCGTGGGAGCCCTCCCGGTGACGGATCCGGCCGACGTTCCCGGTGCCGCGGTCAGCCCTGGTCGCGCGCCGTCTTCCGCTTGTCGCGCTGCGGCACACGCAGCCCGCTGGCGATGAGGCGCAGCACCAGCTCGCGCCCGGTCACCGGGGCGGCCCCGGAGGCCACGAGTTCGGCGTACCGGTCCTGCGGCACGTCGTAGTGGTCGTGGTCGAACGCGCGCCGTGGGACCCCCGCCCGGTCGGCGAAGGCATGCAGCTCGTCGTAGGATGAGTCACTGACCAGGTGTGACCAGAGCGTGTCGTGTGCGGGCCAGGCCGGGGGATCGATCAACACGGTCATCCCCCCATGGTACGTGTGTCGGCGTTTGACCCGCCTGGTCGGATCGAGTATTCTCGATCCCTGGTGTCAGCGGGCCGTTCTGCCTGCGTCGCCGATCGTCCCGGGGCAACCCAGGGCGCTCGCGCAGAAGTGGGCACCCGAGACTTCCCTCAAGCAGAGTTACGTAAGGATTCCACGTGGTTTACGCAGTAGTGCGCGCCGGCGGCCGTCAGGAGAAGGTCGAGGTCGGCTCGATCATCACCATCGACCGCATCAAGGCCGACGACAATGGCAACATCGACCTCGCGCCGGTGCTCCTCGTGGACGGGGACAAGATCACCTCCGCCGCGTCCGAGCTCGCGAACGTGACGGTCACCGCCGAGGTCCTGGCCGACCTCCGCGGCCCGAAGGTCGTCATCCAGAAGTTCAAGAACAAGACCGGTTACAAGAAGCGCCAGGGCTTCCGCGCGGATCTCACGCGCGTCAAGGTCACCAAGATCGCATAAGGCGGGAGCAGAGACATGGCACACAAGAAGGGTGCGAGTTCCACTCGCAACGGTCGCGACTCGAACGCACAGCGCCTCGGCGTGAAGCGCTTCGGTGGCGAGGTCGTCAACGCCGGTGAGATCATCATCCGCCAGCGCGGCACGCACTTCCACCCGGGCGCCAACGTCGGCCGCGGTGGCGACGACACGCTGTTCGCCCTCTCGGCCGGTGCGGTCGAGTTCGGCACCAAGGGTGGCCGCAAGGTCATCAACATCGTCAACGCGTAGTCGCTGACGATCAGCTTCAGCGGGAGGGGCGGGCCGTGTGCCTGCCCCTCTTCTGCATTTCCCGAACACCTACAGGAGTGACCCCATGGCGACGTTTGTCGACCGCGTGACGCTGCACCTCACGGCAGGCAACGGCGGCAACGGCTGCGTGTCCGTCCGTCGCGAGAAGTTCAAGCCCCTCGCGGGCCCCGACGGCGGCAACGGCGGTGACGGCGGCGACATCGTCCTCGTCTCCGACCCGCAGGTCACCACCCTGCTCGGGTACCACCGCTCACCGCACCGCTCCAGCCGCAACGGTCAGCCCGGCATGGGCGACCACCGCAGCGGGGTCAGCGGTGACACGCTCGAGCTCCCCGTCCCCGTCGGTACGGTCGTGTACGACGAGAACGGCGACGTGCTCGCGGACCTCACCGAGCCGGGCATCCGCGTGGTCGTCGGTCCCGGCGGCCAGGGTGGCCTCGGCAACGCCGCGCTCGCCACCACCAAGCGCAAGGCCCCCGGCTTCGCGCTCCTCGGCACCGACGGGTGGAGCGGCGACGTCAGCCTCGAGCTGAAGACCATCGCGGACATCGCCCTGGTCGGGTACCCGAGCGCCGGCAAGTCGTCGCTGATCGCCGCGATCTCGGCTGCCAAGCCGAAGATCGCCGACTACCCGTTCACGACGCTGACCCCGAACCTCGGCGTCGTCGAGTCGGGCAGCACGCGCTTCACCGTCGCCGACGTCCCGGGTCTGATCGAGGGCGCGTCCGAGGGCAAGGGGCTCGGCCTCGAGTTCCTCCGTCACGTGGAGCGCTGCGAAGCCCTGCTGCACGTGATCGACTGCGCCACGCTCGACGCCGGCCGTGACCCGATCAGCGACCTCGACGTGATCCTCCGCGAACTCGAGCAGTACCCGGTCCCCGAGGGGCAGGTCCCGCTGCTCGATCGCCCGCAGCTCATCGCGCTCAACAAGATCGACGTGCCCGACGCCGCGGAACTCGCGGCGTTCGTGACCGCCGAGTTCGAGTCCCGCGGCTACCGCGTGTTCCCGATCTCCACCGCGTCGCACAAGGGCCTGCGTGAGCTCACCTTCGCCCTGGCCGACGTCGTCGAGCAGGCCCGTGCCGAGCGGGCCGCCGAGCCCGAGGTCGAGCGCATCGTGCTCCGTCCGAAGGCCGTCAACGAGAAGCCGTTCACGGTGCGTGCCGAGGGCGGCGAGGAGCACCGCTTCTACCGGGTCCGTGGTGCGAAGCCGGAGCGCTGGGTGCAGCAGACCGACTTCACCAACGAAGAGGCGATCGGCTACCTGGCCGACCGGCTCGCCAAGCTCGGGGTCGAGGACGGCCTGTTCAAGGCCGGAGCCGACGCCGGGTCCACCGTGGTCATCGGTGGCGACGGCGGCATGATCTTCGACTGGGAGCCGACCCTGACCTCCACCGCGGAGCTCATCACCAGCGCTCGCGGGACGGACTCCCGGCTCGACCTCAACGCCCGACCGACGCGCAACGAGCGTCGTTCGGACTACTTCGAGCGAATGGACGGCAAGGCCGCCGCACGTGCCGAGCTCGAGCAGGAGCGGATCGCCGGTCTGTGGGCGGACGACGACGACGCCGAGTCCGACCCGGTCGAGCCGACGACGTCCGAGCGCGACTGAGCGCCGTGGTCGGACCGAACACCGTCGCGGAGCGCGCGGACATCCCGCGCGCCCGACGGATCGTGGTCAAGGTCGGCTCGTCCTCGGTCAGCGGGGACAACGCGTCGCAGATCGGCCCGCTCGTCGACGCCCTGGTCGGCGCGTACCGTCGTGGGACCGAGGTCGTCCTGGTGTCATCCGGCGCCATCGCCACCGGCTTCCCGTTCCTGGGGCTCGAGGGACGGCCGGAGGACCTCGCCACGCAGCAGGCCGCCGCCGCTACCGGGCAGGCGGTGCTGGTCTTCCGGTACCAGAAGGAACTCGACCGGCACGGGGTCACGGCGGCGCAGGTCCTGCTCACCGCGGGTGACCTGCAGAACCCGACGCACCGGGTGAACGCGCGGCGGGCGATGAACCGGCTGCTCGAACTCCGGGTGCTGCCGATCGTCAACGAGAACGACACGGTCGCCACCCACGAGATCCGGTTCGGTGACAACGACCGGCTCGCCGCGCTCGTCGCCCGGCAGGTCGAGGCGGACGCCCTGGTGCTGCTGTCCGACGTCGAAGCCCTGTACACGAAGCCGCCGGAGCAGCCCGGTGCCACCCGCATCGACGAGGTCCCGTTCGGCGACGAGCTCGCGGGGGTGACCTTCGGCTCGATCGGTGCTGCCGGGGTCGGTACCGGGGGAGCCGGCACGAAGGTCGCGGCCGCCCGCCTCGCGGCCGAGGCCGGCACGTCCGTGCTCGTCACGGCGACGGCCCTCGTCGACCGTGCGCTCGGTGGGGAGCACGTCGGTACCTGGTTCCGGGCCGCACCACGCGCCTGACCGGGGCTGCCCGTCGGACGGGAGGCACGCCTCCCGTCACAGAGGCGCCGCCGACTTAGAATCGGGTCATGTCCCTCACCGCTCCCGCGCAGGCCCAGGCGGGTACGCCGCTCGTCGACACGCTGACGGCTGCCCGCGCGGCCGCGACGGTGCTGGCGACCACGACGACGGCCGTCAAGGACGCCGCCCTGCGGGCGATCGCCCTCGGGCTGCGCGCCGGGACGGCGGAGATCGTCACCGCGAACCACGAAGACCTGATCGCGGGTCAGGACGGTGGACTGACGTCGGGCCTGCTGGACCGACTGCGTCTCGACGTCGACCGCGTGGACGCTCTGGCCGACGCGGTCGAGCACGTGGTGGGGCTGACCGACCCGGTGGGGGAGCACGTCCGCGGCTCGGTCCTGCCGAACGGGCTGCAGCTCGCGCAGGTGCGGGTGCCGTTCGGGGTGGTCGGCGCCATCTACGAGGCACGTCCGAACGTCACCGTCGACATCGCCGCCCTGGCGCTGAAGTCGGGCAACGCCGTGGTCCTCCGCGGCGGGTCGGCGGCGCTCCGCACCAACGCCGTGCTCGTGCGGCGGATCCAGGACGCGATCGCCTCGGTCGGGCTGCCGCGCGAGCTCGTGCAGACGATCGACCCGCTCGGACGCGCCGGAGCGACCGGTCTCATGCGAGCCCGCGGCCTGGTCGACGTGCTCATCCCGCGCGGCAGCGCCTCCCTCATCCAGACCGTCGTCACCGAGTCGCAGGTGCCCGTCATCGAGACCGGCGCCGGGGTCGTGCACGTCTTCCTGGACGAGTCGGCACCGGTCGACCGTGCCGTGGACATCGTCCTCAACAGCAAGGCGCAGCGGCCGAGCGTCTGCAACGCCCTGGAGACGCTGCTCGTGCACGAGCGGGCGGCCGAGCGGCTCCTGCCGGTGTTGGCCGACCGCCTCCGGGCCGCCGGCGTGACCCTGCGGGGCGACGACGCCACCCGGACCATCGTCCCCGGGGTGCTGCGTGCGACCGAGGCCGACTGGGCCACCGAGTCTATGGACCTCGATCTCTCGATCCGTGTCGTGCCCGACGTCGACGCGGCGATGGCGCACATCGCGCAGTGGTCCACACACCACACCGAGTCGATCGTCACGAACGACGTCGACACGGCCGAGCACTTCCTGGCGGGCGTCGACTCGGCGGTCGTGATGGTGAACGCGTCGACGCGGTTCACGGACGGCGGGGAGTTCGGGTTCGGCGCCGAGGTCGGGATCTCCACGCAGAAGCTGCACGCGCGGGGCCCGATGGGGCTGCCTGAACTCACGAGCACCAAGTGGCTCGTGCGCGGGCAAGGACACATCCGCGGCTAGGATGGTCTGGAGTCTTCCTCGATCGATCGGAGCACTGCCAGATGTCACTCCTCGCTGAAGCCGCAGAACATGCGGCCGGCGTCCCCGCGATCGTCTTCCCGATCGTCGCGGCCTGCGTCTTCACCCTCCTCGGCTTCGTCACGTGGAGCTTCCGCGACGTCGCCTACCGCCACTCGCACAAGTTCCAGGCCACCCGGCAGCACGAGACCGGTGTGGACGAGTTCGGCCACTCCAAGATCTGATCCGCCACCCGATGCTCGAGAGCACGGGTCGGCCGCGCATCGGGGTGATGGGCGGGACGTTCGACCCGATCCACCACGGTCACCTCGTGGCGGCGTCCGAGGTCGCGAAGCACTTCGACCTGGACGAGGTCGTGTTCGTCCCCACCGGCCAGCCGTACATGAAGTCCGAGGTCACCGACGCCGAGCACCGGTACCTGATGACCGTGATCGCGACCGCCTCGAACCCGATGTTCACGGTCAGCCGCGTGGACATCGACCGGCCCGGCCCGACCTACACCGTCGACACCCTCCGCGACCTGCACGAGCAGCGGCCCGACGCCCAGCTCGTCTTCATCTCCGGGGCGGACGCCGTCCAGCAGATCGTCGACTGGAAGGACCACGACGGGCTCTGGGACCTCGCACACTTCGTCGCCGTGACACGACCGGGACACCAGCTGAGCATCACCGGACTCCCAGAACGGGACGTTAGTGTGCTCGAGGTCCCCGCGCTGGCGATCTCCTCGACCGACTGCCGTGACCGGGTGCGGAGCGGGTCCCCCGTCTGGTACCTCGTGCCCGACGGCGTCGTCCAGTACATCTCGAAGCACCATCTGTATCGGAGCGTTGCATGAGTCCGTCCGACGCGCAGCCGCCGCTGTCGCGGCGCCAGATGCGTGAGCGCGAGCGCGCCGCCTCTGGCGGTGCCCAGCCCGCGACGCCGCCGCCGACCGTCGCCGCCCCCGCCACACCGGAGGCCCGTCGTCGCCCCGGTTCGCACGTCGCCCCCGGTTCGGCCACGGCCAACCAGGCGGCACCGCGATCCGCGGGAGCCGCCACCGGCGTGTCCGACGTGCCCCCGGCCTCCGCGACCGAGATCGTCCCCGGCACCGGCGGGATGTCCCGCCGACAGCTGCGGCTGCTGCGTGAGGCGCAGCAGCAGGGTGGCCGTCCCGTACCGCTGCAGAACCCGACCCCGCAGTCGTCCGACCGCACCGTGCAGGACGTCCTCGGCACGCTGACGGGCCCCTCGTCCGTACCCGCACCGGATGCCCAGGTGCCGCCGTTGTCGACCCCGGTCGAAGCCGCTGCCGCCGGCATCGGGGCGCAGTCCTCGCCGCTCGTGCCCCTCGGGTTCGACGCGCCGACCGACGAGCGGTCGACTGACGCCACTGACGCCACTGACGCCACTGACGCCACTGACCCCACTGACGACACTGACGCCGGGGCTGGAGCCGGGGCCGGGCTCGGCGCTGGGGCCGGGCTCGGGGCGACGGAGGTCGCCGACGCTGACGCCGACGCCGACGCTGTTCAGGTCGATGGCGGGTCCGACGACGACGCCGTGCAGAGCCGGGCCGCCGAGGACGACGAGTCCTCGCACTGGCAGGACCCCAACCCGGAGCTCACGCACCTGGAACCCGCCGCTGTCGAGCAGGCCACCGCCGCTGACGGTTCGCCGGACGCCATCGAGCCCCTGGAAGAGGCGGCTGCGCACGGCGAGGAACCCCGCCAGCACCGCACGACCTGGGCGCCGCACGACGCCGACCCCGACGCGATCATGGCCGCGACCGACGACGTCGCCGCGCCCGCCAGCGAGCTGCCCGCCGCGGCTCCCGGCGTGTTCCCGCTCGACCTGGACGACGACGACACGAACGAGGTCCCGGTCGTCGTGCCGGCAGATGCGCCCGTCTCGGGACCGACATCCGCAGCGCAGCCGGGATCGACCCCGCGTCCGACATCCTCGGATGCGCCGCGCGAGCCGAAGCCCGTCACCACGGCGTTCCAGCCTCCGGCCGGCCACTGGTCGACCTTCGCCCACGACTCGAACGACGCCGAGGTGCACGACGAGGAGACCGGCACGCGCCGTGTCGCCGAGTCGCACACGAACGCCCTCATCCTGCCGAACTCGGCGCTGGCCGACCCCACCGGTGCGCTCAACGCCACCGGCGAGGTCATCCTCACCGGTTCGATCGACCTGCCCTCATCGCTGTCCTCGACCGGGTCGCACCGGCCGATCGACGGCGCAGAGGTCGACCGCCTCCTCGAGCAGCACGACGAGCAGCCGGACACGGACGCCAGTCCGGTCCGCGCGAGCCGTGCCGTGTCGAGCCACACGTCGACCCGCCAGGTCGTGCTCGCCGCCGCCAAGCCGAAGGACTCCAAGACGCCGGTCGTGCTGGCCGTCGCCGCGAGTGCCGTCGGTGTCGTCGCTGCCGGTGTCATCGTCGTCGCACTCGTCGCGACGAACTTCTTCGGCTCCTGAGCGAGCCTCGAACTCCGTGGGCATGGCCCGCGTCAGCGGTCTGACCTATGATCGTGACCCACATGAACATCCGGACGCACGCGTCGGGATGACCACCGGAAGGAATCCGTGACCGCCTCCGCTCGCGCACTCGAACTGACGCAGATCGCCGCTCAAGCGGCCGACTCCAAGCAGGCCGAGGACATCGTCGCCCTCGACGTCACCCGACCACTCCAGCTCACCGACGTCTTCCTGCTCGCCACCGGCCGCAACGAGCGCAACGTGCTCGCCATCGCCGATGAGATCGAAGACCGCCTGCTCCAGGTCGGTGCCAAGCCGCTTCGTCGTGAAGGCCGGAGCGAAGGCCGCTGGGCTCTGATCGACTTCGGGGACATCGTCGTGCACGTGTTCCACGAGGAAGAGCGCCAGTACTACTCCCTCGAGCGCCTCTGGTCGGACTGCCCGGTCATCCCGCTCGAGCTGCCGGCCAATCAGTCGCAGGGTGCCGAACAGTCGGCCTGACGCGGGTCTCAGCGCGACGCGCCCGGGTGGCGGTGACGATTTCGTCACCCGGTGTTCGCGTGGTGTACGCTGTACTGGTGCCTCCGGGGAACCGGGGGAACAGAAACCGGCCTTCGGGTCGTTTCGTTCTGGGTCTGTGGCGCAGCTGGTAGCGCACCTGCATGGCATGCAGGGGGTCAGGGGTTCGAGTCCCCTCAGATCCACCAGAAGCAAGGACACCACGAAGAAGCCCCGCCGCTCATGGAGCAGCGGGGCTTCTTCGTGTCGGGGCTTCTTCGTGTCGGGGCTTCTTCGTGTCTGGGCTTTGCGTGCCTGTGCTCGCGTGCCTGTGCTTGCCTGTTCGGGCATGCGGTCCGCGTGCTATCGGAGCCGGAGCCGGAGCCGGAGCCGGAGGCGGGCAGCCGGTCGCCGTCCGACTCGGTGCGTCCCGTTACCGGGCTGGCAACGAGACGCACCGAGTGATCCGCTGGTGACCGTCAGACGCGGCGCCGTGCGCGGGCGAGGGCTCGGAGTCCGAGACCGGCCATCAGCAGGAGGAACGCGCTGATGGCGGCCGCAGCGGTCCCTGTTGCTCCGGTGAAGGCGAGGGCGTGCCCGGGTGACCCGTCCGGATGCGCAGTCGCGTCAGCGTGGTCGTCCGGCCCGCTGCCCGTCGACCCGCTGCTCCCGGGCCCGCCGTCTCCGGACCCACCGTCTCCGGGACCGCCGCTCCCGGGACCGCCGCCACCGGCGCCGTCGCCCGGCTCGGGAGACGATGACGGCAGGACGCCGGCATCGATGCGGTCGTTCCGTTCGACGCCCTCGAGCGCCCCGTCTGGGCCCGTCCGCCGGGTGATCGTGATCGGTGCTGTCCGTCCGTCCGCCGCGACGTCGGAGTCGCGGGCGTCGTCGTCACCGACCGAGGGCATCGTGAACGTGCGATCCGGCACCGGTGCGACGGAGACGACGTAGTCGCCAGGGCGCAGGTCGTCCACGCCGTAGTGCCCCTCCCGGTCCGTTCGGGCGACCCGATCGACCTCTCGCCCCCGGTCGTCGGTGCCGTGCAACCGCACCGGGACGTCCGGGATCCCGGGCTCACCCGGGTCCTGTACGCCGTTGCCGTCCGAGTCCGTCCAGACCAGGTCACCCACGGCGCCCGACATGACCCGGACGGTTGCGGGGTTCGACCGGACCGGCAGCGCGAGGTCGGCGGAGCGGACCCCGAAGCGGTTCGTGTACCGGTCACCGTCCCGCTGCCCGTGGGTCGCGATGGACACACGGTGGGACACGGTCTCCCCGGGAGCGATCCCGTTCGGGTCGTCGATCCGGATGGCAGTGACGTCGGCGAGGGTGTCCGGACACCCGGCGCTGCCGAACGCGGTCTCCGCGCACCACGTCGTCGAGCCGCCGGGCTGGTTCGACTCGTCCGCGGGGTCGAGCGACACCGCCTCCGGGTCGGCGGCGGTGTAGACGACGGACTCCGCCGGGCCGGCATCGACGGGACGGGCCAGTTCGACTGCGCCGTGGAACGACGATCCGTCGCCGGCGTGCGGGAGGACGTCGACGAGCTGTACGTCGCGGACGGGATCCGTGTCGGTGTTCGTCGTGTCCAGCGACCACACCAGGTCGTCTCCCGTGACGACGACGGGGGCTTCCGCCCGCTTCTCGACGCGCAGGCCACCACTCGTCACGACCTGGACGGCCCGCGCGGCGGACCGGTACTCGGACGGAGACCGGTCCGTCGGAGCCGAGACCTCGACCCGGTTCTCCAGCGGCCCTGCCGGAGCATCCCGTGCGACGACGGCGGTGTAGGTGATCGGCGCGATGCGGGTGTTCGGCGTCACGTCGTCGATCGCCCAGGTCAGTCGCTGGTGCTCGGTGCCGTCGTCGTCGTCCCGGACCGTGTCGACCGCCGGCTCGACGGACGCGCTGCCCGGGCTGTACGCCATGTGTGCCGGGAGGACGTCACGGACCGTCACCAGTCGTGGTCGCCCCGTCGTGTTCCCGTTCGTGAGCGACGGCGTGAGGACGTAGTCCACGGCGTTGCCGGGCACCACGGGAACCGGTGTGTCCGTGTCGCCCGCCGTGGCGGTCGAGGAGCTGGCACGCGCCACGGTCTTCCCGATCCGGGCCAGGTCCTCGGTGACGAGCACGCTGTCGGACAACCCTCCGGCGCCGAGTTCGGGGTCGGAGCGGGTGTCGTGCACCCAGTCGGGGTGACGGTCGCTGAAGCGCACGTGCCCGAAGTCGTAGGCACGCGTCCCGTCGGCGACCTCGCGGACCGAGACGAACGAGGACAGCGCGGCAGTGGTGCCACCGACGACGTCACCGCGGGCACGGACGGCGCCGACGGCGTCGATCCCGCCCGGCACCTCCGCCGGGTCCGTGAACCAGGGACCGCGATCGTCGTCACAGGTGGCCCGGCGCTGCCCGTCCTCCGGACCGTCCATGTCGTACGCGGCGTACTCGACCCGCGCCTCGCGCAGCCCGCTGGTCCGGGCCGACGTCCCCTGCACCCGCGTCAGACGCTGCGTGTGCCGGTCGAACGTGTCGCACAGCACGGTGTTCCGGAACGTGTCGAGTCCGGGGTTCGAGGCGCTCACGTCGCTGCGGAGCACCGACCCGGGCGTGCTCCACGGATCACCCCGACGCGCCGAACCGTCGCCGGTCCGACCGCTGTCGTCCAGCACCCTGAGGAGACGCTTCCCCGCGGTCCCGACGGCGTCCGCCACGATGTTCCGTGTCGCTCGGTTGTCCGCCACGGGTTCGGCGTCCCCTGGGAAGTTCGGTGCCCCTGACGCCGCGTGCGCCACGACGTCGCGGAACGTGTTCACCGATCCGAGACTCGTGCCGGCGGGTGGGTTCGGCACCCAGAACGAGATGTAGCCCGAGACCACGAACCCGGGGGTGTTGCCGACGACGGGGCCGCCGAAGGCGTTCTGCGTCGGCATGCGTGACGCGTCGGTGACGGTCCCGGTGATCGTCACGGAGACGTCCTGACCGGCACCGGACTGCTCGCACGTGAACCGGCCGGAGTCGGCGACCGCCCGGGGGCCACCACCGCTCCCCGCCGGCAGTGAGGCGAACCGGGACGAGACGGACGGGTCGTTCGGACCGCACGGCGGAGCGTCCCCGTTCCAGAGCACCGCGCCGGACGGCAGGTCACCGCGCAGCTGCGAGACGTCGTCCGTGAACGTCATCCGCCCGTCACCTGGAGCGAACCCGAGCAGGCCCTGCCCGGGGACGACCGGCTGCCAGTCGACGGCGATCGGGAACACGAGTTGGAAGCCGCGTGTGCCGTCGGGTCCGGTGACGTCCGGGCGCAGCACGGAGCCGACGACCCGCTTGCTCAGGTTGTAGCGGGCCGCCGCCGAGACGGTGAGCCGCGGCGCGGTCGCCGAGACCGGTGCGTCCGCGTCGTCAGCGGTGGCGGTCCCCGTCACGATGACGGCGTCGCCGTCGTCGAGCCCGGCGGAGACGTCGAGGACGACGGGCACCGCGACCACCTGGCCTTCCGCCACGTCCCCGAGGACGCAGGTGAGGTCGCGGCCGTCGATGCCCGAGCCGGACGCCGAACAGCCTTCGGGCAGAGCCGCCCACGACGTCCCGGTCGGCGCGGTGACGGTGAAGCGTTGGCGATGGCCGACACCGCCGTTCGCGTTCACGGTCACCCGGTACGTGACCGAGTCGAGGGTGCGGACGACACCGTTCGTCGGCCCGCTGTCGCCGCCGGGTCGGTCATCGGGGCTGAACGGCCCCGCGCCGTCCGCCAGGACGTCGATCGCCAGCCCGACCTGCGGACGCCCGGCCGGACCCGGGGGAGCGGCGGTCGCTGGTGCGACCGTTCCGATCGCGATGCTGAGCACGGCCGTCGACGCGACGGCGATGCGTGTGGTGATGCGGTGACGCATGAGGATCCTCCGATGGTCAGCCGTCCCTGTTCCCCGTCCCCGTCCGGGCGGTGGAGGTGGTGACGGCGCAGGGAACGTAACCGGACGGCACCCCGGGCACCCAGTACTCGGTATTCCGTACTCCACTGGCGTCCCGATCGCCGCCCGGACGCGGTGCCCCGCTACGCTGAGCGCATGAGCAGCGCTGCGCCCCGGTCCGGAACCCAGACGTCCATCGCCTCCGACGGGTACACCGCCGAGATCGCGAGCGTCGGAGCCACCCTGCGCGCACTGCGGCACGACGGCCGAGACCTCGTCACCACGTTCGACGCCGACGACGTCCGCCCGGTCTTCCGCGGCGCCGTGCTCGCCCCCTGGCCGAACCGCGTCGTCGACGGCCGGTACACCTTCGACGGGGTCGAGCAGGAACTCGCGCTGACGGAGCCGAAGCGCGCACACGCCCTGCACGGTCTCGTGGCCTGGACCGACTTCGCCGTGCTCGAGCAGGACGCCGACCGGGTCGTCCTCGCCACCACCGTGCAGCCCCAGGAGGGCTACCCCGCCCGCGTCGAGGTGCGGGTCGAGTACCGCCTGGACGCCGACGGTCTGCACACCACGATCACCGGGACGAACACCGGGGACGACCGGGCACCCTGGGGGACCGGTCCGCACCCGTACCTCGTCGCCGGCGCGGGCACGGTCGACGACTGGACGCTGACGCTCCCGGCAGCCGAGGTGCTCGAGGTCACCGAGGACCGCCTGATCCCGACCGAGCTGGTCCCCGTGCACGACGAGTTCGACCTCCGCCTGCCGACGGCGATCGGCGCCCGCTTCATCGACCACGCCTTCACCGGCTTCGACCGTGACGCCGAGGGCACCGCCACGATCACCGTCACCGCGGCCGACGGGCACGGCGTGCGGGTCGCCTTCGGCAGGGACTGCGGGTGGGCGCAGGTGCACACCGCCGACCACGTCGTCCCCGAGTACCACCGCTCCGGCCTCGCCGTCGAGCCGATGACCTGCGCCCCGAACGCCTTCAACGCCGACGCCTTCGCCGGTGACGTGGACGCCGGACTCGTCGTGCTCGAGCCCGGCGACGCGCACGCTGCCGCGTGGACGATCTCGGCGGTCTGAGCGTCACGGTGGACCGTCCCGCGGGCGTACCGCGGATCGCGGTCCAGCGGCTCGCCGACGTCCCGGACCTCGGCGAGCTCGCCCGTCGCAGCACCGCCGACCTGGCCTGGCTGGACTCGGCGCTGCCGGTCGACTCGCCCGCAGCGGCGGCCCGCCGTGCGGCGTGGTCGGTCCTCGCCGTCCCGGACGGCCCCTTCGCCGCCTGCCTCCGGCACGAGGACCGGATCGCCCACGTCACGGTGTCGGGGTCGGCCGCCCGGTGGTTCGGGTCCAGCCGGGTCGAGAGCCGACCGGCCTTCGCCGTCCTCGACGAGCTGCTGCGCCGCACCCCGACGCTCGACGAGCCGTTGCCGGGGTGTGCGTTCGCCCTCGGCTGGGTGGGCTTCCTCGGCTACGAACTCGGTCGCGAGGTCGACGGACCCGACCGGACCGCTGACGGACACCCCGACGCCGACCTCCGGTTCGTCGACCGGGCCGTCCTGGTCCACGCGGACGGCTCCTCCTGGGCGATCGCGCTGGTGGACGACGACGCGCCGACTGCCTCGGATGCGAACCGGGCGTGGCTGGCGGAGGTGCGCGCGTCGGCGACGCGAGACGACGTCACGGTGGAACGCCCGGGCCTCCCGGCCGGGGACACGGTCGTCGTCGGGCGCGTCCTGGAGGCCCGCGGTCGCGTCCGCCGCGTCGCCCACGAGCACGCGGTGGACGTTTGTCGACACGAGATCCGCGAGGGCAACGCGTTCCAGGTGTGCCTGACGACCGCCTTCTCGGTGCCGGACGCCCGACCGAGCCGCGACGGCGACCGGTACCTGGCGGAGTACCGGCGCGTGCGCGAGGGGGACCCGGTCCCGTTCGGCGCGTACCTGCGCTGGGGCGACCTGCGGATCGCGAGCCGTTCGCCGGAGCGGTTCCTGCGGATCGACGCCGACGGGAGCGTGCTCGCCGAACCGATCAAGGGCACCCGTCCCCGTCACCCGGACCCGGTGGCGGACGCCGCGACACGCGCGGAGCTCTCCGACAGCGCGAAGGACCGCGCCGAGAACGTGATGATCGTCGACCTGCTGCGGAACGACCTGCTGCGGACGGCACGCCCGGGCACGGTGCGCGTGGAGCGGCTCTGCGACGTCGAGACCTACGCCAGCGTGCACCAGCTGGTGTCGACGGTCGCCGGGGTGCTGCCGGAGGGCACCTCCCGGGCCGAGGTGGTGCGTGCCGCGTTCCCACCGGGGTCGATGACCGGCGCGCCGAAGCGCAGCGCGACGGCGATCGCGGACCGCCTCGAAGCGGCGCCGCGCGGGGTCTACTCGGGGGCGATCGGGTACTTCTCGGCGAGCGGAGCGGTCGATCTGTCGGTGGCGATCCGGACACTGGTGACGGTCCTGCACCGGGACGGCCGCGTGCGGTCCCGGTCCCTCGGGGCCGGCGGCGCGGTGACGTGGTCCTCCACGGCGGCGGACGAGGCGGACGAGGTCGAGACGAAGACCCTGTCGGTGCTCGGGGGGATCGGGGCAGTGGCGCGCTGGTGATCGTCGGGTCCTGAACCGATCGAACGGGTGTTCGAGCGGTTGTCCACCGGATGTCGGTGCCGGTTGACATGATCGAACGCATGTTCGAATATGAGGGCATGCAGACGGCGGCGGCACTCCGGTCGCCCGATGAGCGTGGCGACCGCGGACGCGGGGACCGGGAGTACATCGGGCGGAACGGTGCTGCCCGGGCTTCCGACCACGTCGGTGCAACTCGTGCGGCGCTCGACCGGATCACCGCACTGCGCTCCCGGGTCGCCGACATGGAAGCGACCCGCGTGGACACCGAGGGGCTGCCCACGGCCGATGCCCTCGCGCCGCTGTTGCCCGGCGGCGCCATCCGCGCCGGTGGCACGTACTCCGTGCCGGAGTCGGTGCTGCTCGCCCAGACCATGCTGCAGGCGGCCTCCGCGGCCGGAGCCTGGTGCGCCGTGGTCGGGGTGCCGTCCTTCGGCGTCGAAGCCGCCGCCGCGGCCGGCATCGACCTGGAACGACTCGTTCTGGTGCCGGACCCGGGCGACCAGTGGCTCGCGGTCACCGCGGCGCTCGCCGACGTCGCGCAGATCGTCCTCACCCGGCCGCTCGGCCGCGTGGTGCCCGGTGACGTCGCCCGGCTCTCCGCACGCCTCCGCCAGCGCGGGGCCGCCCTCGTCGCACTCGGTTCCTGGCCCGGCGCGGACGTCACCCTGCGGGTCGCCGAGTCGCACTGGAGCGGCATCGGCCAGGGACACGGGTACCTCACCGAACGCCGGGTGACCGTCACCGCCTCGGGTCGGGCCGGAGCAGTCCGGCCGACCAGCACCGAGCTGCTGTTGCCCGCGGCGGACGGGTCGGTGCGTGCGGCGGTCCCGGTGGCGGCCTC
The DNA here is from genome assembly GCF_003224255.1 of Curtobacterium sp. MCBD17_030. Lineage (NCBI taxonomy): Bacteria > Bacillati > Actinomycetota > Actinomycetes > Micrococcales > Microbacteriaceae > Curtobacterium > Curtobacterium sp. MCBD17_030. The sequence continues at coordinate 27,356 of NZ_QKLI01000010.1, read as the reverse complement.
GGCCGGTGGGCGGGCCCTGCGTCCCGTGGCGGTGGCATCGTGAGCCCCCGCGGACGTCGGGCTCTGGCCGCCGGCCCACGTGGTGGTGCCGTGCTGCCGAATGTCGGGTCGTCCGGGGTGGGGCTGCCGGGTGCCGGAGCCGTCCGGGCCGACGCGCTCAGCCGTGGTGCCGGTCTGCCGGAATCCCCGCCGACCCGGACGATCGTGCTCTGGTGCCCGGACTGGCCCGTCATCGCCGCTGCCCGGGCTGCGGGCACCCCGCCCGAACAGCCGTTCGCCCTCATCGCGAAGGGCCTGGTCTTCGCGAGCTCCGCCTCGGCTCGACAGGTCGGCGTGGTGCGCGGACTGCGGGTCCGCGAAGCACAGGCACGTTGCACCGACCTGGTCACGCAGCCCTACGACGACGCACTCGACCACCGGGCGTTCGAGCCCGTCATCCGCGCGATCGAAGCCGCCGCGCCAGGGGTGGAGGTCCTGCGCCCCGGGACGATCGCGCTGCGTGCCCGCGGCCCGGCGCGCTACCACGGCGGCGAGCGGGCGGCCGCGACGATCCTGGCGGGCATCGCCGCCGACCACGGCGCACCCGGCGTGCGTGCCGGTGTGGCGGACACCCCGTTCGCGGCGGAGCAGGCTGCCCGGGCACGGCCGACCCGGCCGGGAGAGCGCGTCCGGATGGTGCCGGTCGGTGGATCGGGCACGTTCCTCGCCCCGCTGCCGCTCGGGGTGCTCGGCGACCCTGACCTCGCGATGGTGCTCGGCCGCCTGGGCCTCACGACGCTCGGCGACTTCGCAGCCCTCACCGACGAACAGGTGCGCGACCGCTTCGGCGTGCCCGGGGCATTCCTGCACCGGCTCGCCGGGGGTCGCGACCCGCGGGAGGTCTCCGCGCGGGACGTCCCACCCGACCTCGAGGTCCAGGCGTCCTTCGAGCCGCCGCTCGACCGCGCCGACCAGATCGCCTTCGCCTTCCGTCGTTCCGCCGACGAGTTCGCCGCGAAGCTCCGGGCGGCGGGGCTGGTGGCGACGACCATCCGCGTGGGCATCGTCGACGAACGGGACGTCCTGCTCGAACGGGTCTGGGCGCACCCGCGGTGGTTCGACGCCGCGGACGTGGTGGACCGGGTGCGCTGGCAGCTCGCCGGTGGGGTCGACCCGACCGGGCTCGAGGCTCCCGTGACCACGGTCGTGCTCGAACCGGTCGCGGTGGACGACCTGGCGAACCACGAGCGCGGGCTCTGGGGTTCCGGACCGGACGAGCGGGTCCACCACGGGCTGGCCCGGGTGCAGGGCATGGTCGGACACGACGGGGTCGTCACGCCCCGGATCGGTGGCGGGCGCACCCTGGCCGAGCGCATCGTGCTCGTGCCGTGGGGCGACACGCCGGTCGGTGGCGAGCGTGCCCTCGCGGTCGTGCGGGACCGTCCGTGGCCGGGAAGGCTCCCCGGGCCCCCGCCGGCGACGGTCCTCGAACGACCCCGGCCGGTGGACGTCGTCGCGGCGGACGGCGGATCCGTGGACGTCGACGACCGTGGCACCCTGACCGGCGAACCCGAGCAGTTCCGCTCCGACGGCGACCGCGGGGGACGGTTCACCGCCGTCACGGCCTGGGCGGGACCCTGGCCACTGGTCGTGCGCTGGTGGGAGTCCGGCGGGCGACGGCTGCACCGGTTGCAGCTCGTGGACGCCGACGGGCGTGCCTGGTACCTGGTCCTCGCCGACCACCGCTGGTGGGCAGAGGCGATCGCGACGTGAAGGACGGTTCCTGATGGGGTACAACAACCCGCCGATCCCGTGGTCGCAGTTCGAGCGCGCCCTCTCCGACAAGCGGAGCCCGGGCACGACCCCCGAGGGCGACGGTGGTGACAGCCCGGCCTGGTCGCGGAAGCGTGCGCCCTACCGACCGGCGGACCTCGCCGCGCCCGACGCGCCCCCGGCTGTCCCGTACGCCGAACTCCACGCGCACTCGACCTTCAGCTTCCTGGACGGCGCGAGCCCGCCCGAGCACCTGTTGGAAGAGGCTGCACGACTGGGCCTCCGTGGACTGGCGATCACGGACCACGACGGCTTCTACGGGGCCGCCCGGATGGCCGAGGTTGCCGAGACGTACCCGAGCATCATCACGGTCTACGGTGCCGAGCTGTCCCTCGGCCTCACCGAACCACAGAACGGCGTCCCCGACCCCGAGGGCTCGCACCTGCTGCTCCTGGCCGACGGGCAGGACGGGTATCACCGGATGGCCGGCGCGGTGACGGCCGCGCACCTCGCCGCGGGCTCCGAGAAGGGTCGGCCGCGGTACGACCTCGACGACCTCGCGGAACGCTCGGCCGGCCGGTGGCGGGTGCTCACCGGCTGTCGGAAGGGCAGCGTCCGTCAGGCCCTCGAACGCGGCGGTGAGAGCGCTGCCGAGCAGGCCCTCCGCGCACTGCTGGACCGGTTCGGCACCGGCAACGTGGTGGTGGAGCTCTCCGACCACGGTGACCCGCTCGACAGCGCCCGGAACGACGTCCTCGCCGTCCTCGCCGACCGGCACGCGCTGCCCGTCGTGGCGACCGGGAACGTGCACTACGCGACCCCGGACCGGTTCCCGGTCGCGACCGCCCTCGCCGCGGTCCGGGCCCGCCGCAGTCTCGACGAGATCGACGGGTGGTTGCCGGCGGCCGACACCGCACACCTCCGTTCCGGTGCCGAGATGGCGCGGCGGTTCGCGCGGTGGCCCGGAGCGGTGGAGCGGAGCGTGGAGCTCGCCGACGAGCTCGGGTTCGCGCTACGGATGGCGAAGCCCGGCTTGCCCGACCTGGACGTGCCGGACGGTCACACCCCGATGAGCTGGTTGCGAGACCTCACATGGCGCGGTGCGCGCCGGTTCTACCCCGGGGACGCCGACGGGGTGGACGCCCACAAGCGGGAGCGCATCGAACGCGAACTGTCCGTCATCGAGGACAAGGGGTTCCCCGGTTACTTCCTCATCGTCCGGGACATGGTGCAGTTCGCCCGGAGCCGGGGGATCCTCTGCCAGGGACGCGGGTCCGCGGCGAACTCGGCGGTCTGCTTCCTGCTCGAGATCACCGCGGTCGACTCGATCCGGTACGGCTTGCCGTTCGAACGGTTCCTGTCGTCGATGCGCGACGAGGAACCCGACATCGACGTGGACTTCGACTCCGACCGGCGGGAAGAGGTGATCCAGTACGTCTACGACAAGTACGGCCGGTTCAACGCCGCACAGGTCGCGAACGTCATCACCTACCGGCCCAAGGGCGCCGTGCGGGACATGGCGAAGGCGCTCGGCCACAGCCCCGGCCAGCAGGACGCCTGGTCGAAGCAGGTCGAGCGGTGGGGCTCGGTCACCGAGAGCCAGGACCACGACATCCCGGAACCCGTGGTCGACCTGGCGCAGCAGGTCCTCGGGTTCCCGCGACACCTCGGCATCCACTCGGGCGGGATGGTCCTGACCGACCGGCCGGTGGGCGAGGTCGTGCCGATCGAGCACGCCCGGATGGACGGCCGGACCGTCCTGCAGTGGGACAAGGACGACTGTGCCTACATGGGGCTCGTGAAGTTCGACATGCTCGGGCTCGGCATGCTCGCCGCGCTGCAGTACTCGTTCGACCTGGCCGCGGACCACTGTGGGGAGCGGTGGGACATGCACGCCATCCCGAAGGAGGAACAGGGCGTCTACGACCAGCTCTGCCGCGCGGACACGATCGGGGTCTTCCAGGTGGAGTCCCGTGCGCAGATGGGCACGCTGCCCCGGCTGCTGCCCCGACGGTTCTACGACCTGGTCATCGAGGTCGCCCTCGTCCGCCCCGGGCCGATCCAGGGCGGCGCGGTCCACCCGTACATCCGACGCCGCACCGGCGAGGAACCGGTCACCTACATGCACCCGGCCCTCGAACCCGTGCTGGAACGGACGCTCGGCGTGCCGCTGTTCCAGGAACAGCTCATGCAGATGGCGATCGCGGTCGGCAACTGCTCCGGGGACGACGCCGACCTGCTCCGCCGCGCGATGGGGTCCAAGCGTGGCCTCGAGAAGATCGACCGGCTCCGGGACAAGCTCTACCGGGGGATGGCGGAGAACGGCATCCTCGGCGAGGACGCCGACGCCATCTACGCCAAGATCCAGGCGTTCGCGAACTTCGGCTTCGCGGAGAGCCACTCGATCAGCTTCGCGCTCATCGTCTACGCCAGCGCGTGGATGCGCCTGCACTACCCGGGAGCGTTCCTGGCGGCGCTGCTCCGGGCGCAGCCGATGGGCTTCTACTCACCGCAGACCCTCGTCGCCGACGCCCGGCGGCACGGGGTCCGTGTGCTCCGGCCGGACATCCTGCGGTCCGAGGTCGACGCGACCCTCGAGCCGATCGACCACCCCGACCACCCCGATCGCCCCGACCGTTCCGCCGGTCACACGGGTCTCGCGGGTTCCGCCGCTCACGCCGCCGGCGGCCTGGGGGACGCGTGCCTGGCGACGGAGCAACCGCCCGTGCTGCCCTTCGACCGGGACGCCGAGGACGACACCGCCGCCCACCGACGGGACGGCGCGTTCGCCGTGCGACTCGGGTTGGCCGAGGTCGCCTCGCTCGGCCGACGCAGCGCCGAGCGCATCGTCACCGAACGGCGGGCGAACGGGCCCTTCACCGACATGTCCGACCTGGCCAGGCGGGTCGGCCTCACCACGGCACAGCTCGAGGCCCTCGCCGCCGCCGACGCGTTCGAGTCCCTGGGCATCGACCGCCGGGCCGGCATGTGGTCCGCAGCGCAGGCGGCGGCGGAGCGGGCCGACCAGTTGCCGGACACCCAGGTCGTCGTGCAGCCGCCGCTGTTCGGGCAGATGACGAGCGGGGACGTCCTCATCGCGGACATGTGGTCGACGGGCATGTCGACCGACGACCACCCGATGGGCCACCTCCGTCCGGAGCTGTCCGACCGTGGGGTGCTCAGCGTCGAGGACACCCGGACGGCGGAGACCGGTCGGCGCGTCGAGGTCGGCGGCATCGTCACGCACCGGCAGCGTCCGGCGACGGCGTCGGGTATCACGTTCCTCAACGTCGAGGACGAGTCCGGGCTGGTGAACGTCATCTGCAGCGTCGGCGTGTGGGGGCGGTACCGGCGGGTGGCCCGGGAGTCGCCGGCGGTCATCGTGCGGGGGATCCTGGAACGCTCGCCGGACGGCGTCGTGAACCTGGTCGCGGACCGGATCGAGCACCTGCCCCTCGCGGTCCGGACCCGGTCCCGGGACTTCCAGTGAGCGCGGCACTTCCCGTGAACGCGGAGCTCCCCGTGAGCGCGGGAGGCCCCGTGAGCGCGGCACTCCCCGGATTCGTCAGCGCGGAGGGTTCGGCGTGACCCGCACCTCAGGGACGCGGATGGTGACCTCGAGCCCGCCGGTCGGGACGTTGCGGAGGGTGGCCGAGCCTCCAGCCCGTTCGGCGACCGCGCGGACGATCGCGAGTCCGAGTCCGGAGCCGCCCGGCATCGGGATGCCGGGCACTGCGTCCGGGTCGCGTCGTGACGTGCGGGCCTCGTCGGGCCGGGTGAAACGGTCGAACGCGACCGGTACGAACGACTCGGGGACGCCGGGGCCGTCGTCGGTGATCTGCAACACACCCTCGCCGGGGGTGGTCCGCCAGGTGACGACGACGCTGCCGCCGCGGGGGAGTGCGGCGACCGCGTTGCCCGCGGTGTTCGTGACGAGTTGCGCCATCCCGCCGGTGTCGAGCCGGTACCGCGGTTCCACCGTGCCGCCGCCGATGCCGGGGCCCGAGCCACCGACTGCGACGGGCGGGTCGAGTTCGAAGTCGACCGTGACGTCCTTGGCGCTCGCGATGAGCCGGACGCGGTCGACGGCGGCCATGACCTCGTCGCCCAGGTCTGACCATGCGGTGGCCGTCTGCGGGGCGCCGTCCGCCGATCGGCGTTCCGACTCCTCGATGCGGGACAGGGTGAGCAGGTCGTTGGCGAGCCTCGAGAGCCGGGCGACGCTGTTCTTCGCGCGTTCGATGTGGGCGGCGAGGGCCTGGGCGTCGTCCCCGTCCAGGGACGCCAGGTCGAGCTGGGTGGTGAGGATCGCGAGTGGGGTGCGCAGCTCGTGGCTGGCGTCCGAAACCATCTGGCGTTCCCGCTCGGTGGCCTGGCGGGTCCGCGCGAGGAAGGCGTTCAGGGTCGTGGCGAGGGACGCCAGCTCGTCCTGCGCGGGGCCGACCGGCAGCTCGGCGCGCTCCGGGGCGACGGAGAGCCGTTCGGCCTCACGACGCATCCGGTTGACGGGACGCAGCGCCGTGGTCGCGAGCACCCACGAGGCGACGCCGAAGGCCACCAGGATCGCCAGTCCGGTGAAGGACAGCGTCGTGGTCAGGTCGTCGACGACGATCGCCTCGGCCTGCGAGTTGCGGGCGGCGACCACGGTCCAGCGTCCGGCCTGGTTCACCGGGTGTTCGACGACGACGCGGTACTCGGAGTCGCCGACGTCGATCACCGAGGTGCCGGCCGGGGTGGAGCGGAGACTGCCGAGCGCCTGTTCGAGGCGTCCGGGCATCGACGACAGGGTGATGTCGCCCGTGGGGGAGACCACCGCGACGAACTGGGCGTTGCCGGGCGGGGAGAGGTTCGGGTTGCTGTCGACCTCGAGCGTGGCGACGTACGGGTCAGTGTCGGCGTCGAGCAGGGTCTCGGTGGCCCGTGCGACGACGCTGACGACCTGCAGGCGCATCACGAGCACGAGCAGCGCGATGACGACGGCCGCGATCACCGTCGAGCCGATGGTGATGCGGGAACGCAGCGAGAGCGATCGCAGCGTCCACCGGGTCCGCCGCGCGGGTGCTGCCCCGTCCGACCGCGTCACGCGGTCGTCACGCGCCGATGAGGTCGAGTCGGTAGCCGCGGCCACGGACCGTGCTGATGGCGACGGTCGCCTCCTGCGCGACGAGCTTCTTCCGCAGGTACGAGATGTACTGCTCGACGACGTTCGGGTCGACGTGCTGCGAGCCGTCCCAGACCTCTTCGAGGATCTTCGGGCGGTCCACGACCGTGCCGACCGAGCGGGCGAGCAGCCGCAGCAGCGCGAACTCGGTGGGGCTCATGGCGACGCGCTGGCCCTTGATGGACACGCGGCGTGCTTCGGAGTCGATCGAGACGTCGCCGACCTCGATGGTGCGGGGAGCACCGACCGGTTCACGGCGGCCGAGCGCACGGAGCCTGGCGGTGAGTTCGGCGAACGCGAACGGCTTGGTGAGGTAGTCGTCGGCGCCGGCGTCGAGTCCGAACACCCGGTCGTCGACGGCGTCGCGTGCGGTGACCAGGAGGATCCGGACCGGGTCCTCCCGTTCGCGGACGCGTCGAGCGAGCTCGAACCCGGACATGCCCGGCATCATCACGTCGACCACGGCGATGTCGTAGGCCTGCTCACCGAGGGCGATCAGTGCCTCCACGCCGTTCTCGACCGCGGTGACGCGGTACCCCTCGGCAGCGAGCCCGCGCTCCATGAGCGCGCGCATCTCGTCATCGTCCTCGACCACCAACAAGCGCATCTGGACCTCCCGCGACCATCGTGGCACCGAACGGGGTCCGGCGGGCGGATCGGCGGGCGGCAGGCCTGAACACCGTCACAGCACCGACGGCGTCCGTTGCGTCCGGTGGACAGCTCGAGACCGACGGGTACTGGCCGGGACCATCGCCTTGCTATGCTCCGGCCCGGACGCTGTACCCGACAGACCGTCCTGTACTGGGGGGCACCATGCACGACCCGGACCATCCGGAGATCGTCCGCCTGCGCGCCGAACTCGACTCCGCCCGGGAGGGCGTCGTCGGTCTCGGTCCGCTCGACGGACCACATCGCGACCGCGTCGTCGCCGACCTGCTCGCCGCCGTGCTGGACGGTGCCGGCCGTGCCGCGCGCGCAGCCGGCCAGGAGGCCGTGGTCGCCGAGATCCGTCGGTTCGCCGACGTCGAGGTGGTCACGTCCGACCCGTCGTGGCCCGCGGCGGGGGTGTGGGCGGACCTCCTCGAGGCGGCGCACCAGGCGGCGTGCGGCACGGACGAACCCGTCCGCTGACCCGACGTCGGAGCAGGCCGCTCAGTCGTCCTCGCCGAGCAGTTCCTCACGGACGCGACGGACGTCCTCCAGCAGTGCTCCGATGAGCACCCAGTGCCGGGAGTTCGGCCGGACGACCGCGAGCGGCGCGGTCAGCGCGTGCTCGACCGCGGTCTCCTCCGGTCCCTCGGTGAGCTCGCCCGGCGTGAGTCGTGCCGACTCGACCTGCGCGCCGAGGCGGCGGACGTCGGAGCCGATGCGGGCGACCTCGGTGGCGATCCGCCCCACCATCGGGTCGGCACGGAGGTCCGGGGCGGTGTTGTCCCGGACGGCACGTGTCATGCCCGTGACCCGGGTGACGAGGACGCGCAGGTGTTCGGCGACGGCGACGTCCCGCTCGAGGACGGTGTGGTGCCGACCACCGCGGGGGTTCATGGCGAGTGAGTCGCGAGCCGAGGTCAGCGCGGCCTCCGTCCGGCCGTGCTGCTGCCGGAGCGCCCGGGCCTGCAGCAGGGCCGCGTCCCACTGCTCGTGGTCCCACCCCTCGGTCAGACCGACGGCGATGCGTTCGAACGCGGCGGCGGTGTCCCGGGCGAGCCGTGCGACGGCCAGGTGCGCGGGTTCGAGGAGGACCGGCGGCACGATGACGGCGTTCACCACGAGCGCGACGACCGCGCCGATCACGGTCTCGAGGATCCGGTCGGCCGAGTAGTTCGGCGTGACGACCCCGGCGGTCAGCACGAGCATCCCGCTGATGCCGACCTGCGTCGCCGAGGTCGGGGTCAGGCGCAGTGCCCAGGCGAGCAGGATCGCCAGGACGACCACGAGCAGCACGATCCACACCGCGTCGCCGAGGAGCAGGTGCACCCCGGTCGCCAGGACCACGCCGAGCAGGACCCCGGCGCTGCGCTCCAGGCCCTTCACGAACGACTGGTTGATGCTCGGCTGCACGACGAGCAGGGCGGCGATCGCGGCGAAGGTCGGGAACGGTCCACGGATCAGGAGCTCGCACAGCAGCACCGCCGCGACCACCGCCACCGCGGTCTTCACGACCTGGAGGAACGGGGTGCGGCTCGAGCTGCGGAGGCGCCTGACCGGGTTCACCCCTCCACGCTAGCCAGGAGCCGCACGCCGAGCCGCTCGGCAACGCGCCGAATCCCCGCACACACGGTTGACTGTGGCCGTGTGGCCCAACCATGAGCGTGTCATCCCCGAGGCCTTCGCCGGGTCCGGGACGTCCGTCGTGGCCGCGCGTGCGCACTCGGTCGAGCCCTCGGGCAACGGCTACCTCTACGGGTACGAGGTCGACACCCTCGACCGGAACGGCCAGCGTGCCACCGTCCTGACGTACGTCGACACCGGCGGCGCCCACGACCAGAACAGCGCCATCGTCACCGACCCCGCGACGGGGGAGCCGGTGTCGGTGTGGGCCTACCCGAACGACCCGGGCCTCCCGGTGCTGCCGCAGGTGACCTACCGGGACGCCGTCGCCGAACTCCTGACCACGCTCGGCATGCCGGTGACGGACCCGACCCTGACGGTGGCCGCCTACCGGCCCGGCAAGCGCGCCGTGGTCCGCGTCGACGCGCCCGAGCGCACTCTCTTCATCAAGATCGTCCGGCCGCACCGGGTCGCACCGATCGTCCGCACCCACGAGCAGTTCGCGGCGGCCGGGCTCCCGGTGCCGCGCGTGCTGGCGAGCCGCGGTGACGGGCTGCTCGTCCTCGAGCTGGTCCGGGGCGTCCCGGCCGGCAGCCGGATCACCGAGATCGCGGACGACCCGCGCTTCGTGGCGTCCCTCGCGGCGCTGACCGGCCGCATCGCCGCGGTCCCGATGACGCAGCAGGCGCGTGCGGACGCGATGGACCACGCGGACTGGCACCGCCGTACCCTGACGACCGCGCTGCCCGCGGACGCCGAGGAGATCGACCGCCTGTACGACGCGATCGGGCGCCGGTCGATCGGCTGGAACGCCGCGCAGAAGCAGGTGGTGCACGGTGACCTGCACCTCGAGCAGGTCTTCGTCGACGAGGACGAGCCGTGGCGCATCTCCGGCCTGCTCGACATCGACACCGCCGGTTGGGGGTACCCGGTGCGGGACGTCGGCGCGGTCGTCGCGCACCTCGTCGTCACCGGGCTGTGGCACCGCTCCCGTGGTGACGTGGACCGCGGTGCCGCCGCCGAGCGCCTCGCGGACGCCGTCGCCCGGGACTGGGCGGCCCGGAACCCGCAGGAGGCCGAGCGCCTCGGGCCGGCGATCGGTGCACAACTCCTCGCGCATGCGGGCGGGCAGGCGACCACCGGGTCGGTGAACGGGATCGCGACGGCGGAGCAGCTGCTCGCGGCGACGCGTGCCGCCCTGGCGGAACCGGCCCCGAGCCTCCCGTCCGGTGCCGGCCGGCCACGCTCCGCACCGCACCTCTGACGCCCGTCCCGTGCGCCCTGCCCGTGACGCGGCGTCCCGGCCGGGAGGCTCGCCACGCGCGGGGTGTGGAGAGTCGCCTCCGTCGGTGCCTGGGGAGTAAACTGACGGCGCACGCACGGCGTGCTCGCATGTCGCGTCGATCCCTGCCGCGACGACCGGTCGCTGGCCGGTGCGGGCCGCAGCCGCGTCGCCTGGTAGGTCAGACCTCCAGGACGTTCTCCGGAGGACCTCCTCCGGGATGGGTGGCGTGCGTGAGACGCCGCCGGACTCCCGAGCAGACCGTCACATCGACCACCGGCCCGCACCTGGGCCCCCGATGCGTCCTGCCGGAACGTGCCGGCGTGCTGCGGGCCACGGCGGCCCGTGGTGGACACCGGTGCGACGGCCACGACACACGGCAGCCGCACCACACGACTTCCGCCCGTACCGGGTGGCTCGCCCCGACGAGGGCGGAACAGGAGGAGCTTTGGCTCGATCAGGTACCCGTCGCGCTGCCGGTGGCACGCGGACGGCTGCGCGCCGGACCCGACCGCTCGACAACGACGGCCTCATCCCCGTCCTCGCCCGCGCCGTGCGCGAGGTCGAAGCTGCCGCGCAGCGGGGCCCCCTCAAGGCGACGAACCGCACGAAGTTCCAGGCTGTCGCCCTGCTCATGCGCGAGGAGCGTGCCCGCGTCAAGGCGGACGCGACCCTCACCGACTCGCAGCGTGCCGAGCAGTTGAAGCGCCTCGACGGAGTCGCCACGATCCTCGCGAAGACCGCTGCGCGGGACACCAGTGTCATCCAGCTCCTCACCGAGGAGGCCTCCGTCTCCGAGGCCACGCGCACGGTGAAGCGCGACATGATGATCGCCGCCGGCATCGAGCTGCAGCCCGAGGACCTGGTCATCGCAGCCGAACCGACCGCTGCGGTCGAGACGCCCGAGCGGTCCGTGGTGCCGCAGTCCGTCGTGCAGCGGCAGCTCGCGAACCCGTTCCTGCCGCCCGACTTCGCGCTCGCCGACCAGCCCGTGGCGCACCCGCGTCGTCTCGCGAACTGGGAGCTCTTCGGTCCGCTGTTCAAGTCCTTCGAGTACGGCGCCGGCGGCGGAGTGGCCTCGATGCCGCTGCCCGAGCCGGCGACGCTGCACACCCCGGCCGGTGCCTCGCTGATGAAGCACCAGGCGGAACTCGTCACCTCGGCGGCGCAGGGGCACCGCACCTTCCTGCTCGCCGACGAGCCGGGCCTCGGCAAGACCGCGGAGTCGCTGCTCGCTGCCGACGCCGCGAAGGCGTTCCCGCTGCTCGTCGTCGTCCCGAACGTCGTCAAGACGAACTGGGCTCGCGAGGCCGAGCGCTGGGTGCCGAACCACCGTGCCACGGTCATCCACGGGGACGGCCAGGACCTCGACGGGTTCGCCGACATCATCATCGTCAACTACGAGATCCTCGACCGGCACGTCGGTTGGCTCGGGACCTTCGGGTTCAAGGGCATGGTCGTCGACGAGGCCCACTTCATCAAGAACAAGGACTCGCAGCGCTCGAAGTTCGTGCTGCAGCTCGCCGAGAAGATCCGCGAGCGCACCGCGAACCCGCTGCTGATGGCCCTGACCGGGACGCCGCTCATCAACTCGGTCGAGGACTTCCGCACGATCTGGGAGTTCCTCGGCTGGATCGACGACAAGAAGCCCCGCGCGCAGCTCATGAACGAGCTCGAGGAGATCGGGCTGACCCCCGCCGACCAGGGCTTCTTCACCGAGGCGCGCAAGGCGGTGATCGACCTGGGCATCGTCCGTCGCCGCAAGGTCGACGTCGCCGCGGACATCCCGGCCCGCCGGATCGCCGACATCCCCGTCGAGCTCGACGGTGACGAGGGTCGTTCGATCCGCGACGCCGAGCGCGAGCTCACCGCGAAGCTGGTCAAGCGGTACCACCAGGCGCTCGCTGCCCGCACCGGCCAGGCACCGGTCGACGGCATCGACGAGAAGCTCGTCCGCCAGGTCGCCCGCTGGGAGCTCGAGGACCAGGACGCCTCGTCCACCGGGGAGAACGTGTTCTCGATGGTGCGTCGCATCGGTCGTGCCAAGGCGCAGCTCGCGGCGGACTACGCGGCGCAGCTCGCCTCGAACGTCGGCAAGGTCGTGTTCTTCGCGAAGCACCTCGACGTGATGGACCAGGCGGAAGAGGTGTTCGCCCGCCGGCACCTGCGCACCGCGACGATCCGCGGCGACCAGACGCCCGCGCAGCGCACGGCCGAGATCGACTCGTTCGTGAACGACCCCGACGTCGCCGTCATCGTCTGTTCGCTCACCGCGGCCGGCGTCGGCCTGAACCTGCAGGTCGCCTCCAACGTCGTCCTCGCCGAACTGTCGTGGACGAGCGCCGAGCAGACGCAGGCGATCGACCGCGTGCACCGCATCGGTCAGGAAGAGCCGGTCACCGCGTGGCGCATCATCGCCGCGCAGACGATCGACACCAAGATCGCCGAGCTCATCGACTCGAAGGCCGGCCTCGCTGCCCGCGCGCTCGACGGGTCGGACGACGAGGTCGTCGACTCCGGTGACATCCAGCTCGACGCGATGGCGGCGCTGCTGCTCGACGCGCTCTCGCGGTAGGGCGCGGCCGGCCGGCTGGCGGGCGCCGGCTGGCTGGCGCCGTTCGGCTGCGCACAACAGGAACCCGCTCGAACCAGGGGAGACCGTGGTTCGAGCGGGTTCCTGTCGTGCGGGTCCGGCTTGCGCCGGGCGCAGGGGCGCCGCCGCGGGTCAGACGCGCGACTGCACCTCGGCCAGGGACGGGTTCGTCGCCGTGCTGCCGTCGGGGAAGACCAGCGTCGGCACGGTCTGGTTGCCGCCGTTGACCTCGGCGACCAGCTCGGCCGTGCCGGGCGTGTTCTCGATGTCGACCTCGCGGAACGGCACGCCCGCCTTGGTCATCTGGTTCTTCAGCCGGGCGCAGTAGCCGCACCAGGAAGTCGTGAACATGGTGACGCCGCCGGCCTCGGGCACGAACGCGTCACGGGTGATCGTCTCGCTCATGTGCTCACGGTAACCCCGGTTCCCGGGAGGCGCGTCCGACCCCGCCTCCGACCCTGCCTCCGGCCGCGGCTCCCTGACGAGGCACGACGGCCCGCCGCCGACCCACCCGTGGTGAGGACCACGCCGCCACCCTGGTAGACAAGACCGTGTGAGCGACACCCACCTCGAGATCGAGCGCACCTACGACCTGCCCGACGGCGCCGCACTGCCCGACCTGGTCGGCGCCGGCGGGATCATGCAGACCGACGTCCAGGAGCCCTTCGAGCTCGACGCCACCTACTGGGACACCCAGCGGTACGACCTCGTCGCCGCGCACGTCACCGTCCGACGGCGCACGGGCGGACACGACGCCGGCTGGCACATCAAGCGCTCCGAGTCCGACACCGTCCGCCACGAGCAGCACTTCCCGCTCACCGAGGACCCGGACACCGTGCCCGTCGAGGTCCTCGCCGCACTCTTCACCGAACGCCGCGGCCGCGGACTCCACCCCGTCGTCCGCATCACCACCACCCGCACCGTCACCCGCCTGCTGGACGAGGACGGCGACCAGGTCGCCGAACTCGCCGACGACCAGGTCGTCGCAGAACGCCTCGACGACGACGCGCCGGCGGACCCGAACACCTGGCGGGAGGTCGAGGTCGAAGCCGTCGAGGGCGTCGACCCGCAGATCGCGCACGAACTCTTCGCCGCCCTGGACGGCCGGTTCGCCGCCGTCGGCGCCGGCCCTGCCGCCGTCGCGTCCAAGCTGGCACGCGGGCTGGCGGGGGCACCGGCACCGCGCCTCCAGACCGAGGAGAAGCCGCACAAGGGCACCGCGGCCCGCGCACTCACCAAGCGCCTGCGGAAGCTGCGCGGCACGCTGCTCCGCCTGGAGGCCGGACTCCGGTCCGGCGCACCGACCGACCTGGCCGAGACGGCGGAGACCGCGCTCGGCATCGCCGCCGTCCTCGGGTCGTACCGGCCGGCCTTCGCCGACGGGGACGAGATCGACCGGGCCGCCGCCGCGGCCGACGCACTCGCAGCCGTCACGGCACGAGCCGCGCTCGCCGAGTACCTGGTCGACCGACTGTCGCATGCGTCGAGCCCGGCGCAGGAGGCGCTCGTCGACTCGATCACCCGCGAACGCGTCCTCGCCGCCACTCGCCAGCGCCGCGACGACGCCACCCGCGAGGTCGTCCTGTCCCTGCACGAGGAGTCGTTCCTCGAACTGCTCGACGCCCTCGACGACGCCGTCGAACGCCCCCGGCCGACGGCGTGGGCGCTCCGCGATCCGAAGCGGGTCGCGCAGGACGTCTCGGCGATCGAGAAGCCGCGCGTCCGCGACCTCGTCCGCGTCGCCGTCGGGGACGACCCCGCCGACGAGGCCGGGGACCGCGAGGCGACCCAGCGTGCCTGGCACGCGACGCTCCGCGCCCGGATGGCGATGGACGTCCTCGGCGACGACGCGTTCCCGCACGCGCTGTGGAAGCGCATCGGCACCGCGGCCGACGTGCTCACCGAACGTGTCCGGTCGCTGCACGCGCTGGAGCAGCTGCGCGTGCAGGCGGGCATCGCGGAACGCGCCGGCGAGGGCACCTTCGGGTACGGGGTCCTCGCGGGCGACCGGGTCCGCGTGGCCGAGGAGTCCTACGACGAGGCGGTGCACGCGCTCAACCGCGTGTGACGGCGAAGGCCGGGAACCACGACGGCGCGCACCCTGATCGGGTGCGCGCCGTCGTCGTCGGTCCGGACCGGGTTCGTGCTCCGGGTCAGCCCGCGGCGATCGGGTTCGCGCTCGCGGCTGCGGGGGAGACGTCAGCCAGTCCGAGCACGTCGAGCAGCCAGGCCAGCTCGGACGCACGCTCCTTCCACGAGTCGTACCGACCGCTGACACCACCGTGTCCGGCGGACATCTCGGTCTTCAGGAGCACCGGGGCGCCGACCTCGCGCAGCTTCGCAGTCCACTTCGCCGGCTCGACGTAGAGCACTCGGGTGTCGTTGATCGAGGTCACGGCGAGGATGCGCGGGTACTGCACGTCGTCGCGGACGTTCTCGTACGGCGAGTACTCGCTCATGTACCGGTAGACCTCGGGGTCGTGCAGTGGGTCGCCCCACTCGTCCCACTCGATGACGGTCAGCGGCAGGTCCGGGTCGAGGATGCTGGTCAGCGCGTCGACGAACGGCACCGCGGCGAGGATGCCCGCGAAGCGTTCGGGTGCCAGGTTCGCGACCGCGCCCATCAGCAGACCGCCGGCGCTGCCGCCCTCGGCCACCAGACGCTCGGGCGTGGTCCGGCCGCTGTCGATGAGGTGATCGGCGACGGCGACGAAGTCCGTGAACGTGTTCTTCTTCGTCAGGGTCTTGCCGTCCTCGTACCAGTGCCGGCCGAGCTCGCCGCCACCGCGGACGTGGGCGACGGCGAAGACGACCCCGCGGTCGAGCATCGACAGGCGCATCACGCTGAAGCCCGGGTCGATCGAGTGCTCGTACGAGCCGTACCCGTACAGGTGCAACGGGGCCGGGGTCTCCGCATCGACGGCGTCCCGGCGCCACACGAGCGAGATCGGGACCCGCGTGCCGTCGGACGCGGTCGCCCAGTCGCGCTCCTGCACGTAGTCGGCCGGGTCGTAGCCGCCCAGCACCGGCTGCCGCTTCAGCACGGTGACCTCGCCGGTCGCCAGGTCCAGGTCGCTGACCTCGGACGGGGTGACGAAGGACGTGTACCCGAGGCGGAGCGTCGGCTGGTCCCACTCGGGGTTGCCACCGAGGCCAGCCGAGAACAGCGCCTCGTCGAAGGGGACCTCGTGCGCGTCGCCGTAGCCGTCGCCCTCGATCGGGATGATCGCGATCCGGGGGAGCGCCTCGGACCGGTACTCGAGCGCCAGGTGTCCGGCGAAGGCGTCGACCGACTCGATGCGTCGCTCGGCGTGGTGCGCGACGACGACGCGGCGGTCGGACTCCGAGGTCGGGTCGTCGGCGGGGACGTCCACCAGCTCGAAGTTCTCGGCGCCGTCGTTGTGCAGGACCAGCAGTCGGTCGCTGCCGCCGACGATCGCGTGCTCGATCTCGTACTCCACGCCCTCGCGACGGGGCCACACCACACGGAACTCACCGGTCGGGTCGGACGCGTCGAGGACGAGCGCCTCGGAGGTGATCTTCGACCCGAGCTCGATGACGATGTACTGCGACGAGCGGGTCACGCCCACGCCGACCCAGTAGCGGTCGTCCGGCTCCTCGAACACCACCACGTCCGCGTCCGCCGAGGTACCGACGGTGTGGCGCCAGATGCGGTCCGGTCGCCACGAGTCGTCCACGGTCGGGTAGAAGACGTAGCGGCCCGACGGGTCGAACGTCGCGCCGGCTCCGGTGTTCGGGATCGTGTCGCCGAGGTCCTGCCCCGTCTCGAGGTCACGGACCGCCAGGGTGTAGCGCTCGTCGCCCTCGACGTCGACGCCGTAGACCAGCCGACGACCGTCGTCGCTGATGTCGTAGGTGCCGAGCGAGAAGAAGTCGTGCCCCTCGGCCAGGGTGTTGCCGTCCAGGACCACCTCTTCCCCGGGCAGGGTGCCGGCGCCCGCCGGCGAGCCCTCGGCTGCCGCCTCGAGCGACGGCGGGGTCCAGTCGTCGGGTCCGTTGATCGGAGCGCGGCACTGCACGCCGTACTGGCTGCCCTCGCTCGTCCGGGTGAAGTACCACCACTGGCCCATGCGGACGGGGACCGAGAGGTCGGTCTCCTGCACGCGGGTCTTGACCTCGTCGAAGAGCCGCTGACGGAGCCCGCCGAGGTGCTCGGTCTGCCCTTCGGTGTAGCGGTTCTCGGCTTCGAGGTACGCGATGGTGTCCGGGGACTCCTTGTCGCGCAGCCACTCGTAGTCGTCGACGAAGTCGATGCCGTGGTGGGTCCGCGTCCGGGGCCGCTTGGCGGCGGTCGGCGGGATGGTCACGTCGTGCTCGCTGGTCACCTGGCCCACCCTATTCGCTCGGCATGGAGGACCGACCCGGCCCCGCCGCTCCGCCCACCGCCTCAGCATCCACCGCCGAGTCCGCCGGCACGGCCGCCGAGGTCGACGGCACCACGGCCGCCCGGATGCGTTCCGCGAGCGCGTCGAGCTCCGCCAGCACGTCCGACGCCACCCATGCCCGGTCCCGTCGCCGCTCGGTGACCGGCCGCAGCACGCCCGCGTCGACCAGGTCGTCGATCACCGCGTCCGTCCAGGGCAGGTCCGGCGGCAGCGCGGCACTGATCGCCGCCTCGGTCAGGACCGGGTCCGCGCGCAGGACGCGGAGCACCGCGGAGTCGTGCGTCACCCGCGGCCCGCAGCTCGTGCTGTGCACCGCGGCACGGTCGTGCTCGATCTCGTCGAGTCGGAGTGCCGCGTACTCGACCTCGTCACACACGGTGCCGATCGCCGCGGCGACCAGGGTCACGACACCGTCGACGTGCCCGTCCCGGTACCGGACGAGTTCGGCGAAGTACCCGGCCCGGTCCGCGACGAGTGCCGCGGCCACGGGGACCACGAGCGAGGACGTCAGACCGCGTCGTCGGAGCACGGCGTTGACGAGGGCGCGGCCGATCCGCCCGTTGCCGTCGGTGAACGGGTGGACGGACTCGAACTGGGCGTGGGCGATCGCCGCCTGGACGATCGGGTCGAGGTCGTCCCGCGACAGGAAGGCGAACAGGTCGTCCATGGCCTCGGCGACGTCGTCGGCCGGCGGCGGGACGTACGCGGCGTCCCGCGGGGACGCTCCGCCACCGATCCAGTTCTGCACCTGCCGCCAGCGCCCCGCGACCGGGCCGTCGACGGGGTCGTCCCGCATGAGCACGGCGTGCGCGTCGAGCACCGAGCGCTCGGTGATGCCGCCCCGGCCGGCGTCGTCGATCATCGCCCTGAGCGCCGAGGTCGCGCCGACCATCGCCGTCGCGCTGCCGTTCGCGCGGATGCCGACGAGGGCTCGGGCGTAGTCGTCCAGCGTGGCGTGCTCGTCCTCGATCCGGGAGGACGAGACGGCCTCGGTCCGGGCGAGCAGCAGGTCGAAGGTCGCGGTGCTGTCACCGAGGCGTCGGTCGAGCTCCGTCAGGCGCTCGGTGACCCGCGACACGAAGTCCGCCGTGGTCGGGGGTGCGGTCCAGGTGCGGTGGGCGATGCGGGGCGGCAGCGAGCACCGGACCGAGCGGACCATGCGGTCGGCTCGCGGCGGTCGTCCACTGCTGCGCCACGGTCGGGTCGCCGTGCCGTGCGCCGGCCAGTCAGGCCGGGGCGACCGGGTGTCGTGGTGGTGCATCCTGCCTCCGCTCGTCGGGTCCTCAGAAGGTACCGACGGACCGTCCTCCACCGCGAAGAACCCGTATGTCGTGTACGAAGACCGAGGCCTCCGCCGATGTGATCGGTACCGTTGTGGAATGACTGACAACTCGTTCGTGATCACCGGTGCCCACGTCGTCCCCGTGGACGGGGCGGAGTTCGACGGGGGAGCGGTCGTCGTCCAGGACGGCCGGATCACGGCCGTCGGACCCGACGTGACGCCTCCCGACGGACTGCCCGTGATCGACGCCGTCGGCGCCTGGCTGCTGCCCGGCTTCGTCGAGGCACACGGCCACGTCGGCATCCACGAAGAGGCGAACGGCTCGGCCGGCAACGACACCAACGAGATGACCGGCCCGAACATGGCCGCCGTCCGCGCGATCGACGCGGTAGACATCGACGACGAGGGGTTCCGCGACGCCCTCTCCGGCGGCATCACGAGCATCGTGGTGAAGCCCGGCTCCGGCAACCCCATCGGTGGGCAGACGGTCGCGATCAAGACCTGGGGTGGCCGGACCATCGACGAGCAGCTCATCTCCGACGCGGTGAGCATCAAGAGCGCCCTCGGCGAGAACCCGAAGCGGGTCTACGGCGAGAAGGGGCAGACCCCCTCCACCCGCCTCGGCGTCGCGAAGGTGATCCGCGAGGCGTTCGTCGCCGCGCAGGACTACCGGGCCGCCCGTGACGCCGCCGCACGGAAGGACGAGCCGTTCACCCGGGACCTCACCAAGGAGGCCCTGGTCCGCGTCCTCGACGGCGAGCTCGCCTGGGACCAGCACACCCATCGCCACGACGACATCGCCACCGCGGTCCGTCTCGCCGAGGAGTTCGGCTACCGCCTGGTCGTCAACCACGGAACCGAGGCCCACAAGATCGCCGACCTGCTGGCCGAGAAGGGCATCCCGGTGATCTACGGGCCGCTGTTCACCAGTCGTTCCAAGGTCGAGCTGCGCGACCGCGGCATCCCGAACCTCACCACGATCGCGGCAGCCGGTGTCCGCGTCGCGATCACCACCGACGCGCCCGTCGTCCCGATCAACATGCTCGTCACCCAGGCGACGATGGCGGTGCGTGACGGCCTGCCGCGGCAGACCGCGCTCGAAGCGATCACCTCGGCCCCGGCCGACATCCTCGGCTTCGGGGACCGGGTCGGGCGCATCGCCGAGGGGCTCGACGCCGACCTGGTGCTCTGGGACGGCGACCCGCTCGACGCCACCAGCCGCGCCCAGCGCGTCTGGATCGAAGGCGAGCAGGTCTTCCGCTACGTCGACGGGCAGGGCGTGACGACACCGCGCTGGTGACCAGCCCGGTGTCGGTGACCGGCTGACGGACGGGAGGCTCGGTGCGGCGCCGCACCGAGCCTCCCGTCCGGCGTCGGGTCCGGCCGGTTCAGTCCTGACGCGACAGGAGGAAGTCGTTGATGCGCTCCGTCATGCCGAGGTCCATCTCCTGCGGAACGCCGTTGACCGTGTGGATCGGAGCGGCCTGCCGGATGCTCGACACCAGCCACAGCGCGTCCGCAGTCCGCAGGTCGTCGAGGGTGACGAGTTCGTAGGCGGTCTCGATGCCCTCCTGCTCGGCGAAGCGGAAGACGTCGGCCTGCGTGGTGCCGTCCAGGATCCCGATGTCGGTCCGTGGGGTGACGAGGCGGCCACCGACCGCCATGATGAGGTTCGCGCGGGTGCCCTCGAGGACGTAGCCGTCGGTCGAGACGAAGAGCGCGTCGTCGGCACCGCGGCGGACGGCCTCGCGGAGGGCGGCCATGTTGATCGCGTACGACAGCGTCTTCGCGCCCTGCAGCAGCCAGGGCGAGGTCCGCTCGATGTCGTGCCGGTAGCCGCGGTCCAGCGTGACGACCCCGATGCCCTCGGTGCGGTCGCGGGTCTGGTCGGCGGAGGGGGCCGCGTAGACCCAGCCGGTCGGACGGCCGAAGCCCTCGACCCCGCGCGTCAGGACGGTCTTCGCGTACGCCTCGCGCACCGGGTCCAGGCGTGCGCAGACCGCCTCGATCGCCTGTCGCCAGGCGTCGAGGTCCGGCTCCGGCAGGTCGAGCTTGGCGGCGGACCGACCAAAGCGGGCGAGGTGCGCCTCGAGTGCCTGCGGACGACCGTCGATGACCGTGATCGTCTCGAACACACCGTCACCCCGGGTCAGGCCGAGGTCCATCACCTGGATGTGCTCCTCGAGCGGCTTCACCCACGTGAAGGCCTCCGCCTCCGGGTCGTGCGGCGCGGCGGCGCGGGAGGGCTGGTTCAGGACGGCGAGGACGGTGTCGGTCATGCCCCCATCCAACCCCAGGCGGGCGTCAGCGACCACCGGGCAGTGCGTCCATGAGCTTCCACACGGCCTCGGTGAGTTCCGGGTGCTGGAGCGCGATGCGGCGGAGGCGGTGGTACTCCTCGCCGTGCTCGGTGCCGTGCCCGGATGCCGGGTGCGACGACCACTGTGCGCTGCGCTGGCCGATGCGGACGTCGAGTTCCATCGCCTCGGCGCGGAGGATCAGCACGACCTGCTCGTCGACGCTCGGCAGCGTGTGCATGAAGTCCCAGGGATCGTCACCCTGCCGACACCGGTGTTCGACGATGACCGAGATCTCCTCGGCGGCTTCGGCGCGCAGCACCTCGAGGCTGCGCCCCGTCCTGCGAGACTCAGCCATGACGCCCCCACAGCACGCCTGCCATGCATCGAGCGTACGTCATTCGATCGGCCACACTGGACACATGACCGAGCGCGACGAGAGCAAGTCCCAGCACCCGGCCGTCGTCGTCGTGTACCTCCTGCGGGACGGCGCGGACGGGCCGGAGGTGCTGCTCGGCGAGAAGCGGCGGGGCCTCGGCACCGGCCGCGTGGTCGGACCGGGCGGCAAGCGCGAGGGTGTCGAGACAGCGGTCGAGACCGCCGTGCGCGAGGTGGCGGAGGAGGTGGGCCTCCGCATCGACCCGGCCGACCTGGAGGCCCGTGGCACGTTGGACTACCGGTTCCCGTTCCGCCCCTCCTGGTCCCAGGTCTCGGACGTCTTCGTCTGCCACCGCTGGCAGGGCGACCCGTCGGGCGGTGACGAGTTGGAGCCCAGCTGGGTGCCGGTGGGCGCCGTGCCGTACGACGCGATGTGGGACGACGCGCGCTACTGGCTGCCCGGGGTCCTGGCTGGCGGGCGGGTCGATGCGCGGGTGGTGTTCGCGGAGGACAACGCCTCGGTCGCCGGGTTCACCGGGACGGGGATCGGCGAACCGGCCTGATCGCGCTGCCCGGTACCGCCGTCCTGACGCTCTGACCGCCGGCGCTCGTCAGCGTGCGCGCTGCGTCGGGGTGTTGCCGGTGCGCGCGGCTTCGGCCTCGGCCATCACGTCCGCGTCCCCGCTCTGTCCGCCGAGCGGCCGGACGAAGAAGTCGACGACGCCGAACACGATCGCGGCGACGAGCGCGAACATCGCCCAGCCGTCCCAGAGCCCGGCGACGCTACGGCCACCGCTCGGCGCGAGCACGATGCTCGTGACGTAGGACAGCGCCGCGATGACGAGGAAGACGACGACGATCGTCATGAGGAGGCGGTGCCAGGCGGTACGGGTCATGATCGGATCAGGATAGCCCTCGCTCGGGCGCTCATCGACGTGGGTTCAGCGGCTGGTTCTCGAGCCCGTCGCGGCCGCCCGTGAAGACGTCACCGGCGGCGCGTTCGTCCTCCCAGTCGTCGTCGCGCAGGACCTGCAGCGTGCCGGTCTCGGTCGAGATGAGGGCGTTCCGCTCGAGCTCGGCGTCACGCTCACGGCCCAGGAACTCGCGGTTCGCGGTGTTCGCGTCCTGGAACATCGTGGTCCGGCCGGTGACGATCGCGCGGATCCGGCGGCGTTCCCACCACTTCTTGCCGAGGAACATCAGGACGAGCCCGGCGGCGGCGTAGCAGCCCATCGTGACCAGGCCGCGCTCCGGGCCCGGGCCGACGCCGTAGAGCTGGTGCTTGATCATGTCGACCATGCTCGAGCCGACCACGACGTTGTTGAGCCACGCGAACGGCTCCGGCATGAACCACTTCGGGTAGGCGCCACCGGAGGACGGCATCGACAGGAAGACGAAGCAGATCATGGCCGGCGCGGCGATGAACCGGCCGACGAAGTAGCTCAGGCCGTTCACCGCCAGGCCGATCGCCACGATCCAGCCCCAGGCGATGAGGACGAGCGGGATGAAGTGCCCGTGGATCGCGCCGACGACGGGGCCGGCGAGGGTGTTCGTGATGAGCGAGATGACCAGCCCACCGGTGACGATGACCGTCATGCGCGTCCGGTGACGCAGCGGGCCGCCCATGATGCCGATGAACATCGCGACCATGTAGCCGCCGATGCACCACGCGAGCATCACGTACATCGCGACCGTGCCGTACTCGTCGTAGGCCGGCAGGGGAGCGAGCTCGGTCACTCGAGGGGCGGCCAGTCCCGCGCCGGTGAGCACCGCGGTCAGCGTGGCGGGCACCAGGCTCGCGACCTGGAACTGGTGCGCGCTGGCCTTGAACAGCTCGTTGGCCGACGGGTCGTAGGCGACGGCGATCGTCCCGGCGACGACGTCGCGCTTCGCGCCGGCGAGCGAGTCGTAGGACGAGAAGAGGTACTCGCCGGGGAGCGCCTTCTGCACGGCCCCGATGAACGTCTGGTCGCTGCCGACGATGCCGATCGGGACGTCGTGCGGATGCGGGGCGTGGAACGCGAACACGTAGCAGAGGCAGAACCCGACGATGAAGAACAGCGGCATCCACAGCTGGAGCCCGATGAGCTGCAGCGACGGGTGCAACGTGGCGTACCAACGGCGGTAGCGGCCGATGTGTTGCTTCGGAGGCGGAGTGGGGCGCGCCTCCCGGCCGGGGCGGTGGACCGGCCGTGACCGGTCGTGCGCGACCCGCGCTGTGTCGTCGGCGCTGCGCGTCGGGAGGTCGTTGTTCCTGCGTGCTTCGTTCCGCGGCGTGCTCACTCGGCGGTGCGCTCCTGTCTCGTCGTCTGGCGTTCCAGGGTACGCCCGGGCGCCAGGGTGCGGGCAGGTCAGGAACGGCTGCGGGACGCCTGCGCCGAGTCCATCGCGAGCTCTTCAGCGTCGAGGGTCACGAGCACGCGGCGCATGACCTCCTCGTCGAGGTTGCCCTTCTCGCGTTCCTCGAGGACGATCTCGCGTCGGCGGTCGAGCAGCTCGCGGCGGATGTCCTGGATCTGCGTCCCGCGGAGCCGAACCGAGGTCCTGCGGTCCTCGGACTCCTCTTCTTCTGCGTCCTGCCGGAACGTCTCCGCCTGGCGTTCGAGACGGGCCTTCAGACGGGCGAGGACCTTGTCGGTCGCTTCCGGACCGTACCGGGTGCCCCACTCCGGCCGACGTCGGTCGAGCAGCTCGATCGCGGCGACGGTCGTCCGCTGGTTGAGCAGCATCTCGCTGCGGCGGTCCTTGTCGTCCTCGGCCGGGTCCTGCACCCTGAGGGCGCGGATCACGAACGGCAGCGTCAGCCCCTGCAACAGGAGGGTGCCGACGGTGACGATGAACGCGATCACGAAGATCGTGTCCTGCGCCGGGATCTGCGTCGGGCTCGCGACGACGGACACGGCGGCGGCGAGGGTCACCACCCCGCGCATGCCGGTCCAGGAGATCACCGTCAGCTCGCGCCAGTTCAGTCTCGGTTCCGCCGTGCCGCGGATCCAGCGCAGGGAACGGTGTCCTCGGGACAACCGGACGCGCAGGGGACGGATGAAGCGGCCGTGGAGGCGGTTCCGCGCGTACGACTCGAAGATGAACAGCGGTCGGACCAGGATCACGACCGTGAGCACGACGGCAGCGGCGGTCAGGGTCTGGCCGAGGCTGCGTTCACTCTCCACCAGGTCCTGCACGACCGTGTTGAGCTGCAGTCCGATCAGTGCGAAGACGAAACCCTCGAGGATGACGTCGATGCTCGTCCAAAGCGGGCGTTCCTGCAGTCGGGTCGCGTACCCCTCCTTCGGCGAGTTGTAGCCGATGTAGAGCCCGGCGGTGACGACCGCGATCACGCCGGAGCCGGACAGCTCCTCGGCCAGGATGTACGCCACGAACGGCAGCAGGATGCTCATGATCGTCTCGACCACCGGGTCGTTGATCCGCATCCGGATCCAGTGCACGAGGACGCCGAGGACCCCGCCGACGACGAGTCCGACGCCGATCGCGAGGCCGAAGATCGCGAGGTCCTGCCAGATCGTCAACGAGGCCCCGGCGATGATCAGCGTGAACACCCGGACCAGCGTCAGGGACGCCGCGTCGTTGATCAGGCTCTCGCCGGAGAGCACCGTCATCACGCGTCGGGGGAGCCCGAGCTTCCGTCCGATGGCCGCGGCGGACACCGCGTCCGGCGGGGCGACGATGGCGCCCAGGAGGATCGCGGCGGGCCACGTCATGTCGGGGATGATCAGGTACGCGGCCAGCCCGACCGCGAGCGCCGTGACGATGACCAGGAAGATCCCGAGCCGTCGGATCTGCTTGATCGAGCCGCGGAAGCTCTGCCACGACACGTCGAGCGCCGCCGAGTAGAGCAGTGGCGGCAGGACGACCGTGAGGATCACCTCTGAGTCGATCTCGATGTGCGGCAGTCCGGGGATGAACGACACGCCCAGGGCGACGGCGGTGACGAGCAGCGGTGCCGGGAGTCCCCAGGCCCGAGCGAACCCCGTGACGGCGAGTGATCCGACCAGCAGGATGAGCAACTCGGCGATGTCCACGGGGCCATCTTCCCATCCCGGAGCCGCGGACCTGAGCGAACGTGAAGGCCAGATGAACGACAGGTGTCCGTTCGGCTTGCTCGATGCCCGCTCGCCTGGGACACTTGCCCGCGGTGGACATCACGCTCATAGTCGTCCTGGTCATTGCGTTGGCCCTCTTCTTCGACTTCACAAACGGTTTTCACGACACCGCCAACGCAATGGCGACCCCGATCGCGACCGGCGCCATGAAGCCCACGGTGGCGGTCTCCGTCGCAGCGGTGCTCAACCTCGTCGGGGCGTTCCTCAGCACTGCTGTGGCGACGTCGATCTCGCACGGGCTCATCAACGAGGGACCCGGTGGCGTCGCCATCAGTCCGGAGATGATCTTCGCGGGACTGATCGGCGCGGTGGTCTGGAACATGATCACCTGGCTGCGCGGCCTGCCGTCGTCGTCCTCGCACGCGCTCTTCGGCGGCCTCATCGGCGCCGCCATCGTCGGGGCCGGCTTCGACTCGGTGAACTACGCGGCGCTGCTGACGGTGGTGATCATCCCCGCCTTCCTGTCGCCGGTGATCGCGTCGCTGGTGTCGCTGCTCGCCACGCGGATCGCGTACCGGATCACGCGGCGTCCGGTGTTCCCGAACGAGCGCGGCGGGTTCCGGATCGGCCAGATATTCACCTCGTCGATGGTGTCGCTCGCACACGGCACGAACGACGCGCAGAAGACGATGGGCGTCATCACGCTCACACTCATCGCGTCTGGTGCGCAGTCGGCGGACCAGGGCGTGCAGTTCTGGGTCGTCGTGGCCTGCGCGCTCGCGATCGCACTCGGTACCTACACCGGCGGGTGGCGGATCATCCGGACCCTCGGTTCCGGCATCACCGAGATCCGTGCCACGCAGGGGTTCGCGGCCGAAGCCTCGACCGCGGCGACCATCCTGGCCTCGAGCCACCTCGGCTTCGCGCTCTCCACCACGCAGGTGTCCTCCGGGTCGATCATCGGCGCCGGACTCGGTCGGCGCGGATCGAAGATCCAGTGGTCGACCGCGGGCAAGATCGTCATCGCCTGGTTCATCACCCTGCCGGCGGCGGCTGCGGTCGGCGCAGTCGCGTCGGGCATCGCCCGCTTCGGCGTGATCGGCCTGGTGATCGACGCGGTCGTCGGTGCGATCGTGATCCTCGGCCTGTACCTGTGGTCGCTCCGCAAGCCGCACGAGCACGCCTCGGCCATCGAGATCGACGTCGCCGCGAACGCCGTGCTGACCCGCAAGGAGCAGCGCGGACTGCAGCGCAAGAAGCGTGCCGAGGCCGTCGCCGCCCGCCGCGCCGAACTGAGCCGTGAGCGGACGCTCCGCCGCATGGCCGGACGCAAGGGAGGCCGTCGCTGATGGGCATCGCCACTGACGGACGCCGCGGGGCGTTCCGGCTTGGAAGGACCTGCTGATGGGCATCGCCACTGACGGACGCCGCGGGGCGTTCCGGCTCGGAAGGACCTGCTGATGGGCATCGACTGGGGGGCGTTCCTCCTCGTGGCACTCGTCGCCGTCGTCTCGGCGTGCTTCGTCGTCTCGGTGTACTCCGTTGGCCTCCGCTTCTGGAGCGCCGCCGACACCCGGGCCGGCAAGTACACCGTGAAGGACGACGGCACGATCGGCCCGGCCACCGCAGGATTCCCGGACCCGAACGCTGCGGCGTCGGCCGTCCGGATGCTGCGGGCGCTCGCCGTGGTCTGCTTCGTGCTCTGCGGTGCGGCCGTGCTCTACGGCATCTACCTGATCGTGCCCGCCTTCCACTGAGGCACCGCGCGACCCATCCGACTGCGGTCGGCCTCCGGGCCGGCCGCTGTCGCGTTGCCGGCCGCTGTCGCGTTGCCGGGCGTGCCCGTCCGCTGGGGCGAGCGGGCGGAATGCCA